>JBOHFC010000001.1:0-10477 GCA_050701375.1 Pseudonocardiaceae bacterium
GTCGATCAACGCCGGGGTGGCCGCCGGGATCGCCATGCACGCCTGGATCCGCCAACACGCCGATATCGGGACGGCCTGGTGAGTGTGTGGGCGGCTCGCGCGGCCGCCGCCGAACGCGCTGTGCACACCCGGCACCTGCACTGGCTGTGGAGCCTGCCGGACACCCGGTTTGGACGACCCGGCTGGCCGGGACGATCGGCACACTGGCACTACTGGTGGCAGGCTCACCTGCTCGACTGCACGATCGACGCCTACCAGCGCGCCCCGACGCAATGGCGGCGCGACACCACCGCGGCGCTGGTGCGCGGTGTGCGGGTGCGCAACGTCACCGGCTGGGTCAACGACTACTACGACGACATCGCCTGGCTCGGCCTGGCGTTGCAGCGCGGTGCGACGCTGGCCGGGATCCGCAAGCCGGGAGCGGAAGAGGCCATCATGCGCCGCCTGCGCTCCGGGCGGGGCCCGGACGGGGGGATGCGGTGGCGGGTCGGAGACGATTTCGTCAACGTCCCGGCCACCGGGCCGGCGGCGATCTTCTACGCCCGGCGGGGAAACCTGGGCATCGCCACGTCCCTGGTCGACTGGATCCTCGCGCACCTGAAAGACCCCAGTACCGGCCTGGTCTTCGACGGGGCACGGATCAACCCGGACGGGTCGGTGCGCACCGTCGAGCGCACGCTGTACAGCTACTGCCAGGGCGTGCTGCTGGGGGCCTGCCTCGAACTGGGTACGGCGACCGGTGAGCCACGGTGGTGGCGCCACGCCGGGGCGACGGTGCACGGGGTCGCCGAGCATCTCACCGACGGCGGCGTGCTGCGTGGACACGGCGGCGGTGACGGGGGGTTGTTCACCGGCATCCTGGCCCGCTACCTCGCCCTGGCCGCCATGGTCCTGCCAGCCGACCGGCCGGCGGGCAAGATCGCTGCGCGCCTGGTGCTGGACTCCGCCGAGGCGGCATGGCGCAACCGGGGCGTCGCCGCCGGCGGTCCGGTATTCGGTCCGCAGTGGACGATCCCTGCCCTGCCGCCGAAATCGGACCGGGCGGAGCGCGACCTGTCGGTGCAGCTGTCGGGCTGGATGCTGCTCGAAGCCGCCGCCGTGCTGTCCAGCCGGCCGGAGTTGGGCTGACCGGCGAAGTGGGTCCAGAACGCGAGGTCAGGACAGGGGCGGGGTGTCGCGGTCGACCCAGGTCATGTCGGGGTAGCGGGTACCGGCGGGACGCAGTTTCGCCAGGTGCTCCAGGTCGTCGGTGGTCAGGGTGACGTCGAGGGTGCCGAGGTTGTCGTCCAGGTAACTGCGGCGTTTGGTGCCCGGGATGGGCACCACGTCCTCGCCCTGAGCCAGCAGCCAGGCCAGCGCCACCTGCGCCGGCGTCGCGTCATGGTCGGCGGCGATGGTGCGGATCTCGGCCACCAGGGCGAGGTTGGTGGTCAGGTTGTCGGCGTCCCAGCGGGGCAGGGTGCGGCGGAAGTCGTCGTCAGCGAGGTCGGTCACCGAGGCGGTGGAGCCGGTGAGCAGCCCACGACCCAGCGGGCTGTAGGGCACCAGCCCGATCCCGAGTTCCCGGCAGGTGGGGGCGACGGTGTCCTCGATGTCCCGGCTGAAGATCGACCATTCGCTTTGCACCGCCGTGATCGGGTGCACCGCGTGTGCCCGGCGGATGGTGGCCGCCGAGGCCTCCGACAACCCGAGATGGGCCACCTTGCCGGCGGCGACGAGTTCGGCCATCGTCCCGACGGTGTCCTCGATCGGGACGTTGGGGTCCGGGCGGTGCTGGTAGTACAGATCGATGTGGTCGACTCCCAGCCGGGACAGCGACGCCTCGACCGCCGAGTGCAGGTACTCCGGCCGGCCGTTCACGCCGGCCGGCATCGACGTGTCGGGGTCGACGACGATGCCGAACTTGGTGGCCAGCACCACCTCGTCACGGCGCCCGGCGATCGCCTCGCCGACCAGGCGCTCGTTGTCGCCGATGCCGTACATGTCGGCGGTGTCGAGCAGGCTCACCCCGGCATCCAGGGCGGCGTGGATGGTGGCCAGCGCTTCGGCACGGTCCGGCGGGCCGTAGGCGAAACTCATTCCCATGCACCCCAGGCCCAGCGGGGACACCTGCAGGCCCGATCGGCCGAGAGTGCGGGACGTCTGGATGCGGTGATTGCGCGTCATGATGTCGCTGCTTCCTGTTGTCGTTGCACGGTTGACCAGCAGCGCTGCAGCACTGCGCGGTGGTGGTCGAGCTGCGGTGGTGGCCGTCAGGGGCCGCAGGCACCGCCGTAGGTGGTGATCTTGTACTCGATGACGGCGAGCGCGGCCTGCATCTCGGCCAAGCGCCCAACGATGGTGGTGCGATGCTCTTGCAGTAACGGCAACCGTTGCGGCTCGGTCACCGGGCCCTGCTTGACCAGCTCGACGTATCGGGAGATGGTGCGGATCGGCATGTCCGAGCTGCGCAGCCGGCTCACGAACACCACCCGCGCCAGCGCGTCTCGGTCATAAACCCGGTGACCCGCGGCGTTGCGGCTCACCTCGACCAGCCCGATTCGCTCGTAGTAGCGCAGCGTGTGAGCACTGACCCCGGTCAGCTCCGACACCTGCGCGATACTCAGCTCGGCCGCAAGGTCGGATGGTAGGTCCAGGCAGCGCACCAAGCCCTGGGACAACGGCGCCGGCTCCGGTATCGGGTAAGACGCTACCAGTTCTTCCATCGCCGCCGTCACCGTCATGACTGCGACGCTACGACTTAGAGCGCACTCGAAGTCAACTCATGACGCAGATACGTAGCGCAGCAGGACCTCGTTGCCGATCTGGCGGGCTTCCGCAAGTGTCATGGGGTGCTCGGGGTTCTGGGGGAAGCGTCCGGGATGCACGAAGCGAGGGGCCTCGGGGTCACCGACGAAGAACGGCGCGATCACGAGGTGGATTTCGTCGACGAGCCCGGCAGTGAGGAACTGGGTATGGACGGCGCTGCCGCTCTCCACCATCAGGCGCTCGACCTTCATAGGGTGCTCAGCAACACCACGCTGCACCCGTTCTCGCCGGCGCGGCGCGGAGCGGACGAGCAGCCGGGGGTTATCGCGGCGGATCGTGTTGGCCCCCACGAGGATGGCATCGACGCCGGCCCGGATCTCATCGACCCGATCGAAGTCCGCCTCGTTCGACAGCATCAACCGAGCGTTGCGCATATCGTCGATGGACATCGCCACCGACAGCAGGAGGTGCGGGCGTGACGTCACCATGCCACTCCTTGCCGATCTCGAGCCGGGTCAGATGAGCTCTACGGGGTCAGCTCTGCTAACAGGACGTTCGCTGCTGCCTTCGCGGGCTCTGACAACGGTGTGGGCTGACCGCACCGGTTGGCGACGCGGATCGCGTTCGCGCACTGCAACAGCTGTGTGAGCTTTCCTGAGCGGGTTTGTAAGTCCTCTGCAAACTCTTGCTGCACGCGCACCGTGAGCTGGGAATCTGGTAAGGCTGATTGCCACAAGCACGCGGCGTCGTGGCCCCGGGGGGCGGCGCCCCAGTCTTCCCAGTCGATCAGGTGGCCGTCGACGGTGAGGTTGTTCCAGTGCACGTCGGTATGTGCGGTCGCCCATTCGTCCACTGTCGTGTCGACGCCGTCGAAGATCTCGTTGATCCTTGTGGACAGATGAGCTTGACTCATCCCGACCCGTTCGGTCTGGTGCGCCCGCAGCGCCTTCAGTGACGCCCGCAGTCCGGCCCACCACGAGTCTGGCAAGGTCGCGGCAGTCGCGAGATCTCCCACGATAGGCGACTTGATCATCTCGACCTCGTCCGCCCGCCACACCACGTCACGGCTCTGGTCGGTCCACGTGGTGCTCTGGAACCACTCCGGCTTCCTGACTCCGCAGATCGTCGCCGCGGCTTCCAACCCCACCCACACTGCACTATTGATCCGCCACCGCTGCCGACGCTCCACCCTGACCCAGGTGCCGCTGTTTGTGCGAAACCCCTCCGTCGCTCCGTAGCTGCCGTACACCACCGACGACCGGTCGAGGCGCAGACGAAACACCCACTCGACGTGTTCGAGAGCATCCTCATGCTGGTGCTCGCGCACGTCGAAAAGAGCGGAGGGGGTGGTACTGGACGGCTGCGTAGCGGACACGAGGACAAGCCCTTCAACGGTTGCTCGGGACATTCCCATCATCCACGGCAGTTCTGGTCGTACCTCTTCAGGTAGCTGCGCCGACGTGGGCTACCAGGCCGACGTAGCCTGCGGACAGCTCATCGGTCAGCTCGGCGCACAGACCTTCGTGAATCAACCCCTGGGCGAGTGCTCCGGCGTTGACGCCCGTGGCCTCGGTGACATGCTCGATGTTCGTCGGGTTGCCGGACAGCATCATCCGCAGCGTCGGCTCCGCCTTCGCCACGAAATCAATCTCCTTGCCTACGGCCTTGACCTTGACGGTGCTGCTCGTCCCTTCGATGCGAGGTGGGAAGTCGGTCACGCACACCACGGTGGCTGGCGGCCCGAAGACGCCGGAGGTGATGACGTGGCGCCGGGATGGGCGTTCCTGCTCGCGAGCGGCGAGAAAGACCTCCTGAGGGTAGCTCCGCACGAGGCCCGGCAGCAACGCGGGAAGGCGCTGCGCCTGCCCGGTCTGTTCAGCTGAGCTGCTCCACCGGTCGAGGTCGTGGCGGAACAGTAGCACGGCACCCAGATCGATCTGCTCTCCTGCTCCGACCACGGTCGCGACATGCCCGACCGACTCGCGAAGAGCCCGCACCGCAGGATCGCGCGTATAGACGAGCTTCTCATTGTTACCAGCGGTGAAGAACCGTGCCGCGACGTCCAGATCACCGCGACCGGTCAATGTCACCTTCATAGGGTGCTCAGCAACACCACGCTGCACCCGTTCTCGCCGGCGCGGCGCGGAGCGGACGAGCAGCCGGGGATTATCGCGGCGGATCGTGTTGGCCCCCACGAGGATGGCATCGACGCCGGCCCGGATCTCATCGACCCGATCGAAGTCCGCCTCGTTCGACAGCATCAACCGAGCGTTTCGCATATCGTCGATGTAACCGTCGATAGACATTGCCACCGACAGCAGAACAAACGGTCGTGCCGTCACTGTCCCACTCCTTGCCGATCTACGACTATCTGCTTGACCATCTCAACGAACTGCTCAGCGTCCTGACAGGTTCCCAGGGTATCGAAGTACTGCTTGGGTATGCACCGTCGCAACCGCGCATCGGCATTCTGCGCCCGCTCGTACATGCGTCTGGCGGTACCGCCACTTGCTGGGAACGGGATGATGGCGGTACCGGAGTAGGCCGAGAGGTCGATCTCTTCGGCCGTGCCGGCGCCTCCTCCGACAACGACCACGCAATCGACGTCACGGACGACGTTCTGCCGACCGAAAAGACCGACCGCAGCGACGAAGTCGCGTGGCCGGTAGTGGTCGGCGATGTAAGTCATCACCTCGATTCCCACGCCGACCGGACCGTGGTTCACTTTGCATTGCGAGAGCATGACGAACCTTGCAAGAGCACCGACCGCTGCATCGATGAAGTGATGAAGTTGCCGTTTGTATCGGCGGCGCGACTCCCGCAGATCGCTATCGATACCCGAGTGACCGGCTTCTCGGCAGCGTTTGCATTGATCGGAGAAACCGTTCGTCGAGTCTCTGCAAGATCATCCCTAATGACGTCACTCGCCACCACGATTGCTGAATGTGTGCTCTCTCGGGGGCGGTAGTCGGGTAGATCGGAGACTAGATCGCTTACGCTGCATTCATAAAGCCGCGCCAGTCTGGCAAGAACGTCCAGTGATGGCTTATGACCAGTGGAACTGGGCCAAATCTCCCAATATGAGAAGTTCTTGAACGTCTTGGGCTCGTCTGGCCAACGTTGGTTCCATTCATCAGCGGCTTGCCGTTGGCTCCAACCGTGTGCCAGCCGCAAGGCGACCCGAGCGTTGATCCGATATTTCGTCCGGAAGACCTCGACCACCTCCACCCGCGTCATACCCTGGGCGCGAAGGTCAGCACTGAGCCAGGCTTGCTCCTGCCGGAGACTACGCGCCTTGTACTGCACGGTCTCCTCCGTCCTCCGTCAGGCACTGCTCCCCAAACCGTACCTGACTGCGTGGCGGCAAGACATGAGAGATGTTCCCCTCCACGTGGGGAGGAACTAACTCAATTGATCACTGCCGGGCGGGATGGCAGATCTTGGATTAGCGTCGGGGATCGTGGGGCCAGGGTCATCCCATGCGATACGAAAGACCGGTACGAGGTCCGATAGTACGGGCCCCGCCGCTTATGGGATGAGGTAGAGGTCGCCTATCGGTGGTGGCTGGAGCAGGGCAGACCAATGTTGGATCAGTGGCGGTTCACCGTGCCGCCAGATGACCAGACAATCAACCTTCAGTGATCAAACTGTAGATCGCGGCCTATGCAGAACGTGTAGGAACACCTGCGGCGCTCCGCCGGTCGCTCGGCAGCTCGGGAGACACAGAGCTGGACAGCAACCCAGCGCGGGCCGCGACTGGTGTCAGCTAGTTTCGAAGGATGAAGATCGTGGACGCGCAGCGGCTGTGGGATGCCGAGCCGGGATGGCTGAACACAGCGAGCTACGGGTTGCCGCCAACACCGGCGTGGGATGCCTTGCAGTCCGCGTTGGCGGATTGGCGGTCGGGAAAGACCAGCTGGGAGGCGTGGGGCGAGTCGACTGAACGCTCGCGGGAATCGTTCGCGCGCCTGGTGGGCGCCCGCGCCGATCAGGTCGCGGTCGGGGCGACAGTCTCGGAGCTGATTGGGTTGGTGGCGGCGGGCATACCCGACCGGGCCCGGGTGGTCACCGCCGAGGGCGACTTCACCTCCCTGCTGTTCCCGTGGCTGGTGCACGCCGATCGAGGTTTCGACGTGCATCCGGTGCCGGTGGCTGGGCTGGCCGACGCGGTGGACAGCTCCACCACGGTCATCGCCTTGAGCCTGGTGCAGTCCGCGACCGGACAGATCGCCGATCTCGACGCCATCGTGGCGGCGGCCCAGGCGCACGACGCGCTCGTCGTCGTCGACGCGACTCAGGCCTGCGGCTGGCTACCGGTCACCACCGCTGGGGTCGATGCGCTGGCGTGCGGAGGCTACAAGTGGTTGATGTCGCCTCGGGGCAGCGCGTTTCTCGCCGTCAGTGACCGGCTGGCCGACCGGCTGCGCCCGATACACGCCGGCTGGTTCGCCGGTGCGGACGTGCACACCTCCTACTACGGACTGCCGTTGCGGCTGGCTCGCTCGGCGCGCCGGTTCGACACCTCGCCTGCCTGGTTCAGCTGGGTCGGCACCGCGCCCGCCCTGGACGTCATCGAGCAGATCGGCATCGAGGCGATTCACACCCACAACCTGGGGCTGACCAACCGGTTTCGGGCTGGTCTGGGCCTGGCCGAGGGCAACAGCGCGATCGTGTCCGCCGCCATCCCTGACGCGCAACACAAACTCGCGGCAGCCGGTATCCGAGCAGCGGCCCGCGCTGGTCAGCTCAGGGTCTCCTTCCACGTCTACTCCACCGAAAACGACGTCGATGCCGCCTTGACCGCTCTCGCCGGTTAATCGCCGGTCGGGGAAGCGCGGTTGGAGAAGCGCAGGGCGAGGAGCGCGGGGAACGTAGGGTCGAAGGTATGCAGAGGCCGCGGCTGGTCGCCACCGACGTGGACGGCACCTTGCTGGACCCGACCGATCAGATTTCCGAGCGCACCCGCGCGGCGGTGCATCGAGTGGTCGCGGCCGGAGTTCCGTTCGTGCTGGTGACGGGCCGGCCGCCGCGGTGGATCCCGCCGATCGTCGAGCAACTCGGTCACGCTGGGCGAGCGGTGTGCGCCAACGGCGCGGTGCTCTATGACGCCGCGACCGACCACGTCAGCTACTCAGTGACGCTGGATTCGATGCAGCTGCGGGATGCGGCGGAGGTGATCGCCACCGCGCTACCGGGCGCGAAGCTCGCCGTCGAACTGCCGACCGCCAGCGCCGCGTGCAACGGCGCCGATCAGTTCCTCGCCGAACCCGGTTACACCCATCCCTGGCCGGGCGCGGACTCCGCCGACGCGCCGCGCGATGTGCTGCTCGGCCGACCTGCGATCAAGCTCCTGGTCCGCCAACCGAACGCCAGCAGCGACCTGATGGCCGCCGCGGTCCGCGAGCTACTCGGTGCCCCGTCGCGGGCCGGCCTCGACGTCACGTACTCCACCGGTTACGGCCTGATCGAGATCTCCGCCCCCGGCGTCACCAAGGGCACCGGGCTGGCCCGGCTGGCCGGCGAGCTGGGGGTCGCGCCGGCCGACGTGCTGGCCTTGGGTGACATGCCCAACGACCTGTCGATGCTGCACTGGGCGGGGCACGGGGTGGCGATGGCCAACGCCCATCCCGCGGTGCTCGAGGCCGCAGACGAGATCACAGCGGGTAACTCCGAGGACGGTTTGGCGATCATCCTGGAGAGGTGGTTCTGACCAGCCCTCCGACAGCTTTCCAGCGCCTCGAACCGTCGAAATGTGACCTGATTGTGATGGACCGGGGCGAACTGGTGTAGGTACGTTGCCGAAAGCTAAGCTGCTTCCTCTTACGCGACCGATTACAGCGCGTGAGATTGAACTCCCACCAGCCGCTTGGAGGTTTTGTGCAGAACAAGATCTATGAAGGGAGGTTCCGAGAGCTCCTGGAAGACTCGGACGATCTGCAGTCCGACGCGATGCGTACCGCTCGGACGGGTCTGAATGACTATGTCGAGGCGGCCCGGGAGGCCTGCGTGTCCGCTGGCCGCGACGCGTCCCGCTGGGGCACGGTTGCGGCCGCGGCCGGCGGCGCTGTGGCCTTGGGGCTGCTGAGCAGCCCGACGGCGTGGGCAGCGGCCGGTGACGACGTCGCGGCGTTGCAGACCGCGGCCGGCCTGGAGAACCTCGCAGTGCTGACCTACCAGACCGCCTTGACGCTGCCGTTCATCGGTGGCAGTTCGGCCAACGCGGTGGTCAAGGCATTCGCGATGAAGACGAAGGACCAGCACGGCGAGCATGCGATGGCGTTCAACGCGGCCGCGCAGCGGCTCGGTGGCAAGCCCCAGACCGGCACGGATCCCAAATACTCCGAGGTGGTGAAGGCGGCGGTACCCAAGCTCAAGACCGCTGCTGACGTCGTCGGGCTGGCGATCACGCTGGAAGACGTGGCTGCGCAGACCTACGTCAAGGATGTCGGGTTGGTAACCACCGCGGAACTGCGACAGCTCTTCGCCAGCGTCGCCGGCGTGGAATCCCAGCACAAGGCGATCCTGCTGGCGGTCCAGGCGCTGGTCAAAGCCAACGAGCCGCAGCTGATCGCACTACCACCGGATGCCGCGAAGCTGCCCGCTGCGGCAGGCAGTGTGGGCTTCCCCGACACGTTCTACTCGACCACCATGGCCGCTCCGGTCGACGAAGGAGCGATCCGATGAGTATCTTCCCCCGCCGCGCCCGCAACGCGGAGATGGCGATCAGCGAGCGCGAACTGTCGGCGATGACTCGGGAGCTCGACGACTTGCATGAGTCGACATTCCCGCAGGTCCGTAAGGCCCTCGACGAGCTCACCGCGAACCTGACCCACGTGGTGGCCAAGCCCTCCACCCGACGCGGCTTTTTCCTCGGCGCTGCCGGCGCCGTTGCCCTCGGTGCCGCGACTGCCTGCTCCGGCGGGTCCTCAGGGTCGCCGAGCTCATCGGCCTCGGCGGCCCCACCCCCGCCCGCAGCCCCGCCAGAGACCTACACCGGGGACCTGAAGGTGGTGGCGTTGGCGACCGCCTTGGAGAACCTGGCCGTCACCGCCTACGGCGGCGCGCTGAAGAAGGCCGGTGCCGGGCAGCTGGGTACGGTTCCACCGGCGGTGGCTACCTTCGTCCAGACCGCGATGAAGCAGCACTCCGACCACGCGCAGGCCTGGAACGCGGTGCTGTCCAAAGCGGGGAAGCCGCTGATCAACGATGCCCCGCTGACGATCACCCAAGATCAGGTCAACATGCTCAACGCGGCGACGTCGGTGCCCGACGTGGCCAAGCTGGCACTGAACCTGGAGAACATCGCCGCGCAGACCTACACCTTCGCGACCGCGAACGTCACCGACGCCGGCGGGATCATGACTGCGGCCACCATCCAACCCGTGGAGACCATGCACGCGGCGATCCTCTACTTCATCCTGGGCCAGTACCCGGTCCCGGACTCCTTCATCGGAATCACTAACTCTCTCAAGCCCGACATGCTGACGGCGAAGTGATCCCATGACGACTCAGCCCGCCATCGGCTTCCGATCGCGTTCATCGGCGATTCTGTGCACGGCGATCCTCACCGTGCCAGGGATGGTGGTGGGTTGCGGCGCCGCAGCAGCGAGTAGCGGGGGGGGGGGGGGGTGCGGAGCGCCGCCCCACACCCCCCCACAATCAGCAAACCAAAAAAAAAAAAAAAAAAATAAAATAATAAAAAAACCGGAGGAAAATAAAAAAAAAAAAA
>JBOHFC010000002.1:0-4579 GCA_050701375.1 Pseudonocardiaceae bacterium
CTACCGCGATCTTCATCAACCAGCTCCGGGAGAAGATCGGGGTCTTCTTCGACTCCCCGGAGACCACCACCGGCGGCAAGGCGCTGAAGTTCTACGCTTCGGTACGGCTGGACATCCGCCGGATCGAGACGCTCAAGGACGGCTCGGACGCGGTAGGCAACCGGACCCGCGTCAAAGTAGTGAAGAACAAGTGCGTAGCCGCCGGAACTCGCGTGTTCGATCCGGTAACAGGTCAGACCCATATGATTGAGGACGTCGTCGACGGTCAGCTTCCGATACATGTAGTCGCCGCCGACAAGGCGGGGATACTGCACAGTCGGCCAGTGGCCTCCTGGTTTGACCAGGGGGAGCAGCATGTGATGGGTCTGCAGCTGAGGGATGACACCGAGCTGTGGGTAACGCCGGACCACAAGATTCTCACTGAAACCGGCTGGCGCTTGGCAAGCCAGCTTGCAGCCGGAGATCGGGTTGCGCGACCCCGCGAGTACCTGGGATTCGGGGACGCCGAGCCGGTTACACCGGCGCAGGCCCGTCTACTCGGCTATCTGATCGGTGACGGCTACGTCGGCGGTAAGACTCCGGTCACCTTCATCAACGTCGTGGATGCGCTCCATGACGACGCGTCTAGGATTGCTGCGCAACTTGGGTGCGAAGCGAAGCTACGTTCCGACGGTCTCCAACTGGCGTTCTCGCACCGCCCCGGCGAGAAGAACGGTGTGCTTGAGCTGTGTCGGCAGGCGGGGATCTGGGGCAAGCTAGCGCCTGAAAAGCAGATACCAGCACTGTTCTTCGCCCCGGATGTCTCCGCTGAGGTGGTCGCCAACCTGGTCTTCGGTCTGTTCGAGACTGACAGACACGTAAGTCGAGAGCAGACCGGTGGGATCCGGCTGGGATACACGACCACGTCCGCTCAGCTGGCTCAGCAGATGCACTGGCTACTGCTGCGATGGGGAATCGGCAGCACGGTGAGCCGTCGAGACCCGAACGCGCAACGGAGCAGCATGATCCGCGGTCGTCGGATTTGCGGAAAGCTGCCTACCTGGGAGGTGCGAATCGCCGGCATCGACAACGTCAGCACGTTCGCCGCTGCCGTTCCCACGTGGGGCCCACGGGGGAACGTGCTCGTCAAGGAGCTCTCCTCTCTCGATGGCCGGTATCGGGGATCTCAGCGGATCTACCTGTCCGACGATGTGATCGAGCCGGTCCTCAGCCACCTTGCGGGACGCGGTGTCACCGCTGCGCAGGCAGCTCAACTGATCGGCGAACGGGCGGGTGACCCTCAGGGCGGGATGAGGCAGGTGTTGGGCGCTAGCCGGCTCCGCAGAGATCGATTGGCGTGTCTCGCTGACGCTCTTGACGATGTATTTCTTCAGGAGATCGTCTCTGAGGAGCTGTGTTACTCGCGGATCGCTGCGATCCTGCCTTCGCGTCGGTCCCGGACGTTCGACATCGAGGTCGATGAGCTGCATAACTTTGTCGCGAACGATGTCGTGGTTCACAACTGCGCACCGCCATTCAAACAAGCGGAGTTCGACATTCTGTACGGCCATGGAATCAGCAAAGAGGGCTCTCTGATCGATATGGGCGTGGAGCAGGGCATCGTCCGCAAGTCGGGTGCCTGGTACACCTATGAGGGCGACCAGCTGGGCCAAGGCAAGGAGAACGCGCGCAAGTTCCTTGCAGACAACCCTGATATGGCTGCCGAGATCGAGAAGCGGATCAAGGACAAACTCGGCATCGGAGCCAAGCTGGACGACGACCAGACCGTGCCGGCCCCGGTGGACTTCTGATGCCGACCCGTACCGAGGCGCGAGGGATTGCGATGGGTGGGCACCGCGCCAGGCACAGCGAGGCCGCGACAGAGGACTCCACGGATACCCGGGAGATAGGTCCGGCGGCGGAGGCGCAGGGAGTCTGCCTACGGCTGCTCACGGCGCGGCCACGCAGCCGGGCCGAGCTGGCGGATGCATTGCGCAGGCGTGGGATTCCCGAGGAAGTTGGCGAGCCGGTGCTCGACCGTCTCAGCCAGGTGGGTCTGGTCGACGATGTCGCGTTCGCCGAGTCAGCGGTGCGTTCAGCGCACCGCCATCGGGGCCTAGGCAGGCGAGCGCTGCGGACCGAGCTCCGACGCAGAGGAGTGCAGAACGAGATCACGGACCGCGCGGTGGCGGCGGTGCGACCCGAGGACGAGGAGCAGCGGGCCCGCGAACTGGTCCGGCGCAAGCTCCGGACTGCCACCGTGCGGGACGCGAGTGCTCTAGCCCGCAAACTGGGCGCGATGCTGGCCCGCAAGGGCTACTCCGAGGGGCTGGCCTGGCGGGTGGTGCGCGACGAACTCGGCCGGGACGGTCTGCCGCCCGAACTCGAGTCCTGTCCGGACTGACTACCGAACGGCTCGCCGGGGGCGATGAACTCAACCCCGGGAGGAAGTTCGCCCTGAGCATGCGCGTCGCCGAGCAGTTGCAACAGGGTGCAGCGGAACTCCTCTGCGGCTCGGGTTGGGCGCACGTCGGTGCGGTGCGCAAGCGCGATCGTTCGGATCGGCGTGGGAGGGACGAACGGGACGCCACGAAGCTTGGGGCGGCTCTGAAGAACCATGCTGGGGACTACGGCGATCCCGAGTCCGGCCTCGACGAAGCTGAGCACCGCGTCCATCTCGCCCCCCTCGATGGCGAACCGTGGCTGAAAACCAGCTCGCTGACACACCGTCAGGGTCATCGATCTGAGGTCGTAGCCCTCCCGGAACATCACCAGCGGGCGGTCCCGGAGGTCTGCGATCCGAAACGAGTCGAAGCCGAGGTCCATGGTGCGTGGCACGGCGACAGTGAGCTGCTCGCGCAGGATCGGGACGGTATCCAGGGTCGGATCCCCCCGATGCACCAGCGAAGTGATCATCGCCAGGTCGATGGCTCCCTCGGCGAGCTGCCGCACCAGGTCCCGGGAGCCGCTCTCGTCGATGACGAGTTGGATGCCGGGGTAGCGGAGGCGGAAGCAGGCGAGTGCGTGGGCCAGCGGCCCAGTGCACAGGCTTGGGGTGGCGCCCAGTCGAAGCCGTCCCTGGCGAAGCTCGGCGAGCTCGTGTACTTGCAACCGGGCGGTCTCGACATCAGCCAGGATCCGCTTGGCGAAGGGGACGAGTACCTCTCCGGCTGGCGTGAGGGTCACGTTGCCCCGGGCCCGATGAAACAGCTCACTGCCCAACTCGCGCTCCAGGCGGTGGATTTGTTTGCTCAGCGACGGCTGGGCGACGTGCGTGAGCTCCGCGGCCCGGGTGAAGTGCCGGGTCCGAGCAACGGCCAGGAAGTACACCAGTTGTTGGAGCTGCACGACCATAGCCTATCGCTATCGAGACCAGGGCCACCATATCTTGGACGTGTGCCATGAACTCGGCTTACTGTGAGTTATCGCTGCGTGGGCCGCTGGCCAGGGGCGATCTGCTGGACGGCGGTTGCCGCCGCAGGCTGAACTGATCACGCTGGCCTATACCCCCGACCCTGAATCGACGTCATGACTACCACCTCATCGCCCCCGCCATCGGGGGATGCCCCACCTGGTCAGGCAAAGCAGGGTCGGGTAGCGACCTCGGCCCGGACCTTGCGCACCGACCGATGGTGGGCGTCACCCTTGGTGACTGCCATCGTGTTGGGGGCCTTCATCATCTACACGACGGTCCGGCTGTTCATGCGGGCTGACTACTGGGTTGGCGAATACCACTACCTCACTCCGTTGTACTCGCCTTGCCTAAGCGATTCGTGCGCGCCGGGCTCGTCGCATTTAGGAACTTTCCTGCCAGCGTTTCCCCTGGCCCTGCCGCTGCCGATTCTGATCTTCCCGATCCTCGCCGGATTCCGAGCCAGTTGTTACTATTATCGCAAAGCCGGCTATCGAGCGTTTCTTCAGTCACCGCCTGGATGTGCTGTGACCGAACCGGCGAAGAAATACACCGGAGAAACACGTTTCCCGCTGGTTCTACAGAACCTGCATCGGTACTTCTTCTATCTCGCCAGCCTGTTGCTGCTGATCAATACATATGATGCGGTGCTGGCGTTCCTCCCCGCGTCCGGCGGTTTTGGAGTGGGTCTGGGCTCGCTGATTTTGCTGGTCAACGTCACCATGCTGTGGCTGTACTCGCTGTCGTGTCACGCGTGCCGGCACATCTTCGGAGGCCGGCTCAAGCACTTCTCCCAGCACCCCATGCGGTACTGGCTCTGGACGAAACTGTCCAAGCTCAACGGACGCCACATGCAGTTCGCTTGGGCGTCGCTGATCACGGTGATGCTCACGGATTTCTACATCATGGCTGTCTCGGCGGGCTGGATAGCCGACCTGCGGCTGTTCAACTGACTGTGCCCGGTAACTAAACGAGAGAACCGGTACCTATGACCGAGATCGAGCGGCACGACTTCGACGTGGTGGTGATCGGCGCTGGCGGCGCCGGACTGCGCGCTGCGATCGAGGCCCGCGAGCTGGGCAAGCGCACCGCCGTGGTCTGCAAATCCTTGTTCGGCAAGGCTCACACCGTGATGGCCGAGGGAGGCATTGCGGCGTCGATGGGCAACGTGAGCTCACGGGACAGCTG
>JBOHFC010000003.1:0-2310 GCA_050701375.1 Pseudonocardiaceae bacterium
GGGAGATCTCCTCACGATCGGGCTCGGTCAGCATCCTGCGCTGGGCCACTCGGCTCCTCCTCGGCGATCACACTTCGCCGAGGAACTACAGCAAGATCAATTGCTTCGACCGGTTGGGATCAAGCCCATCTACAGCCGCTTCGTCACGCCACTCGCGGGCACCGCAGCCAAGCTGGGCGAGCTACAGGTACCGGTAACGTGCGGCGGAGTTGCGGTGAATCCCGCCGATATGATTCTGGCCGACGATGATGGCGTTATCGTGGTCGACCCTGACCGGATCCGCGGTCTTCTCGAGTCAGCGTCCGCAATCAAAGAGGCCGAGGGGAAGCTCGTTGAGCGACTCGAGGCTGGTGACACCGTGAGCGACGGATTGAACCTTCAAGAGCATGTCGCGGCGCTCACCCGCGGCGAGCCATCGTCACTGAGGTTTCTCGCCTAGCGTCGGAACTCCAAGTAATTCGTTACCGTCGTCAGGCTCTCCATCGATGTCATCCGGTCTACGAACTCGACGCCGTTGAGGTGGTCGATCTCGTGTTGGATCACCCTGGCCACATACCCGGAGTATTGCGCCGTGACACCAGCACCCTCCGCTGCGATGTATTCCACGGTGATGGACTCAGCTCGTGGCACAAGGCCCATCAGACCGGGCACGCTGAAGCAGCCCTCCCAGCCGGTTTCGGTCGTCTCGGACCGCTCGACGATGGCCGGGTTGATCATCTGCAGTAGTGGGGACGTCGGACGGTCTGGGAATACATCAGTCTTCCTGACCTCGACGATGATCACCTTCACCGAGGCGCCCACCTGCGGAGCGGCCAGGCCAGCACCGTTCAACTCGCGTAGCCGATTCACCATGCGCGCGAGAAGATCCGCAACCTCATGGGCATTTCCGATCGCTTCGGTCTCGGCCTTGAGTCGGGGGTCCCCGATAGTGACCACGTCGTCGCCGGCAACACCAGACATCCAACCCCGGTCGCTCTTTGCGAGTCTCATTCGGTAGTCTCCCTAATCATAGTCAGCTGGGGCTCAGCATTACGATCCCGGTCTGCGCGATTCCAGGTCATGTACAGGGGGCGTACTTGTTCTTGGCTCGCGCAACGTTCTGTTGAAGGGCGCGCGTGACCTCGCAGTAGTCCGCCAGGTCGACAAGCTTTGATAACCCCAGTAGCTCATCACGCCGCAGGAGCTGCACCGAGAGGAACCCGTCCTGTACCGCCTCGCCTAGGATTCGGATGGCTGCCTCAGCGTCACCCAACTCCGCCAGGACGTGTGTGAGCCGGTACTTTATGTACCCATTGTGCGGTTCAGCTTCAATTAGCCGCGAGACTTTCTCGCGCGCTCGCTCTGTGCGGCCCACACATGCCTCGGCATTCGCCAGCCAGGACTGCACGCAAGGGTTATGGCGCGTTGCTGTCCCTATGCATGACGCAGTGCGCTCGATTCCGGTCAACCAGGCATCTCGGGCGGCGGCCTCGTCACCACTAGCCGGGCTTCGCCCCATCCCGACGGTGTGTTCCCTGGTTGGCTTGCCCGTGGGTGCTGTCCATGAGCTCGACGCTATCGACGTTTTTTCGCCTCGGAAGGTCGCTGGTGTCGAGTTCACGGGGCCTGGCAATGGCACACCCGCGGAGTCGACTCAGCCCGCACAGTTGACTCGAGATTGACGGCCGTGCCGCCTGACCCGAAAACACAGGTGACCAGGCGGGATTTTTGGTGACCACGGGGTTCTGAGGGCAGGAGTTATCGGCCGGGCTGGCGGGGGTGCTGAGCTGCCCGGCGGCTGGTGGTGTGGTGGGTGTGGGCTGGGTTAGGCGGCTTGGATGGGGTCGAAGCGGACGGTGAATCCCAGGGCGTTGGCTTGGCGGATGATGCGTCTCATGGCACGGTCGGGATCGAGCCGGGTGAAGTAGTCCCCGCCGAGATCGTGGTAGTCGACGTCGTGGGTGAGCATGTTCCATACCGCGGTCAGGATGGAGTGCTCTAGGGCGACGATCGCTTTCTTCTTACCCAGTCGCGGTGTTATGCGTTGGTAGCGGGCACCGAGGTAGGTTTTGTCCTTGGTCCGCGAGGCGGCCATCGCCGCGGTCCCCAACGCGGCCCCGAGCCATCGGTTGCCGTGCCGGGTCTTGCCGGATTTCCGCTTGCCGGCGGATTCGTGGTGGCCGGGGCAGACCCCGGCCCAGGAGCAATGCCGTTAAGTTAGGCAGGGGACCTTGAAGATGTGGATCTTGGGTGGGGTGTCGTGGAGTTGGCCGTGGTCGGTGGTGCGTTTGATGCGGTGGCTGTGCGCTCGGTATCTTTTGACCACTCGGG
>JBOHFC010000004.1:0-18857 GCA_050701375.1 Pseudonocardiaceae bacterium
CGCGTAACCCGTGTCAGATCCGGGGCGCTGGGGTAGAGACCCCGGAGGAACGGCCGGTGCTGTCGTTGGCCGAAGTGTTCGACCTCGCCGATCGCATGAAGCATCCGCGTTATCGGGCGCTGATCCTGCTGTCGGTGTTCGGAACTCTGAGGTGGGGCGAGGTGACTGCGCTGCGCAGACGTGACCTCGCGCCGGATGGGAGCTGGGTTCGGGTGGCCGGCGCCTTCGTGGAACTGCGAAGCAAGGGACTGGTCTACGGGCCGCCGAAGGCTCGGGCGAGCTTGCGCACGAACGCGCTGCCAGATGCCATCCGACCGGCGATCGTTGCACACCTGGCCAAATATGTGAATGCCAGCCCGGATGCCTTGGTGTTCACCGGCGAGCGGGGGAACCCGATTCGCAGCGGAAACCGGAACCTGCTCACCGGGTGGAAGGACGCGGTCACAGCGATAGGACGGCCGGGTCTGCACTTTCACGACCTTCGGCATACGGGAAATACACTCGCCGCGCAAACCTACGTCAGCACCAAAGATCTCATGGCGAGGATGGGTCAGGACAGCTCACGAGCCGCGCTGATCTACCAGCACGCGTCCCGCCAGGTAGATCAGACGATCGCGGACAAGCTGAGCACTCTCATCGACGGTATGACTGGGGCGGCGAAAGATCGAGGTGATTAGGACGATAACGGTCCCACAAGCGTCCTAGTGCCCGCTGGCTAAACAGCACGCAGACAGCACACCGGGAAAAAGGATCATTAGTCACAAAGGCCCAGGTCTGCAGGGTAAGTCCTGTGACCTGGGCCTTTGTGATGGAGCGGGTGACGGGAATCGAACCCGCGTCTAGAGCTTGGGAAGCTCTCATTCTACCATTAAACTACACCCGCGTCGCAGCGAGAGCCTAGCACGGTCAGGGTCACGGTCCGCGGCAGCCGGAGCGCTGAGCCCGGCGCACTTCGGCCCCTCATCCATCCCCGACGTGACTGTGGGTGACCTCGCGGGAAGCAGTGTCACTACGTACAGACGTGCCAGATATGGCAGCTTCGAGCGAAAAGTTGCCGCACCTGGCACGCCTGCGGCGGATCTACCCCACCCTGGTAGGGGCTGTTGAGGTCAATGTGACCACTGGGGTGCGACGGCGTCGGTGGTGACGTGCCGGCGGCGAGGAGCACTCATGGTGACCCCCCGCCGCCGACTAGGGTGTCGGCGTGCTGCTGTCCGATCGGGATCTGCGGGCTGAGTTCGACGCCGGCCGGCTCGGCGTCGAACCGTTCGACGAGAAGCTGCTCCAGCCTTCCAGCATCGACGTGCGGCTGGACCGATTCTTCCGGGTCTTCGTCAACACCAAATACACTCACATCGACCCGTCGCTGCAGCAGGATGAGCTGACGTCGCTGGTGGAGCCGGAGGGCGACGGGCCCTTCGTGCTTCATCCCGGGGAGTTCGTGCTCGGGTCGACGTTTGAGCAGATCACGTTGCCCGATGATCTGGCCGGGCGACTCGAAGGCAAGTCGAGCCTGGGCCGTCTCGGGTTGCTGACGCACTCCACCGCAGGCTTCATCGACCCCGGTTTCAGCGGGCACATCACCCTGGAGTTGTCCAACGTGGCGAACCTGCCGATCACGTTGTGGCCGGGGATGAAGATCGGGCAGCTGTGCCTGTTCCGGCTGTCCAGCCCCGCCGAGCACCCCTACGGCAGCGCCGGGGTGGGCTCCCGCTACCAGGGCCAGCGTGGGCCGACGCCGTCTCGGGCCTACCTCAACTTCCAGCGCGTCGACACCCACCGGTGAGCCATCGTCAATAAGTTCTTGACGGCGGTGCGGGCGTCAAGTGATAGTTGACGCATGACACTCGAGGAACTCATCACCCAGACCCGGGCCCAGGCGCAGAGCACCGAGCCGTTGACGCTGTTGGCCAGCGCGGCGCGCCAGCAGCAGGAGCTTTCGGACGTCGGGGACAAACTGCTCGACCACTTCGTCCAGCAAGCGCGGGCAGCCGGATGCTCGTGGTCCCAGGTCGGCACCGCGCTGGGCGTCAGCAAGCAGGCCGCACAGCAGCGGCACTCCGCATTGCGCTCCTTCATCGGCAAGTTCGTCAGCGGCGTCGAGGCAATGTCGGCGGAGACGTTCAAGCGGTTCACCGCTCGGGCGCGACGGACGATCGTGTTGGCTCAGGAGGAGGCTCGGCTGCTGCACCGCAATTATCTCGGCACCGAGCACCTCCTGCTGGGCCTGCTGGCGGAGGGCGAGGGCATCGGTGCACAAGCCCTCCACCGTGCTGGAATCACGCTGGAGTCCACCCGGGCCGGGATCGAAGAGATGGTCGGTCGGGGCAAGGGAGCACCGAAGGGCCACATACCGTTCACCCCCCGCGCCAAGGAGGTGCTGGGGTTGGCGCTGAGCGAGGCCCTGGAACTCGGGCACAACTACATCGGCACCGAACACATCCTGCTCGGCCTGCTCCAAGAGGGCGACGGGCTCGGCGTGAAGGTCCTGGTCGCCGCGGGCGCCCAACCCGACCAACTCCGCGAAACCGTCCTCACTCTGCTCGATCAGTAGCAGTCTCACTTGTTGGGTGGCGTTTGACGGCGGTGAGCAGGAGTTGGGCGACGTCGAGCACCTCGGTGGTGTTGGCGGCGGAGCCCTCGGCTTCGCGGGTGGTGAGACCATCGGTGAGCATCACCCGGCAGAACGGGCACCCGGTGGCGATCGCAGACGTCCCAGTGGCGATCGCCTCGTCGACCCGATCCAGGTTGACCCGCTTGCCGATACGCTCCTCCATCCACATCCTGGCCCCGCCGGCGCCGCAACACATCGAACGCTCGGCGTGCCGAGGCATCTCGGTCAGCTGCGCACCGGACGCGCCGACCAGCTCTCGTGGCGGCGAGTACACCTCGTTGTGCCGGCCCAGATAGCAGGGGTCGTGGTAGGTCACCGCCGGTCCGTCTGCGGCCGGGACCGGCACGAGCCGCTTGTCCCGCACCAACTGGTTGAGCAGTTGGGTGTGGTGCACCACCTCGTAGTGCCCGTCGAGCTGCGGGTACTCTCGCCCCAACGTGTTGAAGCAGTGCGGGCAGGTCGTCACGACCTTGCGGCGGCCCGGTTCACGGCCTTCGAAGGCGGTGTTGAGCACCTCGACGTTCTGCTGGGCGAGCATCTGAAACAGGAATTCGTTGCCCGATCGGCGGGCCGGATCGCCCGTGCAGGTTTCGCCGTCTCCGAGTACGACGTAGTTGACGCCGGCGATGTGCAGCAGCTCAGCGGTGGCCCGCACCGTGCGCTTGGCATTGTCGTCATAGGCGCCGGCGCAGCCGATCCAGAACAGATATTCAACGTCGTCGGGCAGTGTCTCCTCGGTTAGCTGGGGGACCTCGAAGTCCAGACCCTTCGCCCAGTCCATCCGGGCAGACTGATTCTGCCCCCACGGATTGCCCTTGTTCTCCAGGTTGCGGAACAGCGTGCCCAGCTCGGTGGGAAACTCCGACTCGATCAGCACCTGGTAGCGCCGCATGTCGACGATGTGGTCGACGTGCTCGATGTCCACCGGGCACTGCTCCACGCAGGCACCGCAGGTGGTGCACGACCACAGCACGTCCGGGTCGATCACCCCGCCCACCTCGGCGCTGCCCACCAGCGGACGAGCGGCCTGCTCCGGTCCCGATCCCGGCACCCGACCGAAGCCCGACTCGGGCACGTGATGGCCGTTGCCGCCGTGCCCATCACCCGCAGCAAGCGCCAGCACGTCGACGTCGCTGTGGTCGGGTACCGCCTGGTCACCGATCAGATAGGGCGCCTTGGCGAACAGGTGGTCACGCAGATCCATGATCACCAGCTTGGGGGACAGTGGTTTGCCGGTGTTCCACGCCGGGCACTGGCTCTGGCAGCGACCGCACTCGGTGCAGGTCGCGAAGTCCAGCATGCCCTTCCAGGTGAAGTCCTCGATCTTGCCCCGGCCGAAGACGTCGTCCTCACCCGGATCCTCGAAGTCGATCTCCTTGCCACCGGATTCCATCGGAAGTAGCGGCCCCAGCGCCTTGGGCATCCGCTTGGCCGCGACGTTGATCGGCGCGATGAAGATGTGCAGGTGCTTGGAGTACAGAACGATGATCAAGAAGGCCAGCATGACGCCGATGTGCAGCAGCAGTCCGACCGTCTCCAGTACCTGGTTGGCCCCCACGCCCAGCGGTGCGAGCAGCGCCGCCGCGGCGTCCGAGGCGAACGCACCGGAGCGGTAGGGAAACGTGCCGTTGTTCACCTCAGTGCCTCGGAACAGGAACAACGTCCAGATCACGTTGAAGATCATGAACAGAATCAGCCAGGCGCCGCCGGTGTGTGAGCCGTAGAACCGCGACGCCCGCTGCCGGCGCTCCGGAGCCTGTCGGACCCGCATGATCGCAAAGGTGATGATCGACGCCAGCACGGCTAGCGCGATGAAGTCCTGCAAGAAGCCCAGCACCGGCGAGTGCCCGATCAGTGGGATGGCGAAGTTCTCGTCAAACAACACCCCGTAGGCCTCGACGTAGACGGTGATCAGGACGACGAAGCCCCAGAACGTGAAGAAGTGCGCGAGACCAGGGATCGTCCATTTCAGTAGCCGCCGTTGCCCGAACACCTCCACGAGCTGGGTCTTTAGCCGGGCGGCTACCTCAGTAGTGCGTCCGTGCGTGGGCTGGCCGGAACGAATCAGGTTGTATAGCCACCACACCCGCCGGCCGGCGAAGAACAGCGTCAGAACAGTCAGCCCCAAGCCGATCACCAGCCGCGCTGCCATCACCCCGTCCACCCCCCTCTGGTAGCTGGAAACCGTGAGAGCTTCAGTCGCAGAATACGGCTAGTTACTGGCTGGTAGCCAGGCCGTCAGCGACCCAAGCCGGCCAGTCGGGCCGCACGCACCCCAGCCCTGATGGTCGAGGGAAGCCGGATCGTCATCGGACGCTGCTCATCCCGTGGTACGCCCAGGGATCTTGGCGCTGGGTAGATGCTGGTGGGGGCGTCTGGGTGCTCCGGGTGCACGAGGTGCAGCAGTGCCCGTACGGCGCATTCCGCGGGACCGTCATAAGCCCACACGACGAACTCAGGCGCGAACACGTCCACCCGGCCCAGCTTCGGGACCCTCGCCGCACCGACCCGATCCCAGCTCCGGATGGTGATCAGATCGATGCACTGCTCCCACTCGTAGGCCGCGGCCAGCGCCGTCGGCGCAGTTCGGGGGCCGCAGCAGTACACGGTGAACCCGTCGGCGACAACGTCGAGCAAGAGCTGTTCCACTGCCGGAGGCAACTCCGTCACGCTGATCACCGCCATGGTTGGTGGACGGTGACCCCGGCCGATTCGGGGGGTCAGGGCCGGGGTCACCGTCGTCCTGGGGGTTGCTGGAGCCCTCAACGGCGAGCCCACCGGAGCGCTTCAGCAAGCGAGATACGCTTGTCACTGCCTTGCATGCAGCTCGACTGTAACATTCAAGCATCATGTGTGCAACTTTCACGATCTCCATCAGTCCATCGGGTAACTGGGCAAGGAGGCCCCATGGCGCAGCGCAAGACGATCCGGTCCCGCCGGTTGGGCAAGCAGATCCGACGACTCCGCGACGATGCCCAGCTCAACCAGGAGAAGTTGGTCGAGCTGATGAACGCCGACCAGCCCCGTCAGCGCTGCATCTCCGCCTCGCACCTGTCGCGGGTGGAATCCGGCATCGCTCGGATCAGCTCGGAGCACCTGGACCGGATCGCCACAGTGCTCGAGGTCGGCACCGAGCAAGCGCAGAAGCTAGACGAGCTACGCCACCGAGCCGACGAAACGGGTTGGTGGCAGGAGTACTCGGACATCGTCGCCGAGGCCATCGAGATGCTGGTGGAAATCGGCGAGGACGCCACCACCGCCCGGAGCTACGACATCGCGTTCGTGCAGGGGCTGCTGCAGACGCGCGCTTACGCCGAGGCTGTGATCGGCAACGGTCGGGCCTTCGTCCCGCCGATAAACGTCGACCGGGTGGCCGAACTCCGCATGCGGCGTCAGCAGCGGCTCGGCCAGGACGGCTTCCAGGGCCTGACCGCTGTCATCACCGAGGGTGTCATCCGTACGATAGTTGGCGGCCGAGAAGTCATGCGTGACCAGCTACGACACCTGATCGAAGTATCTCAGGAGCACCCGGTGACGATCCACATCCTGCCCTTCTGCGCTGGGGCGTTGCCCGGTTCCGACAACTTCGTGATCTTCGAGTTCCCGCACGACCTCGACGGCGACGTGGTGTATGTGGACAGCAGCACGGCACAGCGCATCCACGAGGAGCGCGACATCGTCCGACAGTGCACTTACACCTTCCACGCGGCTCTGGCCCAGGCTCTGCCGGCCCGGCAGTCACAGGACTTGATCCGCGCAGTCATGGAGGAGCTGTGACCAAGTGGCCCGGACACCCAACCCTTACCCCTTACTCGACGATGTTCAGTACGACGCCGTGGTCAACGGCCGGTACCTGAAATCGACCCTCAGCAGCGCCAACGGTGGATGCCTCTCGTTCACCGTGGCCGACGGCTTGATCGGATTCCAGGACGACAAGCTCCCCCCGGCCGAGCGCAAGGCCCGCACCCTCATCTTCAACCAGCTCGAGCTGGCCGCCTTCATCGCCGGCGCCAAGAACGGCGACTTCGACCACCTACTCGACTGACCTCCACCGGCTCGCTGCTGATCCCATCCGCCCCACCAGCCTCTCGGGATGCACCTGGATCCGTTGTAGACGCGAACCAGCGGCAACTTCCTGCCCAAAGTTTGCCGCTGGCGGCACGTCCGCAAACCGCAACGCTCCTTCCTCGGAGGGCACGGACAGTGACACCGAGCGCATGACGAGCGATGAAACCCTGGCTTGCCGGATCGGTCTCGCGCCTGACAAGACTGTCGCCGAGGTCAGCTGGCCGAGCAAGCTCACGGGCTGGAGATCTGCCGGGAGTAATCGGCTAATCCGATGCCCGAGTTCTTGTTGAACAAGTCGTCCTCGAAGGCCAACAGGAACATGCCGATGTGACAGGATTGTGCGTACGAGACACCCTTTGTCAGCTGCTGCGCTTCGTTGTCTGAATCGGGTGAGCCGCCAGTGGAGGGGGCATCGGGCGGCCCAGGATTCTCTCCGACGGTCGGCAAACCCGCTAGCTTGGCGTTCGCGATTGTCCACCGTTGGGCGGCCCACAGGTCAGTGTCCGGGCGAGTCAGCAGACGATCGGTGTCGCCCCGCTGGCAGGAGTCCTGTGGTGGGTTCGCTTTCCGAGCTCGAACAGCGGTGTTGTCGTCCAGGCCGGCGAAGTCCACGATGATCCGTGCGCGCGGGTCCCCGGTGCTGACTTGCCTGTCGAGGCCGGCTAACAGGGCGAACTGGTCCGGGTAGTTGAGGCCGCGTTCCAGGGCTCCATCCGGATCGCTCCGCCCGTCGAGATGGTTCGACAGGGCGGATTCCAGATCCTTCGGGAGGGCGCCACGTCCGGCGACTGGCAGGTGAAAACTGCCGGTGTAGCCGAGTGAGCGAAGCAGCTCGACCTGCCAGGAAATGGCTTCGGTGAGGGAGCGGGAGTACCACTGAAACCACTGCGCTACCTGCTGGGCTGTGATGGGCTGACCTTGCCACTCCGTCGTGCCCGGCGTCCATCCTGGCAGTGGCGTGGACGACATGCCGGCGGCGAGCCCGTCGCCGGTCTGCGCTGCTTGGTCGAAGGCCCAGAAGCTGGGTCCCGGTCGGCCAGCGTGGTCAACGCCATCGGGATATCCGAGCTCCCCGGTATTGCTGGTTCCCACGCGAATTGCGGTGAAGTTGTTGAATCCGAGGTCGGTTGACACCTGCCGCAGGTAGGCAGCAACCGAGTCTCGTACCGCCTGGCTGAACACCACGTTGGCTTGCCTGGGATTCGGCATGCCTCCATACTGGTCCACATAAGCGCCACTGGACCCATTGGTGACCCAATTTGGGGGGTATTGTAGTCCGATGCCGAGGATTACTTGCAGCCCGGCGTCCCGGCAGAGGCGTATTTTTTGCCGCAGGTCTTTGATGTAGTCAGTGGCGAACTGGCCCTCCGCTGGTTCGTACCGGTCCCAAACGACGTCAAGCGTGACGACCTGGATGCCTGAATCCCGTTCGGCGGCCGCCCGATCCGGGGAGCACGAGGACGCCACCACACCGAAGTCGATGCCGGCCCTGTTGGGGTGAGCGCCGTGCGCTGTGCTGGCTGGGCCGCCGATGAGCGGAAGAGCCAGGAGAACGGCCAGCAGCTTGCATGCGCTGATTCGTAGTCCCACAGTGCCCCCGGTGGCTCGTTGCGCTGGTTGTTGGCTGTCAAGGAGCGGCGACGTAGTAAACCTCCGGGATGACCGGAATTCGACCGTCGGGGAACAAGGCGTCGGCCTGCGTTCGATACCCTCGGATCAGGTTGTGCTTCTCGTTAATCCCCTGCTGCCAGTTCCAGGGGACAAGTTTGTTCCTGCTGATGAATGCATGGTCAGGAGCGAGAAACTGATTGTACGGAAAGTCGGAATAATAGACAGCGTGATCTGGGTAGTACTCACCAATCGTCCGGGTGATGATGTGATCGACGTGTCGTCCTACTCCCATGGGGCAGAAGACAGTTTTCGCGTCTGTGTGAGCCAACAGCTCGGAGATCTGCGGCACGATACGTGCGGCAAGTGAGCGGTCGCCCCGCGCCACGCGTCCTCTCGCAATGTCAAATCGGTAGGTGGGATAGCGGTGTACCAGCTCCGGAAGCAGGTTTCCGAGCGATCTGGCCACGGAGCTTGTCGAGTCCCGACGGCGGTACAGTGCGTCGGGGACACCCAGATGCAGGTGGTCGGCCCCGATTCCGGCCAGCACTTCCTGGTCTTCGGTACGTCTTGCGGCGAATAGGCTGCTGGCGTCACGGGCCGAGCATTGTCGCATGAACGAGCGTGCCGCCCGGGTGTGCGGCTCCGCGCCTGCCGCGGTGAAAATCGTCGCAACGGTCACCTCGCAGCGATCCGCCAGCGCTTTGATGAGGGCTCCGCAGGAGAGGATCGCATCGTCGAGGTGCGGGGACAAGAACAAACAGGGAGCCCCGGTCGCCATCGCGCTCTGCACGCGATTTCGAGGTGTGCTGGGCACTATGCCCTCCTGACGGGGAAATGTGGGCAGTGGTGGCTCATGCGCTGTCCAGAGCGGCGCGGTAGGACTGTGCTTGCTGTGCGGCGAGTGTGTCCCAATCGTAGTTCGCCGCGAATACGCGGCCTCGCCTGCCGGCGGCAAGCAGACGGTCGCTGTCGATGTAAAGGCTTCTGAGTGTGTCGGCAAATGCGGTGACATCAAAAGGCCGAACCTGCCAACCGCACCCGGGCGGGATGACCTCTTGCAAGCAGGGGATGTTGAACGCCAGCACTGGGGTGGCCGCGGCCAAGGCCTCCACCGCGACGATGCCGAAGGTCTCGTGCCTGGAGGGCACCACGACCAGGCGGGCGCTGCTGAGCAACGCAAATTTTTCGGCCCCGTTCGCCCATCCCACGAAGCGGACCCGGTCGGAGATGCCAAGCTGGTCGACCAGATTACGAATCCTCGACTCGTCCGGCCCACGGCCGGCGATGATGAGCTGGGCGTCAAGGTGGTGAGCGGTTCTGGCCCAGGCCTGCAGCAGTAAGTCGAGACCTTTTCCCCGTAGCTCGAGCCGTCCGATGAAGACTACGTCGCGGCCGAGCTGCTGCGGCTCTTGAAATCCTGCTGGATTGACGCCGTTGCTGATGACGTCGATCTTCGCTCGGGGGTTGATCTCCAGCAGTTGATTGGCTGTGCCGCCCGAGACAGCGATTAGTCGCCGGTAGCGGCGCACTCCCGCACGCTCGATGAGGTGAAACGGTAACTTGTACTGACGTGCCTTTTCTCGGGCGTGCAGCCACTGCACCATGCCGATGGTGGGTCGCCCGGTCCAGAGCGGAGCCGCCATGGTGGAAAATGGTGCGAAGAAGTCCTCTACGACCAAATCAACTGTTCTTTCACGATAGACTGTAAAGGGGAGTCGGAGCACGTAACCCAACAGGCGGGTAAGCCGGAATCGCCCGGAGCCGATCCCCACGTGGACATAGCGGACACCGTCTTGGACGCGGTCGGTGCAGCCAGGGTAGCGAGTGGTGAGTACCGTGACCGTCATCTGGTGCTGGTCGTTGACCAGGCGGCGGTTGATCTCGTGCGTTCGCAGAGATCCGCCGCCCGCGCCCGGCATGAGGGGATCCTCGAAGCCCAGATGAAGGACCCGCATCGGACCGGGCCGCGGCGAGCGAGCGCGACCACGGAGGAACCGTGCCAGCGGTGTCCTGCGGGTCCGAGCGCGGGGGCGAGTGGACAGAGCCCGAGTGGTCATCGGTAACCTCCGTTCACCGGTGGGATGTCATCTCCACGAGCGACCGCTTGGGCCATCGCGGCGGGATCGAGTCTCCAGATGACGGTATGACCATTGGAGGGACCGTAGCTGTCGAATACGGGTCTGGCGTGCTGCGCCAGCCAATCAAGTAGCGCGGGTGCGGCGTATCCGTAGCCCTCGCTGAGTGGGTGGCTCTCGGTGAGGACATAGTCGGCGTGGTTGGCTTCCAGGGAGCTGAGCGATGGCCACACGTCGTAGCCGGCATGGGGAAGGAATGCAAATTCCGCCGTCACCCCAGTCAGCCCGACCCGGGAATTGGCCGGCAGTTGGCCATTCATCCACGCCCGAACCTGACGATATCCGTCATCGACGGTGAGCCGGGCGGTGATGCCGAGAACGATGGTGATCGTGACGAACACCGCACTGATGATCGTGACGGGCTGCCGCAGCCCGGGTCGGCGGTCGAGCAGCTCTGCGGCGGTTGCCGAGAGGGCGAGGACCGAGGCGACTAACACGTAATAGCCGAACTGCTCTTCGGCGGCTCCCACGAGGACGGCATAGAGTCCGAGCACGGCCGTGTTGACGGCGATCAGACCAACGAAACGGCGGGCGGGCACGACGCTGAGCGCCGCCGCGGCTCCGGCGAACGCGCAGAGACCCAGCAGGAGGTAGCTGGTGCCGAACCGGGGGACCTCGTCGACCAGTCGCGACGCCAGGCTGACATGGGGGTGGGCATTGAATCCGGTTGTCTGTGCGAGGCCGATCATACGGCTCACACCCGAGGTCTTGGCGTCCCACCATTGCGGCAGCACGCCGTTGAAGCCCAGCACGTCCAGGTAGATCAGGTAGGGCATGCCGATGGCCACCGCCACCCGCCCGGCGCGGAGGGCGGGCTGGGTGTGCCGCCACAGCATCGCCACCAGCAGTGTGCCAACCGCGGGGATGAAGGTCATGTCCTTGGTGATCAGAGCGAGTCCGAGCAGGAGGCCGGAGATGACCTCCAGCAGTGATGTCGACCTGCTCGCCGGCCGCTCCATCGCGGCGAACAGCACCAACCACCCGGCGAGCAACGCGACCATGGCGGGTGTTTCGAGCATCACGCGGGTGTCGTTGCGCAGTACGAACGGGTCGAACGCGAGCACCGTCGCGGCGACGAGGGCGATGGGCGTAGTGGCGATTCGACGCACGATCAAGAACGCCAGCAGCACCATCGCCGACCCGAGGACCACATTGACCCAGCGCAGGTCGTACACGAGGTCCATGGGTGACCCGGACAGGCCACCGATCTTGATGACCGCGCCGTTGAGCAGGAACGATCCGGGAGGGTGCAGGAAGAACAGCACTCCGGACTGGTTTGGCAGATGGCCCTGGCTGACCGCGGAAGCGAGCTGGGCGTAGGTGACCTCGTCGATGAACAGATCGTTCGCTCGAGTGATCCCGACGGCCCGCACCACGAAGGCGACCACCGCGGCGGCGGCGGCGAACATCCAGTGATGCCAGAATGGGACGCGAGATGGGTGGGTCCCCGCAGGCACGGTGTACCCGCGCGGCGTACCGTCCCGACGGCGACGCACGGCTTCGGCTGTCATGCTATTCATCGTCTTGCCCGATCGATTCGACTCCAGACGCCAGTACTCGCCGCAGTGGTGTAAATCTCGCGCTGCTGCTCAGTGATCACATCCCAGTTGTAGCCGGCAGCGAAAGCTCGCGCCCGTGGAGCCGCCGCGGCAATCCACTGGGTATTCGAGTAGGTGTCGATGAGGGCATCGGCGTATGCGGCGACATTGAACGGTGCCACTCGCAAGCCGCACCCGGCCGGGACGACATCGCGGAGGCAGCTGATGTCGAAGGCGACCACCGGGGTTCCGGTGGCGAGTGCCTCGAGTGCGACGATACCGAAGGTTTCGAACCGCGACGGCACCGCAACGACGCGGGCCGACGCGAGTAGCTCGAATTTGGCGGCGCCGGCAACCCAGCCGACGAACCGCACCCGTTTGCCGATGCCCAGGTCGGCCACCAGGGTGCGCAACCGGCGCTCGTCCGGGCCGGTGCCAGCGATGATCAACAGACCGGGTGTGCTGAGGCACGCGACCGCCCATGCTTTCAGCAGCACGTCCAGACCTTTCTGGGTGGTTTCGAGGCGGCCGACGAACGCGATGTTCTCGCCGAGGCGTGGCACCACGTCAAATGCTTCGGGGGGCACTCCGTTGCCGATCACGTCGATGGTCACCCGAGGATTCATTGCCCGCAGGCGCCCAGCGACCCCGTCGGATACCGCGATGAGCCGATGGTGGTTGCGCACCCCGAAACGCTCCACGAGATGAAAGGGAAGCTTGTATTGGCCGGACTTCTCCGCCGCGTTCAGCCACTGCACGACGCCGATGGTCGGTTGCGCGGTCCACAAGGGTGCGGCCATCGACGAGATCGGCGCGAAGAAGTCCTCGACGACCAGGTCCGCCGCGCGGCGTCGAGCGCTGTGCGGTAGGCACGCGACATAACCGAGCAAGCGAGTCAGCCGGTTGCGCCCGGAGCCGATTCCGACGTGAACGTACTGCACCCCGTCCTGGGTGCGATCGACGTAGCCGGGGAATCGCTGGACCAGCACTGTGACGGTGTGCTCCGCGGCGAGCCTCCGGTTGATCTCGTGGGTACGCACCGAGCCGCCACCCGCGCCGGGCATGGCGGGGTCCTCGAACCCGAGGTGCAGGATACGGAGCTGGTCGGGCGGGGACGCCTCGCGGGTGTCGGGAGCTCCGGCGACGTCGCCATCGCTGGGCTCACCGTGCTGCATGCCACGCAGTACCACCGCACCGGCCAGGGCGACCGCGGTCAGCCACAGTGCCGGGTGGGGCCGTGTGAGCTGAAGGGCCACGAACAGCGGTGCGGCGCCGAGCAGTCCGGTGATGGTGAGCCGACCCACGCCGGACGGCAACAATGGCGTGGTGATGACCGCGAGCACGGTGGCTGCCAGCAGGGCGCCGACCGCTGCGCCGACAGCGAGGCCCTGGATCTGGTTGAGGCGCCAGCCGAGGACGAGCCCGCTCGGAACGATGATCGACGCCAGCAGGAGGCCGAGCTGGCTGCGCCGGTAGGCGCGCATCGCCAGCAACACCGTGGCGAGCACCGTCAGCGTGGCGTAGCCGACGCCCGCCGAGGCCAGCCACGGCAGCATGCCCAGCGAGGCCGCGTATTGCTTCGGCAGCACCAGCATCGCCAGCTCGGTGGGCATCGTCGCGATGACGGCCGCTGCTGGGAGCGCAAGACTCAGGAAAGAGCGCAGCGCGGCACGCAGGATGGTGTCAGCCCGCGCACTGGTGGTGCGCAGCAGCGGGAAGGTGATCAGTACCGTGCCGGCGGCGACATAGACCGGTCCCTTGGCCAGCGTCGCCAGGGCCTGGTAACCGGCGGCGGTCGGCGAGCCGTCACCGATGAGCGCGACAAGCACTACGTCGGTGCCGACGAGGGTGGACACCACCAACTGAGTGAGCGCGACATCCCCGGTTTCCGACCAGCGCAGCCGCTCAGCCAGCACGTGCGGACGCCATCCCAGGTCACCAGAGATCCTGCCGAGGCCACAGGCCAGGATCGCCCCCGTGCCCGCGACGAATCCGGTCATCGCGCCGGCCGCGCCCCATCCGAGCAACACCGCGCCGACGCTGAACAACAAGCGAACCCCAACCTCGGCAACCGAGATCATCGCATATCGAACGAATCTCAGCCCACCCTGCAGCCAGCCCATGGCGGGGGAGATCGCGAACAGCGCCAGCGCCGAGGCGGCCACCGCGGCCACGACGGGGGGAGGGGCGAACAGCGCGGTTACGCACGCCCCTATCCCGGCCGCGATGACGCCGGATATCAAGGACACCAGTACCGCGAACGCCATGCCCCGCCGTCGACCCTCCGATCCGGGGGCGCAGCCTCGAACGATGTGAGCCAACGGCAGCGGCACCAGGGCGCTGGCGACGATGCCGACGATGCCCAGCAGCATCTGCCCGCCGGCGTAGGTGCTGTAGTCCCGGGCGGTCAGCAAGTGAGCCATGGCCAACGAGCAGGTGTAGCTGAGCACACCGACGACGCCAGCGGAGACCGAGAGCAGCGCGCTGTGCTGGGTGACCCAGCTCTCCTCAGAGGTCGCCCGCGCCCCGGTGGCAGCACGCGCCAATGCCGCACCGGAGGTCATATCGCACCCGCGGTAAGGGCACGATCAGTGGCTGGGGTGATTGCGCCGGGACCGGCGAGCAAGTCGTGTGGGCCGGCCAAACGCAGCTCGGCGTCGTCGGCTCCGAGCCGCCGCATCACCACGGCGGCGTCGAATTCGTCGCAGCCGTTCAGTAACAGCGAGGTCGTCTCACCGTCGTCGACGATCTCATCGGTGGCGCGCAGCAAGGCCCGCACGTCCATCCCCTGGAGAGACCTGAATCGCGCCACCGTGCCCATGTCGGGGCGCGCGTAGCGCCGCTGGGGATGGCCGTCATGCCGGGCGGCGCATTCCCGCACCTGGCCGAGTACCACGCCGGCCAGCAGGTCGGCACTGCGGTCCCAGGAGAAACAGCTCGCCCACTGCTGGCAGGCGGCGGTGATCTCTCGCGTCCGCTCGTCGTCGGTCAGCTCGTCCAGCGCGGCGATCAAAACGGCGCCGAAGTCATGCGGCCGCTCCGCCAGCCAGCCCGTTCGCCCGTTGATCACCGAATCGCGGATTCCGGGGACCTGCATCGCCACACACGGCACCCCCCATGCCGCAGCCTCGATAACCGAGCAACCCCACCCCTCGGCAGCCGCGGTCGAGGTGGTCACCCACGCCCGGCTGAGCAGCTTGTCGCGTACCTCGTCTGGCTGGTAGCCGTGAAATGTGACCGTTGTCTGTAGACCGAGATCGACCGCAAGGTGGTTCAGGCGTGCCCGCTCCGGTCCGTCCCCGACGATGTCCACCCGCAACCGCGGGATCCTCCGGGCCGCGGCGGCGACCTGGCCGAGCAGGACGTCGATCCGCTTGTGCGGCACCAGCCGGCTGACCAAGGCAATTGTCGGGTCCGGATCACGTGGGCCACTGAGCGCGGGTACCTCGATGGTGCCATTGGGCACGACGTAGACCGGACCGCGAAAACCGAGTCGCCGGCGCAGCTCAAGGCGGGTGGACGGCGATACCGCGGCGATGGCCCGCGACCCGTATACCGACCGGGCCACCGGCCCTTCGAGCAACCTGCCGGCGGCAGCCAGCGGGGGGGCGAAGCGAGTGGCGAACTGATCCTGGTGGACGTGATGAACCACTTGCACTATCGGTACGCCCACCTCCGCGAACATGGGAGAGAAGAACGGTATGCCGTTCTGGCAGTCCACCACGGCGTCGAATGTCCCCTGGGTGCGCAACAGTCGCAGCGCGGCCAGCGGATACAACGACAGCGGGCCGCCGAAGCGCGTGATCCCGATGCCGTCGACCATCTCCTGAGCTGCCATGCCCTCAGGTCGGGCGGTGAACCAGGTGACCTTCACGCCCTGACGGACCCAGCGACAGGCGATCTCGTGCATATAGCGCTCGGCGCCGCCGGCTTCGGGATGACGGATGTCACGCCAGTTGAGAACCAGTATCCGGGCACCCGATAGCCGGGGCAGCACACTCAACCTCGACCCGGTGTTCATGGCTGGTACCGGTACATCTGCAGGACTGCGCCAAAGCTTGCGAGCCCATCGAGAACTGGGTGGAAGGTCGACCGGGCGTCGTCGGTCCAAGCGACGGGAATCTCAACAACACTGCCGCCGTCGTGCTGTATTCGCTGCAAGAGCTCGACGTCGAAGGCGAATCCAGTCGTCCGACACTGCACCAACGCTCGTGTCATCGCCGAACGATCAAAAAACTTGAACCCGCATTGCGTATCGTGCACTCCGTGCACCAGGGCGCGAGCCAGCAACCGGAATGCGGCTCCACCGGCGCGCCGAGCCAGTGGTTGTGGCTGTACGAAACTCGCACCCGCAACGTGCCGCGATGCGATCACTGCGGTGGTCCCCAGCTGTAAGAGGCCCATCGCCGTGGTCAGGGTTTCCACCGGGGTGGCAAGGTCGGCGTCGCAGAAGCCCACGAAGCGCGCTGTGCTGCCCAGCAACCCCCGCCTCACCGCAGCCCCCTTGCCTGGGCGTGCGCAGCCGACCACATTGACGGGCACTGCACCGTCGAGGCTTTCAGCAAATCGTCGGACGGCGCCCGCGGTGTTGTCGACGCTGCCGTTGTCGACAACGACCACCCGCGACCTCCATGGCTGTACGCTGAGGAAGTCGACGGTCCGGCGCAGCGTCAGGGGAAGCCTGTCTACCTCATTGAACGCCGGGATGATCACTTCCAGGTCCGAGGTCGATTGACCGCGCAGGTCGTCGACCTCAAGTCCGGTGTCCGCTGATGCTTCGCTTTTCAGGTTGGGCACTCTTGGTAAAGTCAACATTGAAGTCATGACTGCTGACCTTTCAATGAGACGTGACGGGAAACCACCGTGTGTCCTCCTTACTTCCTTCGCTGTGCAGGAATGGACCACACGGCGATGTGATGCGGGTAGGATATGGATGCGCCGTTTTTAATCTCGAGAACCTTCGGTGTCGAGTCCGGTTCATCGAGAACGTGCCCGCGGCCGCTTTTGCGCTCGAGTCGCGCGAGTTCGCCCTGTTGTCAGCTGAGTTGCTGGATCCCGTTCACTGCTTCTGTGACGCTTGTCGTCGGAATCTCACCTAACGTTCGCGTAACTCAGGGCGGTGCAAATAGCTGTGTTGCTGTCGAACCTGTCTAAAATGAGCTGACGTCTGCCTGAAACATCGCCCTACCTACGGTGAGCGTTACGGCACCTGACGTGAGCACAGGTACTCGCGAATTGATCACCCTAAGCGTCCCTGAGTGGGCGGCGCGCGTGCGGTTCGGGGAGTTACACCGCTGGCCAACTCCGCGATCAGATCCGGTCAGCGACCGGGCACCACACCGACCGTCAGACCACCCGGGGAACACCAGAGCGGTCCGCGGCGTTACGGCTGGCAGAAGGTTGAGCGAAGTCCACTCAAGTCCGGAGTTGACGGTGCAGTACGGTTGCCACCGAGATTGAGTGGACATCAGTCAAGTTCGAAAGGGTTGCTCACATGGCTCGTGCGGTCGGTATCGACCTAGGGACCACCAACTCCGTCGTGGCCGTCTTGGAGGGCGGCGAGCCCACGGTGGTGGCGAACTCGGAGGGCTCGCGGACGACACCGTCGGTGGTCGCCTTCGCCAAGAACGGCGAGGTACTCGTCGGTCAATCCGCCAAGAACCAGGCGGTCACCAACGTGGACCGCACCATCCGGTCGGTCAAGCGGCACATGGGGACCGACTGGTCGACCACGGTCGATGGCAAGAAGTACACCGCGCAGGAGATCAGCGCGCGGGTGTTGATGAAGCTCAAGCGCGACGCCGAGGCCTACCTCGGTGAGGACGTGACCGACGCGGTGATCACCGTGCCGGCCTACTTCGAGGACGCCCAGCGCCAAGCCACCAAGGAGGCCGGCCAGATCGCCGGGCTCAACGTGCTACGGATCGTCAACGAGCCCACCGCGGCCGCGCTGGCCTATGGCCTGGACAAGGGCGAGAAGGAACAGACCATCCTGGTCTTCGACCTCGGTGGTGGCACCTTCGACGTGTCACTGCTGGAGATCGCCGAAGGCGTGGTCGAAGTCAAGGCCACCTCCGGGGACAACCACCTCGGCGGCGACGACTGGGACCAGCGGATCATGGACTGGCTGGTAGACAAGTTCCGCGCATCTCATGGCATCGACCTGAAGAAGGACAAGATGGCCATGCAGCGGCTGCGCGAGGCGGCCGAGAAGGCCAAGATTGAGCTGTCCAGCTCGTCCAGCGCGACGATCAACCTGCCCTACATCACCGTCGACTCCGACAAGAACCCGCTGTTCCTCGACGAGACGTTCTCGCGTGCCGAGTTCCAGAAGATCACCACGGACCTGCTGGACCGCTGCCGCGCCCCGTTCCGCAACGTGATCAAGGATGCTGGCATCTCGGTTGGGCAGATGGACCACGTGGTGCTGGTTGGCGGTTCCACCCGCATGCCAGCGGTGCACGACCTGGTCAAGGAACTCACTGGCGGCAAGGAGCCGAACAAGGGCGTCAACCCGGATGAGGTCGTGGCGGTCGGTGCCGCGCTGCAAGCCGGCGTGCTCAAGGGTGAGGTCAAGGACGTCCTGCTGCTCGATGTCACCCCGCTGTCGATGGGTATCGAGACCAAGGGCGGCATCATGACCAAGCTCATCGAGCGGAACACTACGATCCCGACCAAGCGCTCAGAGATCTTCTCCACCGCGGACGACAACCAGACCACGGTGGGCATCCAGGTTTACCAGGGTGAGCGAGAGATCGCAGCGTACAACAAGAAGCTCGGCACCTTCGACCTGACCGGCATGCCACCCGCACCGCGTGGCGTGCCGCAGATCGAGGTCACCTTCGACATCGACGCCAACGGCATCGTGCACGTCAACGCGAAGGATATGGC
>JBOHFC010000005.1:0-4265 GCA_050701375.1 Pseudonocardiaceae bacterium
TCCAGCGCTTGGCGCGGACCTCGCGCTCACCCTCGCCGGCCCGGCGGGCGACCATCAGCAGCAGCGTCATCGCGGTGTCCGCGGTGGTGTCGGTGAGCACCCGCGGGGTGTTGGTGACGACGATCCCCGCCTTGGCGGCGGCGGCGGTGTCGATGTGGTTGTATCCGACGCCGAAGTTGCCGAGGAACTTCGTCCGCAGCTCCCCATCGAAGAGCTCAGCGGGCAGCCGGTCGGAGACGGTGGGTAGCACCACATCGGCCTGCTCCAGCGCGGCGCGCAACCCGTGCGCCCCGAGCGGGACGTCGTCAGTATTGAGGCGCACGTGGCTGAACAGGCGCGTCAGCTCCTTCTCGACCGGTGCCGGCCAGCGTCGGGTGACGACGATGACGGGCTCATCCACGGTGATCCTCCAGCGGCTCAGACACGCGACACAGGCCATGCTCGGATAGCACCCGAGCCACGGTCTCACCGATGCACGACGGGTTGGGTGCCACTGTGATGCCGGCCGCGGCCAGGATCTCCGTCTTCTCCTGGGCGGATTCCCCCACGGACGACACGATCGCGCCGGCGTGACCCATCTTGCGGCCCTTGGGGGCGGACAGACCGGCGATGTAGGCGATCACCGGTTTGGTCATCTGATCGCGTACATATGCCGCGCCCTCGGCCTCCTGCGGGCCGCCGATCTCGCCCACCATGACCACCGCGTCGGTGTCCGGATCGGCTTCGAACAGTTCCAGATGATCGCGGAACGAAGACCCGTTGACCGGGTCGCCGCCGATCCCGACGGAGGTGGACACGCCGATACCCAGCGCCTTCATCTGGGATGCGGCCTCATAACCCAGGGTGCCCGAGCGACCGATCACCCCGACCCGTCCGGACAGGTAGATGTGACCGGGCATGATGCCTACCAGGGACCGTCCAGGGGAGACGGTGCCTGCGCAGTTGGGCCCGGTGAGCGTCATCCGCGTCTGGGCTCGGTAGCGCCGCATGTAGCGCTTGACGCGCATCATGTCCTGCATCGGGATGCCGTCGGTGATGCAGACGCAGAACCGGATCCCGGCGTCGTTGGCCTCCATGATGGAGTCGGCGGCGAACGGGGGCGGCACGAACACGATTGACGCGGTCGCCCCGGTCTCGGCCACGGCGGCTTTCATGGTGTTGAACACCGGGCGGTCCAGCACCTGTTCGCCGCCCTTGCCCGGAGTGACGCCGGCGACGACGTTGGTGCCGTAGTCGATCATCTCCTCGGTGTGGAAGCGCCCGATGCGGCCGGTGATGCCCTGCACCACCACGCGGGTGTGCTCGTCGATCAGGATGGCCATGCTTTTCCGAAACCCTCCACAACGTCAGGCGCTGGCACCGACGGTCCCCACGACGCCGACGGCCTTGTGGGCCGCCTCGGCCAGGGTGTCCGCGGTGATGATGGGCAATCCGGAGTCTCGCAGTATCTGATGCCCGAGGTCGACGTGCGTGCCGGCCAGCCGCACCACCACCGGGATCTTGACGTCGAGTTCTTTGAACGCGGCTACGATGCCCTCAGCGACCCAGTCGCAGCGGTTGATGCCGGCGAAGATATTGATCAGCATCGCTTTGACCTTGCTGTCCTGCAGTACTGCGCGGAAGGCTTTGAGCACCCGCTCTGGCGACGCGCCACTGCCGATGTCCAGGAAGTTCGCCGGCTCTCCGCCCGCGACTTTGATCATATCCATGGTTGCCATGGCCAGGCCCGCGCCATTGATCATGCAGCCGATATCGCCGTCCAGGCCGACATAGGCCAGCCCACGGTCAGCGGCGTGGCTTTCCCGGGCGTCTTCCTGGCTGCGGTCGCGCAGCTCGGAGATGTCCAGATGGCGAAACAGCGCGTTGTCGTCGAAGGACATCTTGGCGTCCAGCGCGACGATATCGCCGTTGCTCGTCACCGCCAGCGGATTGATCTCCAGCACGGTGGCGTCGAGGTCCCTGAACGCTCGGTAGGCGCGACGGAAGATCCGGCTGGCCTCGGCGAGCTGCGCCGGTGCCAGGCCCAGCGCGAAGGCTATCTCCCGCGCCTGGAACTCCAGGAACCCGGCCGCCGGATCGATCGTCGTGCGCACCAGCGCTTCGGGACTGGTGCGCGCCAGATCCTCGATCTCCACGCCACCCTCGGCGGAGGTGATGATGCACACCCGCTCGATACGGCGGTCCAGCACGATGCAGAAGTACAGTTCGCGGGCGATGTCTGTGGCCTCCTCGACATACACCCGGTAGATCAGCTTGCCGCGCGGACCGGACTGCTTGGTGACCAGCCGCCGGCCGAACATGCTGTTCGCGACGTCTTGGACAGCACGGTCGGAGTGGCACACCTTCACTCCGCCGGCTTCGCCACGGCCACCGGCGTGGATCTGCGCCTTGACCACCCAGGCCGACCCGCCGATCTCGGTGCACCGGTAGGACGCCTGCTCAGGGTTGTAGGCCAGCCCACCCCGGGGGATCGGCACCCCGAAGCGGGCCAGGATCTCCTTGGCCTGATATTCGTGAATGTCCACGCCCAGCCCCTCTCAGGCCCGGCTCGCGGCGGCGGTCCGGATCGCCTCGTCCATCGCGATCACTGTCTGGGCCATCCGCTCCTAGGCGGCGTCGATCATCTTGCCATCCACCGCAGCAGCACCCTTACCCTGCGCCGCGGCCTGCCGGAGCGCTTCGATGATCCGTTTCGCTCGGTCGACCTCCGCTGCCGGCGGGCTGAACACCTCATTGGCCAGCGCAACCTGGCTGGGATGGATCGCCCACTTACCCTCCGCGCCCAGCGCGGCCGCGCGCCGCGCGCCGGCGCGGAAGCCATCAGGATCGGAGAAGTCGCCGAACGGGCCGTCGATCGGGCGCAGCCCATAAGCCCGGCAGGCCACAATCATCCGGGACAGCGCGAAATGCCACTGATCACCGGGGTAGTCCGGGTTGAGGCCACCGATGCTCACCGTGCGGGCTCGGTTGCTCGCGGCATAGTCGGCCACCCCGAAATGCAGCGCCTCCAACCGGCCGGGGCTGCTCGCGATGGCTTCCACGTTCGCCATTCCCAGGGCGGTCTCGATCAGCGCCTCGATACCGACCTTGTTCGGATAGCCCTTGGCCTGCTCGATCTGGTTGATGAGGGCTTCCACGCAGTACAGATCCGCGGGCACCCCGACCTTGGGTACCAGAATGGTGTGCACCCGGTCACCCGCCTGCTCCATCACGTCGATGACGTCGCGATACATGTAGTGCGTGTCCAGCCCATTGATTAGCACCGACACCGTCTTACCTTTGGCCGCCCAATCGATATCGCGCAGTGCCTCGACGACATTGCGGCGGGCCTGCTCCTTGTCCGCCGGCGCTACCGCGTCCTCCAGGTCGAGGAACACGAAATCTGCCGCGCTGTCCGCCGCCTTGTCGATGAAGCTGGTGTTCGATCCCGGCACCGCCAGTTCACTGCGTTGCAACCGGGGCTGCCGCATCGGGTGAAGGGTGTGGCTCAACTGGCTCCTCCTTGGGGGCCCGAGTCGGCTTCCAGCGCCGCGGTCGCGCTGCGGTAGTAGTCCTGGGCTGCCGCGACGCCGGCTCCGAGCTCGATCTTGGCCCCGGCGTCGGCCAGCGACATCTCGGCGCTGGCCAGCGCGGCGAGGCACATCACCTCGTTGAGATGTCCGAGGTGACCGATCCGGAACACCTTGCCCGCCACCTTGGACAGGCCCGCCCCGAACGACGTGCGGTAGCGGTGGTAACCGATCCGGCAGACCTCAGTGGCGTCCACGCCCTCTGGGGTGCGAATGGCCGTGACGGTGTCGGAGTACCACTTCGGCTCCAGCGCGCACAGCGACAGGCCCAAGGCGTCGATCCCGCGCCGGACCCCCTCGGCGAGCCGGTGGTGGCGTGCGAATACCTGCGGCATGCCTTCGTCGAACAGCAGATCCAGCGCGGCCCGCAGGCCGTGCAACATCGGCGTGGACGGGGTGTAAGGGAAGTAGCCTAGATCATTGCTTGCGAGCATGTCCTCGAAGCTGAAGTAGCAGCGCTGCATCGTCGAGGACCTGTGCGCCTCCAGCGCCTTGGCGCTTACCCCGAGCAGGGACATCCCGGCGGGCATCATCATGCCCTTCTGCGAGCCGCTCACCGCCAGGTCGACCCCCCAGGCCTCCTGCTCGAACGGGATGGAGGCCAGTGAGGACACTGCATCGACGAACAGCAGCGCGTCTGAGCCGGCCGCGTCCATCACCGCCCGGACACCGGCGATGTCGGAGGTCACCCCGGTG
>JBOHFC010000006.1:0-5317 GCA_050701375.1 Pseudonocardiaceae bacterium
AGATGGCCGATCAGATCTCCGACGCTGTGCTGGACGCAGCGCTGACGATGGACCCGAACTCGCGGGTGGCCTGCGAGACGCTGATCACCACCGGGATGGTCGTGCTGGCGGGGGAGATCACCACACCAGGCACGCTGGACTACACCCAGATCGTGCGGGACACGATCTGCCGGATCGGCTATGACAACGGCAGCTTCGGCTTCGACGGGCACTGCTGCGCGGTGTTGACCGCGTTGGACAAGCAGTCGCCGGACATCGCTCAAGGTGTCGACATGGCGGCTGAGCGGCGCGGCAAGTTGTCCGAGGACGAACTGGACAGCGCCGGTGCGGGTGATCAGGGGATGATGTTCGGCTACGCCACGAACGAGACCCCCGAGCTGATGCCGATGCCGATCGCGCTGGCGCACCGGCTGTCCAAACGGTTGGCGACGGTGCGCAAGGACGGCACGCTGCCCTACCTTCGGCCCGACGGCAAGACGCAGGTCACCGTCCGCTACCGGGATCACGTTCCGATCGGGGTGGAGAAGGTGCTGATCTCCACCCAGCACGCCGAAGCCGTCAGCTCCGAGCAGATCCGGGCGGACCTGTGGAAGCACGTGGTGCTCGCGGTGCTGCCCGCCGACTTCTACAACGAGGCCGAACTGGCTCGCAACCTGTTCGTCAACCCGACCGGGCGGTTCGTCATCGGCGGCCCGGTCGGTGATGCCGGACTGACCGGACGGAAGATCATCGTGGATACCTACGGCGGGTTCTCCCGGCATGGTGGCGGGGCGTTCTCCGGCAAGGACCCGTCCAAGGTGGATCGTTCCGCGGCGTACGCGGCCCGCTACGTGGCCAAGAACGTCGTGGCCGCCGGCCTGGCGGACCGGGTCGAGGTGCAGGTTGCCTACGCGATCGGCGTCGCTCGACCGCTGTCGTTGTTCGTGGAGACCTTCAGCACCGAACAGGTACCCCGCAGGACCATCGAGAAGCTGGTGGGCGAGCACTTCGACCTGCGCCCGGCGGCGTTCCGCGGTTACCTGGGGTTGCATCGGCCGATCTACGCTAAGACCGCCGCCTACGGCCACTTCGGACGCGACGATCCCGACTTCACCTGGGAGCGTACCGACAAGGCGGCGGAGCTGCGCGAGTCCGCCGGGTTGCCGGCCAGCGCCGAGCCGGCAACTGTCTAAAGGTGGGCCTAAAGGAGGCTGCAGTGGGCATCATCGTCACCGGGTCGATCGCCACCGACCACCTGGCCGTCTTTCCCGGCCGGTTCGTCGAGCAGATCCTGCCCGATCAGCTGGAAAACCTGTCGGTGTCGTTTCTGGTGGAGGATCTGGCGATCCACCGCGGTGGGGCGGCCGCCAACATCGCGTTTAACCTGGGCTGCCTCGGCCTGGCGCCGGTGCTGGTGGGCGCGGTCGGCGCCGACTTCGCCGAGTACGGGCAGTGGCTCTGCGAGCACGGGGTGGATATCAGCGCGGTGCGCGTCTCGTCGACCCTGCACACCGCCCGGTTCTTGTGCACCACCGATTCCGACCAGAACCAGATAGCGTCGTTCTACGCTGGTGCGATGACCGAGTCCCGCGACATCGAGCTCAAGCCGATCGTGGACCGCTTGGGCGGGACCGATCTGGTGGTGGTGGGCCCGAGCGACCCGGTCGCCATGTCCCGGCACTCCCAGGAGTGTCGGGAGCGGGGGTACCCGTTCGCCGCAGATCCCTCCCAGCAGCTCGCGTGGCTCGACGGTGACGACATCAAGCGGTTGGTCGAAGGCGCGACCTACCTGTTCACCAACACCTATGAGCGAGGCCTGCTCGAACACAAGACCGGCTGGGGCGACGATGACATTCTGGCGCGGGTGGGTGTCTCGGTGATGACTCGGGGCGCCAAGGGGGTGACCGTGCAACGGCCGGGCGAACCGGTCATCTCGGTGATGCCGCCCCAAGAGCTGGCCAAGGCCGACCCCACCGGCGTGGGTGACGCGTTCCGGGCCGGTTTCCTCGCCGGCGTCCACTGGGAGATAGGTGACGAGCGGGCGGCCCAGCTCGGCTGCATGCTCGCTACCCTGGTGATCGAATCGGTCGGCACCCAGGAGCACAAGTTCGAACCCGAGACGTTCATGCGGCGGTTCAGCGAAGCCTACGGACCCGACAGCGCGGCCGAGGTGGCCGCCCACGTGCATGCGTGAATGTGTGACTTCACCGAACTCACCGAACTCACCGACAAGGAGTGCATTGCGATGACTGTGGCGCCTGCCGCTGAGAAAAGGCTACAGAGCCGCGCTGGTATCGACTTCGCCGTTGCCGATCTGGGCCTGGCTGAGTTCGGTCGTAACGAGATCCGGTTGGCGCAGCATGAGATGCCGGGTCTGATGGCGTTGCGGCGGGAGTACTCGGAGGTGTTCCCGCTGCGGGGGGCGCGGATTTCGGGGTCGTTGCATATGACTGTGCAGACGGCGGTGCTGATTGAGACCCTGATCAGTCTCGGTGCTGAGGTCCGGTGGGCGTCCTGCAACATCTTCTCCACGCAGGATCATTCCGCGGCGGCCGTGGTGGTGGGTCCACATGGCACTGCGGAGGAACCACAGGGGGTGCCGTGCTTCGCTTGGAAGGGCGAGACGCTGGAGGAGTACTGGTGGTGCGCCGAGCGGATGCTGACCTGGCCCGACGGTGCCGGGCCGAACATGATCCTCGACGACGGCGGCGACGCCACCATGCTGGTGCACAAGGCGACGGCATTCGAGCGGGCGGGCGTCGTGCCCGTCCCGGCGGAGAACGATTCGGATGAGATGGCGGTGTTCCTGGACGTGCTGCGGGCCTCGTTGGCCGATACGCCGGGGAAGTGGACAGGCATCGGTGAGGGCATCCGCGGGGTGACCGAGGAGACCACCACCGGCGTGCACCGGTTGTACCAGTTGGCCGCGGCAGGGGAGTTGTTGTTCCCCGCGATCAACGTCAATGATTCGGTGACGAAGTCGAAGTTCGACAACAAGTATGGGTGCAGGCATTCGCTGGTGGACGGGATAAACCGGGCGGTGGATGTGTTGATCGCCGGGAAATTGTGCGTGATATGTGGGTATGGCGATGTCGGCAAGGGGTGCGCGGAGTCACTGCGGGGCCAGGGCGCTCGGGTGGTGGTAACCGAGGTGGACCCGATCTGCGCGTTGCAGGCGATGATGGACGGTTTCACCGTCGACACCCTGGATAACGTGGTGGGCCGCGCGGACATCATCGTCACCGCCACCGGGAACAAGGACATCGTGACCGTCGACCACATGTCGCGGATGAAACACCAGGCGATCCTGGGCAACATCGGGCACTTCGACAACGAGATCGATATGGCCGGGTTGGAGCGCCGGTCCGGAGCCCGCCGGTTGGTGATCAAGCCGCAGGTCGATGAGTGGACCTTCCCGGATGGGCATTCGATCATCCTGTTGTCCGAGGGGCGGCTGCTGAACCTGGGCAACGCCACCGGGCACCCCAGCTTCGTGATGTCGAACTCGTTCTCCAACCAGGTGATCGCCCAGATCGAGCTGTTCACCAAGTACCAGGAATACGACCGGGAGGTCTACACCCTGCCCAAGGCGCTCGACGAGAAGGTCGCCCGGATCCACGTCGAGGCACTCGGCGGTGAGCTCACCAAGCTGACCAAAGAGCAGGCCGAGTACATCGACGTCGACGTCGAGGGCCCCTACAAGCCCGCCCACTACAGGTACTGACGGTACTTGTGAGTGGCGATACGAGTGATAGCTCGTATCGCCACTCACAAGCTCCAAAGGAGCACGCACGGTGGCGTTTCCCAGTGATCTTGAGATTGCGCGCGGAGCCACTCTGACGCCGCTGGTGGAGGTCGGCGCGGCGATGGGGCTGGGCCCGCACCTGCTCGAGCCCTACGGCGAGCACGTCATGAAGGTCAAGACGGCGGCCATCGACGAGCTGGCGCAGGCGCGCCGGGCCAAATACGTGGTCGTTACAGCCATCACGCCGACCCCGCTCGGTGAGGGCAAGACGACCACCACCGTCGGGCTGGGCCAGGGCTTCGCGCATATCGGCAAGCGGGCCACGGTCGCGATCCGGCAACCGTCGATGGGGCCCACGTTCGGGATCAAGGGTGGGGCGGCGGGTGGCGGCTACAGCCAGGTAGTGCCGATGGAGACGGTCAACCTGCACCTCACCGGAGACATGCATGCGGTGACCGCCGCACACAACCTGCTGGCCGCAATGGTCGACAACCAGTTGCAGCAGCGCGACGGCGTCGGTCTCGACCCGCACAGCATCACCTGGAACCGGGTGCTCGACGTCAACGACCGGGCGTTGCGCAACATCGTGATCGGGCTCGGATCGCGCCTCGATGGCACGCCCCGGCAGAGCGGGTTCGACATCACCGCTGCCAGCGAGGTGATGGCGGTGCTCGCGCTGTCCACCTCGCTGCAGGACATGCGGGCGAGGCTGGGCCGGATCGTGGTCGGCCAGACGGCCGACGGGCAGCCGGTGACGGCGGAGGACCTGCACGCCGCCGGGGCCATGACGGTCATCATGCGTGAGGCGATCAAGCCCAACTTGCTGCAGACGCTGGAAGGCACTCCGGTGCTGGTGCACGCCGGGCCGTTCGGCAATATCGCGCACGGCAACTCCTCGGTGATCGCCGATCTGATCGGCATCCACTGCGGGGACTACCTGATCACCGAGGCCGGCTTCGGGGCCGACATGGGCGCCGAACGCTTCTTCAACATCAAGTGCCGCGCGTCGGGATTACGGCCGGACGCGGCCGTGCTGGTGGCCACGGTCCGCGCGCTCAGGACGCACTCCGGCCGGTACAAGGTCGCTGCTGGCCGTCCATTGCCGGCGAACATGCTGACCGAGAACCCCGACGACGTCCACGCCGGCGCGGCCAACCTGCGCAAACAGATCGAGAACGTGCGGATCCACGGCGTCTCACCGGTGGTGGCGATCAACGCCTTCCCCACTGATCACGCCTCCGAGCATGCCGCCATCCGCGAGATCGCCGACAGCGCAGGCGCCCGTTCCGCGTTGTGCACGCATTTCGCCGAGGGCGGCAAGGGAGCCGCTGAGCTTGCCGCCGCGGTCGCCGAGGCGGCCGAGGAGCCGTCGGAGTTCGCTTTCCTGTATCCCGACGACGCGACGCTCCGGGACAAGATCTCCACCGTGGCGTTGCGGGTGTACGGGGCGCAGGGGGTGGAGTACGACTCCAAGGCCGCCCGGCAACTCGACAGCTACGAGCGCAACGGTTTTGGGCGGCTGCCGGTGTGCATCGCCAAGACGCACCTGTCTATCTCCTCGGATCCGGCGCTCAAGGGCGCGCCCACCGGATG
>JBOHFC010000007.1:0-4655 GCA_050701375.1 Pseudonocardiaceae bacterium
ATGGTGCCGTAGCCGGTGATGACGCCGTCACCGTAGGGCCGGTTGGCCTGCTGGCCGAAGTTGGTGCTGCGGTGCCGGGCCAGTTCGTCGAGCTCGATGAAGGACCCAGCGTCGAGCAGCAGGTCGATTCGCTCCCGGGCGGTCTTGCGGCCTTTGGCATGCTGGCGGGCCGCGGCGCGGGCGGATCCGGCGTGCACCGCATCCTCGTTGCGGCGCAGCAGATCGGCGAGCTTGCCAGCGGTGGTGTGGATGTCCGGGTCCATGACGGCCGACCCTAGAGGTAGCGTCTGCGCTCGTGTGGACCGATCTTGACCGACCGCCGCTGCGGGCGGACGCGCTGCGGCGGGCGCTTGTGGCGCCGGTGGGACCGTATACGGCGCTGGACGTCGTCGACACTGTGCCGTCGACGAATACCGCACTGGCCGCCGCGGCCCGCGCCGCAGCGCCGGATCGCACCGTGCTGGTCGCTGAGCACCAGAGCGCCGGGCGTGGCCGGGCCGCGCGCAGCTGGGTGGCACCAGCTCGGTCGGGGCTAATGCTGTCGGTGCTGCTGCGACCCACCGAGGTGCCGCAGGCCCGCTGGAGTTGGCTCCCGCTGCTGGTCGGAGTGGTGTTGTGCCGCACAGTGGGCACGCTGGGCGAGATCCCCGCGGCGCTGAAATGGCCCAACGATCTGCTGCTCGGCGCCCACCTGCGCAAAGCAGCGGGGATCCTGGCTGAGGTTGTGCCCACATCGTCGAACGGCAGCGCCGCGGTTGTCGTGGGCATCGGGCTCAACGTGACGCTGCGCCCCGATGAGCTGCCAGTGCCCGACGCGACCTCGTTGGCCATCGAGCAGGCCGCCTGCACCGACCGCGACCCGCTGCTACGCGCTCTGCTGCGCGCCCTGGACAGCGAGCTACGGCAATGGTGCCGGCACCGGGGCGACCCGATCACCTCCGGCCTGCGGGAGGCCTACCAGCAACGCTGCGCGACCCTTGGCGAGCAGGTCCGGGTGGAGCTGCCGGGCCAGCCCGAGCTCACCGGAACCGCGGTGGACGTCGACGCCGAAGGCCGCTTGGTGGTCCTGTCAGGTGACCAGCGGCGGGCACTGTCGGTCGGTGACGTGACGCACGTTCGGCTCACCAGCGGGGTGTGATCGCGTCAGGCCAGCGGCCGTCGCCGACCGGAACCTGACGGATGTCATGGCGGGTCGGTGACACCCGCCCTGCGCCGCCACCGTTACCGGGACGGAGGCTGGAGCCATGACGATGGACGAGCACGGCGCGGTCCGGCTGACTGGGCTACGCAAGCGCTACGGGCCGGTGCAGGCGGTGGACGGGGTGGACCTGCTGATCGCCCCCGGCGAGGTGGTGGCGCTGCTCGGGCCCAACGGCGCGGGCAAGTCCACCACGGTGGACATGCTGCTCGGCCTCACTCGCCCGGACGAGGGGCGGGCGCGCATCTTCGGCGCCTCGCCGCGCGAGGCGGTGGCGGCCGGCGAGGTCGGCGCGATGTTGCAGGACGGCGCGCTGCTGGAGGACGCGACGGTGGCCGAGACCGTCGGGCTGGTGGCCGCGCTGCACCGCAACCCGTTGCCGGTCGCCGAGGCGTTGCGCCGGGCGGGTGTCGCCGAGCTTGCCGGGCGTCGCTGCAACCGGCTGTCCGGCGGCCAGCAGCAGCGGGTCCTGTTCGCCGTTGCGATCGTCAGCGACCCGGATCTGCTGGTGCTCGACGAGCCCACGGTGGGCATGGACGTGGCGACCCGCCGCTTGTTCTGGGGATCGATGCAGGAGTTCTCCGACGCAAGGCGCACGGTGCTGTTCGCCACGCATTACTTGGAGGAGGCGCAGGAGTTCGCCGACCGGGTGGTGCTCATGCGCTCGGGACGGATCACCGCCGACGGCTCGGTCGCCGAGGTTCGGGCCACCGTCGCCGGGCGGACGCTGCGCGCCGTCGTCGCTGGGGCACAGCACAGCGACCTGGCCGCGCTGCCCGGCGTCACCGCCGTCGAGCTGCGCGGCGATCGGGTGACACTGGCCTGCGCTGATTCAGATACTGCGCTGCGCGCTCTGCTGACCACCTACCCAGCGGCCCACGACATCGAGATCACCGCGGTGGGCCTGGAGGAGGCGTTCCTCGCGCTGACCGGCGACATCGAGGAGAACCTGGAGACCGTAGACCTGGAGGAAGGGCGATGAACGCGACTTACCTGGCCCTGGAAGTCAAGCGCGTCGTACGCGGTGCGCGATTCATGATTTTCACGGTGGTCTTCCCGGTGGTGATCTACCTGATCCACGCCAACCTGTTCGGCAGTGGTGGCGGGAAATACCCGGACGGCCTGGCCGTCGCCCCGTCGCTGATGGTGCGGATGGCGGCGTTCGGGGCGATGTCCGCGGCGCTGTTCACCGGCGCCCGGGTGGCGCTGGAGCGCAGCAGCGGCTGGCAGCGCCAGCTACGGCTGACCCCGATGAGCGGCACGTCCTACCTGCTGTCCAAGGCGGCGGTGAGCATGCTCGTCGCGCTGCCGACGATCCTGCTGGTTTCGATCGTCGGGGTGCTCGTCGAGGACGTCCGGCTCTCGGCGGGCCAGTGGATGCAGATCCTGCTCGGGGTGTGGTTGGGGATCATCCCGATCGTGTTTCTCGGGCTGCTGATCGGGTTGGTCACCACCAGGGACAGCATGCAGCCCGTCACGAGCGTGGTGATGTTGATTTTCGGCATGATCGGCGGGTTGTGGATCCCGGCCAACATCGTGCCGGCCGGCTTCCAGTCGGTGATGAGAATCTTCCCGACGTACTGGCTGAGCCAGATCGGCGACGCGGCACTGGCGCACAGCACCGCGATCGGCAACGCGGTGCTCGTGCTGGCCGTCTGGTCCGGGGTGCTCGCCCTGGTCGGGGCGCGGCGCTACCGGGCCAGCCTGGCGCGGGCCTAACGTGAGCAACATGGCCGACCGGCGGACCGGGAGCGCAGCATCGGCGATCCCCGATTCGCCACCCTGGTTCGCCCGCCGGAGTTGGATCTGGCGCCCGTGTGCCGGGCTGTTCACCCTGTGGCTCGTGCCCACCGCACTGGATGCCTGGCACTCCGACCGGCCGACCTGGCTTCGGGTGCTGATCTGCGTGCTGCTCGCCGGCTACGCGGCTGCCTATATCGGGATGCTGCCCTGGCGTGCGGCGATCCGGCCCAGGTTGGTCGCCTACGGCTGCGTCCTGGTTCTGGGACTGGCCTGCGTCGCCCTGCTCGGGCCAGGCGAGATCGGCGTGCTGATGTTCGCCCTGGTCGCCGGCGCGGTCGCGCTGCCGACCAGGTGGGCGTCGGTGGTGACCGCGGTGATGCTGGGCGGCATGCTGGGGGCCACCGCGCTGAGCCCGCAGGGACCCCAGTACCAAGAGGTGATCGTCTTCGGGTCGATCACCTGGATGATGATCACCATGATCAGCCTGATCCGGGCGATCGCCCAGCTGCGGGAGGCTCGGGAGCGGGTCGCCGAGCTGGCGGTGGCCGAGGAGCGGGCGCGGGTGACCCGTGACCTGCACGACGTTCTCGGGCACGGCCTGACCACCATCACCGTCAAGGCCGGCCTGGCTCGCCGGCTCCTGGAGGCCGGCGATCCCGACCGCGCGGTCGTCGAGGTCAGCGACGTCGAGCAGCTGAGCCGGCAGGTGCTCTCCGAGGTGCGGGCCACCGTCTCCGCGCAGCGCGAGGCCTCGCTGCCGGCCGAGCTGGCCAGCGCCCGGGCGGTGCTGGCCGCCGCCGGCATCACCGCGGACCTGCCCCAGGCGGTCGACAACCTCGCGCCGCAGTACCACGAACCGTTCGCCTACGTGCTGCGCGAGGCGATCACCAACGTGGTCCGGCACAGCGACGCCCACCGCTGCGAGGTGCGGTTGGGACCGTCCTGGCTGGAGGTCCGCGACGACGGCAGCGGCGGGGAGCCCAACGGGTCCGGCACCGGCCTGACCGGCCTGCGGGAACGGCTGGCACCAATGGGCGCCACCCTGGAAGCCGGCCGGTTGCCCGGCGGTGGGTTCCGGTTGCGGGCCACCGCATGATCAAGGTCCTGGTCGCCGACGACCAGGCGCTGGTCCGCGGCGCGCTGGCCGCCATGCTCGGGCTCGAACCGGACGTCACGGTCGTCGCCGAAGTGGGCAGCGGCGACGAGGTAGTCCCGGTGGCCCGCCGCACCCGCCCGGACGTCGCGCTGATCGACGTGCAGATGCCCGGCGGCGACGGCCTGGCCGCCGCCGCGGCGCTGCGTGCCGAGCTGCCCACCTGCCGGGTGCTCATCTGCACCACCTTCGGGCGTCCCGGGTACCTGGCTCGCGCCATGGCTTCAGGCGCGGCCGGGTTCATCGTCAAGGACGCGCCGCCCGAACAGCTGGTCGACGCGGTGCGCCGGGTGCACGCGGGGCTGCGGGTGGTCGACCCGACCCTGGCGGCGGAGTCGCTGACCAGCGGCGCCAGCCCGCTGACCGGCCGGGAGCACGAGGTGCTCGTGGCCGCCGCCGACGGCGGCACAGTCGCCGATCTGTCCCGGCGCCTGCACCTGTCCGCCGGCACCGTGCGCAACCATCTGTCCGCGGCGATCGGCAAGACCGGCGCGCGAACCCGCGCGGAAGCGGTGCGTATCGCCGAGGACCGTGGCTGGTTGTGACCCGTGAGTGGCGATG
>JBOHFC010000008.1:0-8082 GCA_050701375.1 Pseudonocardiaceae bacterium
ACCACATCCGTCACACCCGCCCCAGCCACCCAGTACATCTACCAGCCCGGACGCGAAAACGCCACTCTCGGCGTGTCACCACAGCACCCAGCCATGATCACGTGACTTTGACGCAGCCCTGGGGCTGAGACGAGGGCCAGGGAGGCGTCGTAGTCACCGGCCGTGGGTATGTCACAAGACAAAGCTCAAGCGAAGGTTCGCTGACGTAACGAACAAGGATGTCCACTGGTCCCTTGGGCTCCTGCACGATGGCGGAGGCCTTAATGGCGCTTCGGATCAAGCTTAACCAGCAGGGTGCGGTACGCTCCCTTCATGATCAACCCAGACAAGCCGACCATGCGTGATGCTCTGGTGAATCGGGATGTTTCGGCTATCTATCGCCTACTTGTTGACGGCGGCATGGCTCAACGTCAGATCGCTGAGCTGGTCAAGATGAGCCAGTCTGAGGTTTCAGAGATCATCAATGGTCGTCAGGTGATGGGCTATGACGTGCTCGTACGGGTTGCAGACGGCCTCGGTATCCCGCGCGGACTGATGGGCCTCGCTTACGATGGAGCTGAGCCGGTGCAGGAGGTGGACGAAGACGTGGAACGCCGGAAGCTCCTAGCCATCGCCGGGGCCATCCTGTGCGGGGTTCCGGTCTTCGGTGAACCCGAACCCCTGGCCGTGCGCCGAGTGTTGAGTGAACCACCGCAGCGCATCGGCATGAGTGACGTCCGTATGTACGAAGCCACCATGCTTCAGCTCCAGGCGCTCCAGCGGCAGGTAGGTGGCAGGGCAACCCGTGAACCCCTGGCAGCTACTGCTAAGGCAGGGGAGCAGCTGCTAGAAGCTCAGGCGGCTCCTGAAGTCCACCAACGGCTGAGGTTCCTAGTCTCGGACGTTCACCGCCGAGCTGGTTGGGCGGCCGGTGACTCAGGCCTAGTGGACGACTACCGGGCACACATGCACGCGGCGCTCGACTTCGCCCAAGGCGACTCAGACCGTGTAGCGCTGGTGCTGTCTACCGCTGGATCAATGGAGAAGTCGCTGGGTAACTCAGAATTCGCCCTTAAGTTGTTGCAGGTTGGCCAAGTGGCGGCGAAAACCTCTGACGATCCGCAGGTACGCGCCGTGATCGGCGGGGAGACCGTGGATGGGTATGTTGCTATGGGCCGGCCGGACATGGCACGCAAAGAACTCAACACGGCCAGAAGCCTGTTTGCTGATGCTGATATCAGCAAATCTCTACCCGGTTTTGCATCGTATGGTAATGGTCACGGGGTTTTAGCATCGGCTGAGTTGAAGATGCGCAACTATGCGGCAGCGAGGCAAGAAATCTTAGCCGCTCTACGCAAGCGCCCAAAGTATGACCATTGGTGCAATGCGCTGGATACGATCATTTTGGCGGCCATCAATATACGAGCCGGTGAGATCTGTGAGGGTGTCCAGGACACGCAGCGTGCCCTGACACTCGTTAAGCAGGTTGGGTCATGGCAGCTCGGGGAGCGGCTGATGCCGTTAGCTGGGGAGCTGGAGAAGCGGAACGACAGCACGTGTCAGGACTTGGCGAGGACGGTACGAATGGTTAGAGCCGCCGTATAAAGTCGCTTAACAACTCTGACTGCGATCATCGTCACCATCTTGCAATATCTCACGTGCTGTGATTTTGCTTCGCTTGAGAGCGTAACGGGTAATTTTGTACTGGTAGCGAGAAATACGAATGTCAGCCACCGCTCGTGCCACTTCTCCTAAGTTTTGGCCCTTGAAGGCCTTCCCTGCTGCTCCTGCTACTGCAATGCACACAGAAGAAGCAGCGATCAGCAACACGTGCAACGGATCCACAGCACACTCCACTCTGGGATCTGCGCCGAGCCTTAGTTGGATTCCGGTGGGATCGAATAGCTGCCGTCTGGACGCCTGCCACGGCTGGTGGGCAGCACGGTGACCGGTGCGGAGGGTACTGAGGACGGGGCGGCGGCGAGAATGTCTTCGATATCGGTGAGCCGGTCGCGGAGTTTGCCGGTGCCGGTGCGGAGTTGAGCGAGGGTGCTGGCGCCCTCGGCGAAGGCGGCCGATAGATCGGTCAGGCGTTGGCTGATGGCGGCGGCGTAGGGGCGTTGCAGGCGGGCGACGATGATCCGCTCGATGTAGTCGTCCAGCGCTGGCGCGGCACGGGTGACGTACCCGCTTTGGCGGGTGTTGTCGCGGGCCTTGCACCGGTAGGCGGGCTGGTATTTTCCGCCGGTTTGGGTGACCCGCGGCGCGGCGCGGCCGCAGACGCGGCCGCAGACGCCGCAGACGTACCGGCCGCTGCGGCCATTCGACCCGGTTGCTGGTGCCCGCTGGGGGTCGCTGAGGATGAACACCACCGCGCGCCAAGTGGCCTCCGGGACGATGGCGGGCCACGCGGCGGGGAAGGTCTCGGTGCTGTAGCTGGTCAGCCCGGCGTTGCGGGGTCGGCGCAGCATGTCCCGCGTCCCCACGGTGGTCCAGTCCCGATCCCAGGCGGTGTGATGCGCTGCCTCGTTGAGGTCGCGCACGACGCTGCTCGACGAGCCGACCAACAACCTCGACATCGCCACCGTGCGCGAACTCGTCAGCGCCCTGCACTCCTACCGAGGCGCGCTGCTGGTGGCGAGCCACGATCTGCCGTTCCTGCGCGAGCTCGGCATCACCCGATGGCTGAATCTCGACGGTAGCCTCACCCAAATCGATCCGTCGTAGTAGAGCCACTTCCCGGTGACTGGCCTCGCCACTACCGTGAGATCCCGCCACCGGCGATGACCAGCCGGCCAGCCACGGTGCAGTCTTGAGCAGAGCGCGGAGGCCACGATGGTAGATGACGGGGAACGGGTCACAGGCGCATCACTAACAGAGCAGCCACCAGCGGTCGCAATGCTTCAGCTGACCATGGGAGCCCTGGTATCCCAGGCGGTCAGCGTGGTCGCCCGGCTCGGTGTCGCCGACGTGCTGGCCGCCGGCCCGCAACCGGTGGAAGAGATCGCGCAGCGAGTGGGCGCGCATCCCTCCGCGTTATATCGGGTGCTGCGGGCGCTCGGTGATGTGGGTGTCGTCGCCGAGTTGGAGAATCGACAGTTCGCCCTGACCCCGCTCGGTGAGGTGCTGCGCAGTGACGTCCCCGGCTCCTTGCGGGGTTGGGCGACAATGGTCGGGATGCCCTTTCACCGTTACCCGTGGACCGATCTGTACGAAACTGTCAAGACTGGGGAGTCGGCGTTTGACCGGGTTCACGGAACTAAGGTCTTCGACTACTTGGCGGAGCATCCCGAGGATGCCGCGGTCTTTGACGCGGCCATGACCTCGGTATCCACGAATGAAAGTGTCAGCATCGCGGGGGCGTACGATTTCGGCCGGTTCAACACCATAGTGGACGTCGGCGGCGGCCGGGGCGGCCTGCTTGCCGCGATCCTTGCCGGCCACCCGCACCTGCAAGGTGTGCTGTTCGACGTACCGACGGTGGTAGCCGGTGCCGACGAGGAACTATCCGGCGCCGAAGTCGCCAGCCGCTGCAAGGTCGTGAGTGGGGACTTCTTCGATTCGGTACCCGACAGCGCCGATGCCTACCTGCTGAGCGCAATTATCCCTGCTTGGGATGACGACCAGGCGGTGCAAATCCTCCGCACCTGCCGAGCGGCGATGGCCGATACTGCCTGCATACTGCTCGCTGAGGTCGTGCTACCGGATGGTCCAGCGCCATCGATGGGAAAACTTGCGGATCTGGAGATGCTGGTCATGACCGCTGGCGGTCGCCAGCGCACCGAGGCCGAGCACCACACGTTGCTGGCCCGGGCCGGTCTACGGTTGACCCGGGTCGTGCCGAGTACCGGCATGGTCAGCCTCGTCGAGGCGGTCCCGACCGCGCTGGATTGATCGACACGGGATCAGCCTCGGGGGGCGTACATGATCACGGCTACGCCGAGCAGGCAGGTCGCCGCCCCGAGGTAGTCCCACCGATCGGGGTGGAACTTATCTACGATCATGCCCCAGACCAGCGAGCCGGCCACGAAGATCCCGCCATAGGCGGCGAGGATCCGGCCGAAGTGCGGGTCGGGCTGGAAGGTGGCAACGAACCCGTAGATGCTCAGCGCGAAGATTCCGGCGACGATCCATCCCAGGCCGCGGTGTTCTCGCCAACCCTGCCAGATCAGCCACGCACCGCCGATCTCGGCGAGTGCGGCGAGGGCGAACAGCAGTAGCGATCGAACGATGGTCATGATCGCCGACGGTTACCGCACCGCACGTCGGGAAGGCTCGCGTGCTGCCAGCGCGGGTGCGACGTCGGGCGGTGGTGCGTCAACCGGCCACCAGGCCAGGTCCAGGGACTCCGAACTACGGACGGGTCGGGCGTCGGCCGGAGCGCGTAGCAGGAACCGCACGTCGAAGTGCCGGGTGGGCAGGCCCAGCGAGCAGGTGATCGGGTGCACGTCGAGGTGCAGCGGCTGCGGGTCGATCGCCAGATCAGTGATGCCGGATTCCTCGGTCGCCTCTCGCAACGCCGCCGCGGCGAGCCCGGCGTCACCCTCCTCGCAGTGCCCGCCGAGCTGGAGCCAGCGCCCGACCCGCGGATGCAGGGTCAGCAGCACCTGCGTCCGGTCGTGCGAGAGGACCACCGCGGACGCCGTCAAGTGGCCGGGCACGCAGGACCGGGAGCAGGCGTCCGGGCACGCGGCCAGGAATCCGAGGAAGGCCTGGAGCAGGGCCCGCTGGGCAGGGTCGCCGGGTTGCCAACGGGACAGGGTCTGCACCGCGTCCGCGTGCACAGCGGCATTGGGTGCTTGGGCTTGAGGTGCCGGGGCATCCGGCGCGGTGACCTTCGGTGCAGTGATCATCGTGGTGGATTATCGCAGCACGAGCCCATCATCCGGGTCACCTGGTGGGCGCGGCTGCAGCGGTTGCGTCGGGTGACCGACGGCGATCGCCCCCAGCGGCCGCCAGTCCGGCGGCAACGTGAGCTCGGCGCGAACCAGGTTCGGGCAGAACAGCGTCGAGCCGACCCAGCAGGAGCCCAGACCCTCAACGGCCAGCGCAACCAGCAGTGCCTGCACGGCGGCACCGGCGGCGACGGTGAACCTCGCCTCCTCGGCGGCTTGCCGGCGGCTGTCGGGGTAGGCGTGTGCGCCGTCGGGCACCGCGACCGGTACCAGTACCTCCGGCGCGTCGTAGAGCAGGTCGCCCCGCTGTACCCGCAGCTCGATGCGGTCGTCGGCCAGGCCGTCGCAACGCAGGTCGGACCGCCACGCCTGCCTCATCGCCTCGAACAACCGGCGACGGACCTGTCGGTCGGCCAGCCACACGAATCGCACGGGCCGGGTGTGGTGCGGCGCCGGCGCGCGCAGCGCGACCCCGACCGCGCGGCGCAAAGCCTCCGGATCCACTGGATCGCGCCGGAACGACCGCACTGATCGGCGTAGCAGCACCGCATCCGCGCGGCCGGCAGCCCGTCCCCGGTCGATCGCCTCTTCGGTGCCCAGCGAGAACAGATCATCGGCCACCGGTCGGATCAGGTCGGCCGCGGTGCTGCCATCGTCGTCGTAGGCCAACCCGCGCAGCACCGCCACCGGCAGCTGCGCCAGCTTGCCCTTGACCAGGTCGGCGGCGGCGGCAACCTCGTCAGCCACGGCCACTTCGGTGACCGCCAGCTCGTTGCCGTGCCTGTCGACGGTGCCCAGGTAGCGGTGCAGCACGCGCAACCCGGCAGCCCCGATCGCCGTGTCGGTCTGCCCGATCCGCCACGCCCGACCCATCGTGTCGGTGATCACGACTGCGACATCGACGCCCAGCCGCGCAGCGAGTCCGCGACGTAGCCGCGCGGCGCTGGCATCCGGGTTCAGCGGCAGCAGGGCGAGCTCGTCAGGCGCGACATTCGACGAGTCCACCCCCGACGCGGCCTGCACCAGGCCCAACGAGTTCTCTGTGATCAGCGAGCGGCCGCGACGGGCGATCACCCGCCGGGCCTCGGTGGCGACCAGCTCGCGGCGCGCCGCGTCCCGGGCCGGCGGATCCGCCGGCACCGTGATCAGCCGCCCTTCCACCTTCGACACAACCTTGCTGGTGACGACGACGACGTCGCCGTCAACGAGCCACGGCGCGGCGGTGACCAGCGCGCCGATCAGATCGTCCCCGGGCCGGAACTCGGGCAGGCCGCGGACCGGCAGGATGCGGATCTCACCCGGGGCCGCGTGATCGATCACCGTGGCAGGGCGAGATCCAGGGCTGAGTGTGCCATCGCCGCGGTCGACGCCAGGTCGGTCATCAGCAGCGGGACTTCCCGGACTTCGATACCCGGCACTGTCGCCTGATCCCCGGTGTGCACCAGCCACCCGTCCAGGATCCCACCCGCGCTGCGCGCCCCGTAGTGCGCAGCCACCGCGCCCGCTTCGCACGCCACCCCGATGGCGGCCAGGCAGGCCTCGGCCATCCCGCGCACCGCGCGGCCACCGATGATCGGGGACAGCCCGACCACCCGGGCGCCCGCGCTTCGCAACGCGTGGCGGATCCCCGGTACAGCCAGCACGGCGCCGATCGACACCACCGGATTCGACGGCGCGAGCAGCACGGCGTCCGCCCCGGCGATCGCGTCGAGTACGCCGGCGGCCGGGTCGGCGGTATCCGCGCCGACCGGCACGAACTCGATGACCGGCAGTCGCGCGTTGTGGCGGATCCACCACTCCTGGAAGTGCATCGCGCGCCGGGCCTGGGGTTGGTGACCACTGCGGGCCTCAGCGACCACGACGTGGGTCTCGCAGCGATCATCGGTGGCCGGCAGCAGCCGGACTCCCGGCCGCCACCGATCGCACAGTGCCGCGGTCACCGCGGACAGCGGGTAGCCGGCTTGCAGCATCCGGGTGCGGACCAGGTGGGTGGCCAGGTCCAGATCGCCCAGCCCGAACCAGTCCGGATCAGCGCCATATCGCGCTAGTTCCGTTTTGACCACCCAGGTCTCACCGGCGCGTCCCCAGCCGCGTTCGGCATCGATCCCGCCGCCGAGCGTGTACATGCAGGTGTCCAGATCCGGGCAGATCCGCAAGCCGTGTAGCCAGATGTCGTCGCCGGTGTTGACGACCGCGGTGATGTCATGGGTCTCGGTGTCATGGTCGTCGAGCCCGAGCGCAGCCTTGAGCCCGAGCAGGAACCGGGCGCCCCCGACGCCGCCGACCAGCACCACGACCTTCACGGCGGTGATCAGGATTTGTCGTTCGCCGAGGGCTGTGGGTCGAACGTGGTCTGCACCTGCTGGGACGGTGTGAAGCGCTCTGAGTTCACATACGAACGGTAGGACGCTCGGTCGGCGCGAGTGAGCGTGACCTCGTTGACGAAGGGGGTGAGCATACTGCGCGGCCACAGCCGGCGTGCCCGCACCACGTTTATCTCCGCGCAGAACACCACGATGACCGCCTGCAGGTACAGCCAGGCGAGCAACCCGAGAACCAGCCCGAAGACGCCGTAGATCTGTGAGGCATCGCTGAGTTCATAACTGACGAACAACGCACCCACGATCTGCAACACCTCGACCGCGACCCCGGCGCCGATCGCACCAGGCATCAGGTCAGCTAGCGGGACGTCCCGGGCGGTCAACACCCGAAACCCGATCAGGAATGCACCCACGTTGACGATCATCGCGATGGCGATCGCCGCGATACGTATGCCGGGGCCGCCGTAGCCGTAGCCGGCGGCCACCGGGCCGACCGCGGCTAGCGCGGTTGTTATCAGAACGACGGCCCCGATCAGGACGAACAACACCAGGCCACGTAGCCGGGATACCACTGGGTCGGGGCGGGCATAGCGAGGCACGGCCCAGACCCGATTCAACGCAGTCTGGATGGCGACCGAGACACCCAGGCCGCCGTAGACCGCGCCGAGGATGCCCAGGATCACGCCCATGCTGCTGCCGTGGATCGAACTGACGTTCTGCTGTAGTTGCGGCCCGACGATCGGGAATTGCTGCAGCGCCGAGCCGAGCAGCGCCTGCTGCCAGTTGGGGTGGCTCTGCAACGTATAGCCCAGCACGCTGATCAGCAGAAGCAGCCCGGGAAACAGTGAGACGAAACCATAGTAGGTGATCAGCACGGCCAGGTAGCC
>JBOHFC010000009.1:0-1844 GCA_050701375.1 Pseudonocardiaceae bacterium
GACCTCAGGTCAACAGCCTCGCGGGTCAGTTCCTCGCCGAGCGCGAGCGACCGGCTGGACCGCCTCCCTCACGACCCACCACCAGCGCCGTCCCCCGGCACGGCCGTTCGACACCAGCCACCTAGAGGACCTACCGGTGCGGACGGTCGCGATAGCACCCACGGTGGTACGGCGCGTTGTACAACCACCAGGCGGTGGCTCCGCGGTGGCCCGGGCTGTCCCGACCGTGTTCCAGGTGCTACATGACTGTGGGGTCACCGTCATCGTCCGCGGTATCGACACCCACGACGAAGCCGACTGGTGGAAATCAGCCGGCGCCGACATCGGACAGGGCGCTTTCCACACGCCCCCAGTCCCACCCGATGAGATTGCCACACTGCTTGGCTAGATCCTGGGTGGAATGCGCTGCGCGGCCTGGACGTTGCCAGGATCGCTCGGTCCGGTCGGTGACGACCGCACCGTCGACGGTGCGGTGCACCAGGAGTCGCGACACCCCGCGTTGGACATCGTCGTCCTGGGCGGCGCCCCGATCCGGGAACCGATCGCCTGGAGCGGCCCGTTCGTGATGAACACCCGGGCAGAGGTCCGAGCGGCTTTCGAGGACTACCAGGCCGGTCGGCTGGGCATCATCCCCGCCCAGCATCTACCGCACTCCGACATTCACCACGGTCGGGATGTCGGAGAGTCCGCCCGCTGACCCGCTCTCAGGTTTTTCTCATCTGATGCGCGGATGCTGGTAGGGCGACATGAACATCGCCGGCTCAGCCGGCGATCCGGTCCAGGACCGTGCAGGAGGTGATGCCAGTGGATGCGCTGCTCGCGCTCGTCGGACTGGTGCTGGTGCTGTTCGAGCTGCTGCTGATCGCCCGGATCGTGATCGATCTGGTCAGTTCTCTCGGCGGACCCGGCGCCCGCTACGAGGGGCTCGGTCCGGTACGCCGGGTGGTCTACCGCCTTACTGAGCCGGTCCTCGCCCCGGTGCGCCGCGTCGTTCGTCCTGTCCGGGTGGGTGGGGTGTCCTTCGACATCGCTGTGACGCTGGTGTTCGTCGCAGTCATCGTGTTGCGCCAGGTGGTGCTCGTAGTCTGAGGCTCAATACCGGAGTGAGGTGATTTGCCGGCTTGAGCGGGGTCTGGACGGGTACCCGGCCACCAGGGAAGATGAGACTTGGAGGCCGACCATGTGGACATCAGAACGCTCCGGCCCGGTTCCGGGCCGGGCACCCAACCAGCTCCCGTTGCTGCAGCGGGGACAGCACCGCCGCCCCGAGGATGGCGCATGCGTCATGGAGTACGTCTCCGTGCTCGCCGGCGAGAAGTTCACCGACCATCCCCGGTGCACCCATCCGGCGCTGGCCACCCTGGCCAGGTTGGTCAACGACTGGATCGATGACGACAGTGCCCGCGGCAAGCTGGCGCTACTCGCCCCAGACCTCATCAACACCGGCAGGGGCGACCCGCGCACGACACAGCGTGTGGTCGCCAGTTGCCTGCGGACCGCCACTGCGGCCCGGCGACTGCCACCCGCCGCCGAGCGCCAGTTGGCCAAGGCACACCGGCGGATTGGCGACATCGAAAGCGGCGGCGGTTGGGCCCGGGTCCGGCTGGGCTGCTGGCAAGCGCTCAACCCGCCCAGCGTGGTGGTCAACTCGGCATTCCAGGTCGCGATCGGGCAGCTGCGCGGGCTTCCCCGGCCGGAGCGCAACGCGCGGCTGACCAAGCTCCTTCGCGACGCCGTAGCCGATTGCCGCCAGACCGCCGAGCTGCATCCCGCCCGCACCCGCTGAACGCCTCCGCGTTCCGCGTTCTGGATGCAGACTGCTCTAATTCGGGCGCGTTTACCGC
>JBOHFC010000010.1:0-13017 GCA_050701375.1 Pseudonocardiaceae bacterium
CGGTGGGTCGTCGCGGGTCCCGCTGGTCGCTCAACTGGTCTCCGCTGAACTCGGTCGCCCGGTGGCCATCGACGCCGACCCCAAAGCCGCCATCGCCCTGGGCGCCGCCCTCTGCGCACTACCCACCGACATCCCCATTCCCGTTCCCGTCATCCCCCTCAGCGCCGATGTGCCGGTCCAGGGGGACCTCGCGGACCAGCCGATGGACGGCGGGGCCATCACCGGGATCTCAGCGCTGTCCGCCGGATCCGAACATTCGGCGTTCACCCCAGCGGAGGCTCCCCAGCGGCCATCCCTGACGGCCCTGCCGCTGGACGTCGAACCCGCTGCGCTCCAGTGGCGCAAAGCCAGGACCCGACGGGTGAAACACGTTGCCCTGGCCGGAGCCCTCGCGGTGTTCACCGCCGCGGGCGTGGCATCAGTCCCGTTCCTGACCTCCCATACCGGTCCTATCCCGCCAGCGGACGCCGGAACCTCGACGCCCCGCACCCCGGCGCCGCCGGGTGCCCCGCCGCTCGGTGCGCCGTCACCCGGTGCCGCCAGTCCAGCACCGGATGCCGGAACGAACAGCGACAACGACTCGAACAGCGGGGGATCGAGCGGACCTGTCCGTGCGGCGCCGCGTGCCGCACCGAACAAACCGGCCGGCGCCGTAGCCAGGCCGGGTCCCCCCGCGGCTCCCGCTACCGCACCGCCGCCGAGCTGGGTCACCACCTACACCTGGACCAGCACCTGGTCCAGCCCACCTCCTTCCCCGACCACCACAGAGCCGTCCCCGCCACCTCCTACTGCTACGACAACCACGGAGTCCCCGCTGCCCACGACCACCAAGGCCATCCCGACCACCACCCCCCGCCGGCGTCACGGGCAGGCTGGATGAACCAGGCAACGGCTCGCCACCATCCGAGGCACGACGGCGCAGAGGTCTCCTTGGTTGGGTTGGAGCCGGCGCAGACGTTGTACAAGGCGGTCTGCGCCGACCCATCGGCGCCACTGGCGGTATGCATCATCGGGCCCGGAGGATGCGGAAAGAGCGCGCTGCTAGCGGCGCTGCGTGAGGTCTACCTTGCGGCCGGGTTAAGCGTCGTCGGAACCGGCGCGGTTCCCGTCGAACTCAAGCCGTCCTCGGATGTGGCCGTGCTGGTCGACGACGCTCATCAGCTCGACGGCCCCGGCCTTGAGCGGCTGCGCCGTCTGGCGGTGACCGCCGACGTGCGGCTCGTCGTCGCCTACCGGCCCTGGCCGAGGAAGCCCGAACTCGACGGGCTCGAGGACGCTGTGCGCGGTCACCATGCGCCGGTGTTGTTGGATCGGCTGGATCGTCGTGGCATCCAGATCCGCTGCGCTGCGCGGCTCAGCGGCACATTATCCGCATCTGCCGTCGATCTGCTCTGCGAGCAGACCGACGGGGTTCCGATGCTGATCGACTGGGTGGTGGACTCGTTCCCGATCGGCGGCAGGCTCGACGGCGACCGTCCAGAGCTGCCGCCGGGCGTCGTCGACCGCGTCCGGCACGGACTGGACAGGCTGGCCCCCCAGCTCCGTGCGTTGCTGCTGGCGGTGGGTCTCGGCGCGGCCCCGGACCCGGAGATCCTGGCCGAAGTGCTGGTGCTGGATCCGGCTGTCGTTGTCGACCTGTTGTCGATGGCGCAGGCGGCCGGCCTGTTGCGCAGCGACGGCCGGGTGATCCCGCTGGTGCGGCGAGCCATTGTGGCTGCTGCCGCGCCGGGCACCAGGCGGGTGGTTCAGCGGCTGGCACTCGCTGCCCACCTCGGAAGTGGCCGGCCGGTGCTCAGCCTGGCCCACCAGTTGCTCGATGCGGGTGCCCGAGGGAACGATCTCGCCGCCGTTTTCGAGGCGGCTGGCGCCACCGCCATGTCCGAACCGTCCGGGTCCGGTGCCGCGGCGCAGGCCGCGCAGCTCTACGCCCAGGCCGTCGCCGCCGGTGCCGACCCGGCCTTGTTGGCGCCCCGACGGGCCGAGGCATCGGCTCTCGCTGGTGACCTGGACCAGGCGCTGCGTCTCGCCGACCAGGCATTGTCTGACCCATCGTGTCCAGACCTCGGCAGGGCGGGCAACGTCGCGGCCGCAGTTCTGGCTCAGCGCGGTCTACTGGCTCGCAGCGCCGAGGTCTACCGCTGGGTCGGCCCCGCCCGGATGGGATCGGCGGCGCCGCTGGCGGCGCTTGCGCTGCTGGGCACCGGGTCGCTGGCCGAGGCTCAGGACGTGCTGGCGACCTCTGACGGTGACCGCCCGCCGACGCTGGTCGCTGGGGCGGAGTCGCTGATGGCCGCCGGTGTCCTCGAGTCGGTGGTCGGTTCACCGATGGCCGACCTCACGACGGCCCCGATGCTGGCACTGTCGACGCTGACCAGAGCCGCAGCGCTGCTCGAACCGGGCGGACGCGCCGCGCTGCTCCCAGACACCCCGGCGGCGTTGGCGGCGATCGTGGCGCTGCATTGTGGTGAGCTTGACGTCGCTGTCTCGGTCCTGGAGCGGGCGCTGGCCAGTGACGCCGGCGGGTTGTTTGCGCGAGCCCGCCACCAGTTACTTCTGGCCTGGACCGCGATGATCCGCGGCGACCTCGCGTTGGCCAGGCGATGGCTGGCTCGCGCCGTACCCGACTCAGGCACCCTCGAACCACGGGAGGAGCTGTTCGCAGCTGCGCTGGCGGTTGGTCTAGCCCGGCGCGAGAGCGACATTCCTACGTTGCAGACAGCGTGGGCGGCGGCCCGGGAGGCGATCGTTCGGCACCCGGCTGACCTGTTCGCCCTGTTGCCGCTGGGTGAGTTGGCTGTGGCCGCGGCCAGACTAAGGGACTTCGACCGGGTGGCGCCGCACCTGGCGCAGGCCTGGATCCTGCTTGAGCGGCTGGGTGACCCGCCGCTGTGGGCCGCACCGCTGCACTGGTACGCCCTGCATGCCGCGATGTTACGAGGGCAGCCCGAGGCGGCCGAGCCCCATTCGGCGGCTTTGGCTCGTGCAGCAGAGAACAACCACTACGCCGCCGTGCTCGCTGCCGCCGGACGTGCCTGGATGCAGGTGCTGGCCGGGCAGTTCGACCCGGCTGAGGTGGAGACCGCGGCGCGCGGACTGCAGACGATCGGCCAGGCCAACGATGGCTCCCGGCTCGTGGGGCAGGCCGCGATCCGCACTACCGACCGCAAGGCCATGGTCGGGCTGCTCGGATGTGCCCGGGCGCTGCAGGCCACCGGCCCCGGCGCGGCCAGCCCTTCGCCAGAGGGTGCGCCGGACGATTCGCCCGAGCCCGCAGTTGCTACCCGTCCGACCGCCCCGCCAGCCAACGGGGCCATGCTGAGCAGCCGGGAGCACGAGGTCGCCGAACTCATCCTGACCGGACTGACCTACCGGCAGATCGGCGAACGGCTGTTCATCTCGGCGAAGACCGTCGAGCATCACGTGGCCCGGATGCGTCAGAGATTGGACGTGACCAGCCGAGACGAGCTGTTCGCCCAACTCCGGATGCTGGTAGGAGCTAGCGGGGCGTGATCTCCAGCGGTTCGTAGAGGGTGGTGCGCTGGGCCAGCGGTCGGCCGAGCGGCTCGACGATAGCGCGGAACCCGGCCTCCTCCAGGCCCTGCCCGTGGCTGGCGCCCGCCGCACGGCTGATGTTCTCGTCCATCAGCGTGCCGCCCAGGTCGTCGACACCGGCCTGCAGCAGCTGGCGGGCACCAGAGGCGCCGAGCTTGACCCAGGAAGCCTGCACGTGGTCGATCAACCCGTGCAACGCGATCCGGGCTACTGCGTGCACCAGCAGCACCTCTCGCCAGGTCGGTCCCCGCCGGGCCGTCCGCTTGAGATACATCGGCGTCGCCATGTGCACGAAGGGCAGCCCGACGAACTCGGTAAAGCCGCCGGTCTGTGCCTGCAGTTCCCGAGCTCTTAACAGGTGCTGGGCCCAGTGCACCGGTTGCTCGATGGCACCGAACATCATCGTGACGTTGGAGCGCAGCCCCACCGAGTGCGCCACCCGGTGCGCCTCCAGCCACTCCGCAGTAGTGATCTTGTCGGGGCACAGCACCGCGCGGATTTCATCGTCGAGGATCTCAGCGGCGGTACCGGGCAGCGATCTCAGACCGGCCTCGCGCAGCCGGGTCAGGTAGGCGGCGAGCGGCTCGCCCAGACGCCGGGCGCCTTCGGTGACCTCCAGCGCGGTGAAGCCGTGAATGTGGATTCCGGGGGCCGCCTCATGAATGGTCCGGCATACCGTGACGTAGTAGTCACCATCGAAGCTGGGATGGATCCCGCCCTGCAGACAGACCTCGGTGGCGCCGAGGCGCTGCGCCTCCAGCACCCGCGACACGATCTCGGGCAGCTCCAGCAGGTACGGAGCGCCACGCAGATTCAGCGACAGCTTGCCCTTGGAGAACCCGCAGAACCGACACCGGAAGGTGCACACGTTGGTGTAGTTGATGTTGCGATTGGCCACATACGTGACGGTGTCGCCGACGGCTGCGGCGCGCAGCTCGTCGGCCAGCCCGGCAACGGCGCCGACCTCGGGGCCGCGGGCTCGCAACAACGTGACCAGCTCCTCGAGCCCGGGGCGCTGGCCCGCGCGAACCCCGTCGAGCGCTGCCCGCACAGCGCCGGTCACCCGCCCCAACGCGGGCAACAACACTGGCGGCGCGGTGTTGCCGCCGGAGTACCAGGCGGTGGAGCGGCGCCCGGCCAGGACCACCTCCGCGCCATCGCCGACGTCGGCGGCTCGCGGCGCGGACTCCGGGAACACCGCGCCCGGATCGTCGCGTCCGAGACCCTCGGCGTCGGAGCGGTCCAGCACCCCGAACCGGACCGCTTGATCCAGCCAGCGATCAGGGTGCAGGGCGTACTCCGGGTAGATGGTCAGGCGTGGAGCCAGCGTGTGGCCCGCCATCTGGGTTGCGTTGCGCAGCTCGTCGAGCGCCGGCCAGGGCCGCTCGGGATTGACATGATCCGCGGTGATAGGGGAGACCCCGCCCCAGTCGTCGATGCCGGCGGCAAGGACGCTCGCCGGATCGTCGGTGAGATTGGGCGGGGCCTGCACGTGCACCTGCGGCGGCAACAGCAGCCGAGCCAGCGCGATGGCCCGAAGGTGCTCCCGCGGTGGGCAGGGTGAAGCGCGGCGCATCGCGGTGTCGGCCTTGGGTCGAAAGTTCTGCACGATCACTTCTTGGACGTGCCCGAAGCGCCGGTGCGCGCGGGCGATCGCCTCCAGGGCCACGACGCGGTCGGTCTCGGTCTCGCCGATACCGACCAGGATTCCGGTGGTGAACGGGATCGCCAGCTCACCCGCGGCGTGCAGGGTGGCCAAGCGCCGGTCCGGGTGCTTGTCCGGGGCGCCACGGTGCGCGACCAGGTCCGATCGCAACGATTCGATCATCATCCCCTGGCTGGCGGTCACTGTGCGCAGCGCAGCCAGCTCATCCGGGTACAAAGCGCCGGCGTTGGCATGCGGGAGCAGCCCGGTCTGCTCGAGCACTGCTCGGCAGGCCGCAACCAGGTAGTCCACCGTGGAGTCGTACCCGTGATCGGTCAGCCAGCTCCGGGCTGAAGGGTAGCGCCGCTCGGGGCGCTCACCGAGGGTGAACAGCGCCTCATGACAGCCGAGCTCCGCGCCCCGCCGGGCGATAGCCAACACCTCGTCGAGCTCCAGGTAGGGTGATGGCAGTTCCCGGGGAGCGTGCGCGAAGGTGCAGTACCCACAGCTGTCCCGGCACAGCATGGTCACCGGCAGGAATACCTTGGGAGAGTAGGTCACCCGCGTGCCGTGCACCGCGTCACGCACCGCGCGAGCTCGCTCTGCCAACTCCCCGGTACGGAGCCGGGCAAGCTTGCCCTCGTCGTTCGTCATGCCCTTACCCTGGCAGCGAGAGTCCGGTTTAGCGCGTTGCCAAGCGTACGCGGTCGCGGCCGGCGGCCTTGGCGGCTAGCAGGGCGCCGTCAGCGGCAACTAGTAGTTGGTCGATCTCGTCACCGTCATTGGGTCGGACCGCCGCCCCTATCGACACCGATATTCCATCCACGGTGACCGGCCGATCGTGCGAACTGTCGACCAGCACGCGCAGCTGGCTGATTCGCTCGCGGATCCGGTCCGCGATGTCCTCGACCTGGTCAATACCCACGCCGGAAAGCAGGATCACGAACTCCTCGCCCCCGAACCGTCCGACCAGGTCGTAGGGCCTGGTCTGGGAACGGAGCTCGTCAGCGACGGCGCGCAGCACCTGATCGCCGACGAGATGACCCATCCGGTCGTTGAACGACTTGAAATGATCAAGGTCGAGCATCAGCACACCGAGCGGGTCGGCGAGCCGGCGGGCACGTTCAAGCTCCCGGCCGGCCGCCTCACGCCAGAAGCCCGCGGTGAGCAGGCCAGTCTTGCTGTCAGTGCGCGCGGCCTGTTGGAAATGCGGTAGCAGCAGGGCACGGTGCAGTGCGAACACTGTAACCATGAGGACGGCGGTCAGCCACGGAGCGAAGGCCAGCATCACCGCGAATCCGACACCGAGCCCGAGCGCGGCCACCACAACGATCTGGTCACCCGGGTTGCCCAGGACCTGGCGGGCTGGCTGCAGTGGGTCAGAAATGATCACGGCACCGACCACCAAGCCATAATTGACCAGCCAGAACACCGTCCCGGCTCCGATCAGGACAGCGAGCCCCGGCGGCCCCTGCGGGATGATCGGGTACTCAGCCGGCTGGACCAGCTGCAAGACGGCGACTGCGGCCGTGGGCGCCAGCACCATCGTCGCGGCGGAAAACAGCTTGCGGTACACCTTGCCCGAGCTACCTCGGTGCCAGGAGTGCAGATGCACCAACCCGGTCAGGCCGAAGACAAGCGGTAGCGGAACTGACAAGGTTGCCGCGAAAATCCATAACGAGGTGAGATTCGTCAGCAGGCCGGTACCCGTCGTCCGCTCCCGCAGACTCTCGATCCGGCGAACCGTCTCTCGATGCACGACCGCCCCTGCGGCCATCAGCCCGAAGCGGACCAGATCGTCAGAGCGGATCGGTATCGCCACGGTGATCCCGGCAGCCAGCGCCAACGCCACGATGCCCACCGTGAGGACGTAGGCGATGACAACTTTCCGCTCGCACCACAACTTCCACTGCCAAGGGTGCAGAGCCATTTGGCCGCGCCTCGGTTCGACGCGTTCAAACCCGTGGCTCATACTCACTAGGTTCCCCCGGTAGTGACGTTGAGCGATCTTCCCCCAGCGTAATCGGCTGGCGACTCTTTGTCATCCTCCGAGCGGAGTGCCACATCCAGCGGATATTTCGTCACTCTCAGCCATTCGGTACCGCCAAATGGCTGGGCGTCGCGCCCGCATGGTGGGCCAGGATTTCCCGTGCACCGATCGCCGCTGGTATGAAGTGTCACTCAGAGTCGCATCATGCGCTCCGCGAGAGGGTGGTGGTCGTGAGCAGACGGGGACAAGCCCTGCGGGTGCTGGCCCTGTTGCTGGTGGTCTACGTGCTGCCCGCCAGCTTGCTGTCCAGCTCCAGCAGTGCGTCCGTGATGCCATCCGCGGCGGTCGCCCTACCCGTCTCGCAGCCTTCTGCCGGCTCGGTGGGGTCCGGTACGGTTGCGCCGATCGTGATCCCGCCCGACCCGGCGCTCAGCCTGCCGCCCAGCATCGCGCCCAGCCCGCCGCCGGTCTCGCCATTCACCGGCCTGCCAACCGACCTCGGCGCGCCCGTGCTCTGCGTGAAGATCGACAATGCGTCGGTGGCCCGCCCGCAAAGCGGGCTTGAGCTGGCCGATCTGGTCTACGTCGAGCCCGTCGAGGGCGGCCTGAGCCGGCTGCTCGCCGTGTATCAGTCCCGAGTCCCACCACAGGTGGGGCCGGTACGCAGCTCGCGAGCCTCCGATGTGGAGCTGCTGGCCAATTTCGGCCGGCCCGCGCTGGCGTTCTCCGGCGCGGCGCCTGAAGTCGGCGCGCTGGTAGACCACGCTCCGATACTTGACGTCTCGGCCATCGCGCGAGCGGGTGACTATCACCGCGACCGGCGAAGGCCGATGCCGCACAACCTCTACGGCGACGCCAACCTGCTACGCCAAGGCGGCGCGCCACCGCGAGATATCGGGTTCCGCTTCGGACCTCCTCCGGCCGGCGGTCGTCCGGTACCTGGGACCGAGGTCAGGTACTCGGCGGCGGCCATCGGTGTGCAGTGGGTGCCCGAGGAGTCCAGGTGGGTGATTTCCATGGACGGCGCCCCGCTGCGCTCCGCGTCTGGACCGCGGCCAGGTGCGGCGACCGTGGTTCTGCAGCGGGTGTCAGTGCACGCTACCGCGGTCCACGACGCGGCCGGAGCAGCGTCGCCGTTCGCGGCGACCGTGGGCTCCGGTGATGCCGTCGTGCTCCGCGACGGGCTGGCGTTCAGCGGGACCTGGTCGCGTCCCAACCCCGACGCGATCACCACCTTCACCCTGCCGGATGGATCACCGCTGACCTTCGCTCCCGGCCCGGTGTGGGTTGTGCTGGTTCCGAGCTAGCCGCAGGCAGGGTGGAGGGATATACCGGCCGGGGGTACGTTGAGCCTCATCAGGGTCGAGAGAGGACAGTGCGGTGGCGAGCTACACCAAGGACCGGGGTGCGTACCTCAACCGGCTACGCCGGATCGAGGGTCAGATCCGCGGGTTGCATCGGATGGTGGAGCAGGACCAGTACTGCATCGATGTACTGACCCAAGTCTCGGCCGCCACCAAAGCACTGCAATCCTTCGCACTGGCTCTGCTCGAAGAACATATGGCGACATGCATGGTCGAGGCCGCGGCCGACGGGTCTGCTGCCGGCGTCAAGGTCAAGGAAGCGGCCGACGCGATCGCTCGCTTGGTCCGGTCCTGACGAACCGCGCAGAGCAGCCCAACGAGGTTGAGGAGGTTATGACATGGGGGACACCGCCACAGTCGGTGAGTACACCATTACGGGGATGGTTTGCGAGCACTGTGTCTCGGCGGTGACGCAGGAGGTCGGTGGTATCGCTGGCGTCACAGATGTGCAGGTCGATCTGGCCACCGGCCGGGTTCGCGTCACCAGCAACAGGCCGTTGGACGCCGCCATGGTCCGCGCTGCGGTCGACGAAGCCGGCTACGAGATCTCAGTCTGAGATCTCAGTCTGAGATCTCAGATCAGGACCTCGAACCCACATGCTTGACACTCGAAAATTCCGGACCGGGCAGCTGAGAACCCCGGTTCCCTTGCTGGCCTTGGTCGCCGGCTTGGTGGCGTTGTTCGGCTTCGGGATCAATTTCGGCGAGGCGGTCGTCGGTCGCGCCGCGCCAGTGTCCCATGACCACGGCCGCAACGGCCTCGGTGACAACGACGATCATGGCAAGGGACCCGGTGGGCTGGCCATCGCCAGCCAGGGTTACGTGCTGCGCCCCCGGATCACCCGATTCACGGCCGGGGAGTACGAGAATTTCCGGTTCACTGTCTTCGCGAGTAACGGCCAGCCCTTGACCGACTTCGCCCAGCTCGGCGACCGGCGGATGAATTTCTTCGTTGTCCGCCGGGATATGACCGGCTACCAGCATCTTTTCCCCGTCATGGACCCGGACGGCACCTGGACCGTGCCACTGGAACTCGATCAGCCGGGTAGCTACCGAGCTTTCGCCGAGTTCCTGCCCGGAACCGCCGAGTCACCGGTCACCCTCGGCGTTGATCTCGAGGCACCTGGGCTCGTCGAAGACGGACCCATATCGAAGGTTTCGACGGTCGCCGAGCTCGATGGCTATACGGTGGTGTGGACCGGGGATCTGGCCGCTGGGTCGACATCGCGAATAGGGATGCATGTCATGCGCGACGATCTGCCGGTTACCGACCTTGAGCCGGTTCTCGGGGCCGCCGGGCATTTGGTCATCCTGCGTGAGGGCGACTTGGCCCACCTGAACGTGCGGCCCGTCGCGGGTCCCCGTCAGGACACCGCGATCGACTTCGACGCCGACGTGCCGACTGCCGGTTACTACCGGATGTTCCTGGAATTTCAGCATCATGGCCAGCTGAGGACCGTCGAGTTCACCGCGCTGGCGAGGTGACCCGTGGCCACCGTCGATGACTGCGGCTCCGTGACCGGACCCAGTGCGCTCAACCGCCAGCTTGAGCTGGCCATCAGTGGCATGACCTGTGCGTCCTGTGCAGCTCGCATCGAGAAGAAGCTGAACAAGCTCCCAGGAGTGCGGGCCAGCGTCAACTACGCGACCGAAATGGCCCGGGTCGACTACGCAGACGGTGTCACACCCGAGGATCTCGTAGCCACCGTGGCGCGCACCGGCTACACTGCGGAGCTGCCCGCCGAGACCGAACCCGATGCTGACCAGCCCACCGGCCCAGCCGACACCGACCTCAGCGAGTTGCGGGTACGGCTGCTGGGTAGTGCTGTGCTCGCCGTCCAGGTGGTCGCGATGTCGATGGCGGCGATGGTGCCGGGCTGGCAAGTACCCCACGAGTTCGATGGACTGTCGCTATTCCTTGCCGCCCCGGTAATGACGTGGGGAGCGTCGCCCTTCCATCGGGCCGCTTGGCAGAACTTACGGCACGGCGCGGCCACCATGGACACGCTGGTCTCGATGGGTGTGCTGACCGCATTCCTGTGGAGCTGCTACGCGTGGTTCGTCGGTAGCGGCGGCCTCATCGAGCGGCACGAGGTAGTGGCCTCCGGGTATCACGCCCATAGCCAGGTCTACTTCGAGGTCGCCGCCGGCGTCACGGTCTTCCTGCTGGCCGGTCGCTACTTCGAGGCGCGTGCCAAGCGGCGCGCGGGTGCGGCACTGCGAGCCCTGCTGGACCTCGGCGCCTCAGACGTCGCGGTGCTGCGGGGCGGCCAGGAGGCGCGCGTCCCCATTGACCGGCTGCTGGTCGGGGATGAGTTCGTCGTGCGCCCTGGAGAGAAGATCGCCACCGACGGAGAGGTGGTGGCAGGGGCCTCAGCCGTCGACGAGAGCATGCTGACCGGCGAGTCGGTGCCGACCGAGGTTACTCCGGGTTCGACCGTCACCGGCGGGACGATGAACGCTTCCGGCCGGCTGCTGGTCCGCGCCTCCCGCGTTGGTGCGCAGACCCGCCTGGCGCAGATGGCGCGGTTGGTAGCGGACGCGCAGAGCGGCAAGGCCAAGGTGCAGCGGCTGGCCGACCGGGTCTCGGCCGTATTCGTACCGATCGTGATCGCGCTCGCGGCAGGCACGCTGGTCGTCTGGCTGGCCATCGGTTCCCCCGTCGGGACCGCGTTCGCCGCCGCGGTCGCCGTGCTGATCATCGCCTGTCCCTGCGCCCTCGGGCTTGCCACACCTACCGCATTGCTGGTCGGCACCGGTCGCGGTGCACAGCTAGGAATCCTGATCAAGGGCCCTGAGGTGCTGGAGTCCACTCGGCGGGTGGACACCGTGCTGCTGGACAAGACCGGCACCGTCACCCCCGGCACGATGGCATTGGTCGCGGTGCTGCCTGCGGCCGGGGAGAACGCTACCGAGGTGCTGCGCCGCGCCGCCGCCGTGGAGGACCCCTCCGAGCACCCCATCGCCAGTGCAATCGCCAGCGGTGGCCGGCAGCGGCTGGGACAGCTGCCCGCAGTGGTCGGTTTCCGCTCGGCACGAGGACTGGGCGTACAGGGTGAGGTCGACGGTGCCGTGATATTGGTCGGTCGGCCGGTTTGGTTGGCCGAGCAGTGGTCGGTATCGCTGCCTGACGCGTTGGCTTCGGTCGTAGCGGAGCAGGAGGCCCACGGCCGCACCGTGGTCGCGGTGGCCTGGGACGGGCGAGCACGCGGCCTGCTTTCGGTGGCCGACACGGTCAAGCCGAGTAGTGCCGAGGCGGTGCGCATGCTGCGCGGCCTGGGGCTGACCCCGGTGCTGCTCACCGGCGACAACGAGACCGTCGCCCGCTCAGTGGCCGCCGAGGTCGGCATCGACACGGTGATCTCCGGGGTGCTGCCCGAAGGCAAGGTCGACGAAGTGCGACGGCTACAGCAGGCAGGTCGGGTTGTGGCGATGGTCGGCGATGGCGTCAACGACGCCGCGGCGCTGGCCCAGGCCGATCTGGGGTTGGCCATGGGCACCGGTACCGATGCCGCCATCCAGGCCAGCGACCTGACCCTCGTCCGCGGTGACCTACGGGTGGTCGCTGACGCGATCCGGCTGTCCCGGCGCACCTTGCGCACCATCAAGGGCAACCTGTTCTGGGCTTTCGGCTACAACGTCGCCGCGCTGCCGCTGGCCGCGGCGGGCCTGCTCAACCCCATGATCGCCGGAGCGGCGATGGCGTTCTCCTCGGTCTTCGTGGTGTCCAACAGCCTGCGGCTGCGGGGATTCCGCCCGCTGACCCCCTCGGCCTAGCGCAGTCCGGGCCAGGCGACGGCGCAAGGTGGCCTTGGTGGCCAGCCACTCGGAGGCGATGACCGAGAACATCGCGGAGTCGCGAAGCAGGCCCTGCTCCCCGGGCGCGTGCGACGGCGACCAGTGGCGAAGGACGCCCTCGAAGTGCGCACCCAGGCTCTCGAGGGCGCGTCGGGAATGCTGATTGCGGGCGTCGGTCTTGAAGTCGACCCTGACCACGCCCAAGGTCTTGAACGCGTGCTCAAGGAGCAGGAGCTTTGCCTCCACATTAATGCCCGTTCGCTGGGCCGAAGCGCCCAGCCAGGTCCAGCCGATCTCGATGGCGCACAGCGTGCAGCCGCCTGGCCAGAACCGGGGATCCCAGTAGGCTGTGCATCCCACGGCCCGCCCATCGCCCAAGCGGATTTGGGCGAACGGTGCCAACTTGCCGGCCTTGGCCCGTTCGAAATGCGCGGCGAGGAAGCCCGTTACCTCCCAGCCGCGGGGGACTCCGGTGAAGCCGTACGCGCCGCGGTCCTCCTCTGCGGCGACGGCCAGGTCTTCGCCGTGGTTTATCGAGAGTGGCTCCAACCGGACCAGGGAGCCGTGCAGGGCCGGGACGTCAGCCAGAACGTTCACGTGTGTTCCTCATCGATCCTGGCGTTGGCACCTTGCGGCGAGCGCAGGTTGCCGGACCGTCCCCGGGCCAG
>JBOHFC010000011.1:0-3122 GCA_050701375.1 Pseudonocardiaceae bacterium
GGTATGGCATGGTGACCACCGTGAGCGACCTCCCCATCGCCCTGGACGTGCTCGACCCTGAGGTGGTGGTGCTGCCGCTACCTGATGTCGCGCAACGGCTTGGACTGCCGGTAACCCGGGTGCACCAGATGGTGCGCGACGGGCAACTCATGGGGGTACGCCGCAGCGGCGTCGTGTTGATCCCCGCGGAGTTCCTCTGCGGTGATGCGGTTGTCAAGGGGCTGCCCGGCACGATCACCTTGTTGCGCGACGCAGGCTATTCCGCCGAGGAGATCCTGCGCTGGTTGTTCACCGCGGAGGATTCGTTGCCCGGCACCCCAATCGGCGCGCTGCGCACCAACCGAGGGCGCGAGGTGAAGCGCCGAGCCCAGGCGATGGGATTCTGACCGGGTCGCTGTGACCGCTTCCTGCGGCCGTCCTCCCACCCAATGATCGGGCGCGGTATCCTCGCCATTCAGCTGTGACCTAGTGGGGATTGTGGTTGGTCAGCCAAAGGAGGAAACACCATGCTGGGGAAACTTGGGAAGCTCGTTGTGCTGGCGGGGGCCGTGGAGGCCGCTCGCCGGTACGCCAAGACCAACCCTGACGCGGTCGGTAAGATTGCAGACCAGGCTGGTCGCCTCGTCGATCAGTGCACCAAGGGCAAGTTCAGCAACCAGATCGACGGCGCGGTGCGCAAGGTCCAGGGCACCGACCGAGACTAGTCCTAGCAGGCACCCGATCAGGGGTCCGAAGTCCAGCCCGTCGAACCGTCCACCGCGGTGAACTGTTCGACGGGCTGGCGGCGGACTCAGCGAGGCTTAGCGATCCGGTCGGCTAGGGTCGCCGCCATGCAGGTCAAATTGCGCCACAACCCGGCATTCACTATTGCCCACTGTCTTCTCGCACCGGGTCAGGCGCTGTGCGTCGACCGCGGCGCGATGATCGCCCACGGCGAGGGCGTCCTACTCGAGTCCAAGGCACAGGGCGGAGTCATGAAAGGCCTCGCTCATAGTGTCCTCGGCGGCGGTCCGTTCTTCGGCACCACGTAACCGCGCCGCAGCAGCGGCTGGGTCGATGTCGCTGGAATGCCGCCCGGCGACACTGTCCCGATCACGGTCACGGCCGATCGGCCCGTTTTCTTGCGTCGCGGTAGCTGGATTGCCAACTCCTACGGCGTCGAGATCGACCCGCAGTGGGGTAGGATGACAACCTGTTCGGCGGCGCGCGTTGGGTGTTCGATTTCTCCGGTCCAGGTCGAGTACTGCTCTTGTGATGCGAGACTGGTCACCATGGCTGTGAACTCGATGATGGTCCCGCTCGGCACCCCAGCGCCGCCGTTCGCCCTGCCGTCTCTGGACGGCGAGATCGTTACCTCTGATGGCCTCGCCCCTGGTCGACCCGTGCTGGTGATGTTCCTGTCCAACCACTGCCCCTACGTCCGGCATCTCGAGCAGCGACTCGGCTGGCTGGTTGCCGAGTACGCGCAGGACGTGGCCGCGGTGGCGATCTGCAGCAATGACATCAAGAATTATCCCGACGACGGGCCAGCTGGGTTGATCGAGCAGTCTCACCGTGCTGGCTTCACCTTCCCGTACCTGCTCGACGACACCCAACAGGTCGCACTGGCCTACCAGGCCGCGTGCACGCCCGACTTCTTCCTCTATGACATCGAGCGCAAGCTCGTCTACCGGGGCGAGTTCGACGAGTCCCGCCCACGCAACAATGCTCCGGTGACCGGCAACGCATTGCGGGCGGCGCTGAAACTGGTGCTGGCTGGACAACCGGTACCCGAACCGCAGGTGCCCAGCATGGGCTGCGGCATCAAGTGGAAGCCGGGCAACGAGCCGTCCTGACTGTCCTGCGCAGCCGCGGTTAGAGCTGGCCGACCGCGGTCACCCACAGCACGGCGATCCCGGACTCGTCGGAGGCGGCCAGGTCGACCTCGGCCACGATGGCCCAGTCATGATGCCCGGCCGGATCGTCCAGGCCCTGCCGCACCATCCAACGGTCAGGCTGCTCATCGATGATCAGCAACTGCGGGCCGCGGGCGTTCGCGCCGGTGCCGATCTCGACATGCTCGTCGAAGTAAGGTTCCAGGGCCTCGCGCCAAGAGTCCGCGTCCCACCCGGCGTCCGCGTCGAGCTCCCCCAGCTCCTCCCACCTCCGGCGGGCAGCCAGCTCCACGCGGCGGAACAGCGCATTGCGTACCAGGACCCGGAAGGCCCGCGCGTTGGCTGTCACCGGCGGAGGCCGGTGGTCCACCGGCGCGGACAATCCGTCCGGCGCCTGCGGGTCGCGCAGTTTCTCCCACTCGTCCAGCAGGCTGGAGTCGACCTGGCGGACCAACTCGCCGAGCCACTCCTGGAGGTCCCTCAGCTCGTCGGTCTTGGCGTCTTCGGGCACTGTGCGGCGCAGCGCCTGGTAGGCGTTGGCCAGGTAGCGCAGCACCAGTCCCTCGGAGCGGGCAAGGCCATAGAACCCGACGTACTCGGTGAAGGTCATCGCTCGCTCGGCGAGATCCCGGGCCACCGACTTGGGGGACAGTCTGTGGTCGGCCACCCATGGATGGCCTCCCCGGTATGTCTCGAACGCCGCGTCCAGCAGCTCAGCCAGTGGCATCGGATAGGTGACGTCCTCCAGCAGCCGCATCCGCTCCTCGTACTCGATGCCTTCGGCTTTCATCGCCGCCACGGCTTCACCCTTGGCCTTGGACAGTTGCGCGCTGAGCACCTGGCGCGGATCGTCGAGGGTTGCCTCGAGTACCGACAGCACGTCCAGCGGGTAGTCGACCGAGTCCGGGTCGAGCAGCTCGATCGCGGCTAGCGCGAACGGGGACAGCGCCTGGTTCAGCGCGAAGTCGAGCTGCAGGTCGCCGGTGAGCCGCACGGTGCTGCCCTGGGCGTCCGGGACCGCCAACCGTTCGACGACGCCGGCGGCGAGTAACGCACGGTAGATCGCGATGGCCTGACGGATGTGCCGGCGCTGCGCGGGACGCTCCTCGTGGTTGTCGGTCAGCAGGTGGCGCATCGCCGCGAACGCGTCACCGGGCCGGTTGGCGACGTTGAGCAGCATCGCGTGGCTCACCGCAAAACTGGATGTCAGCGGTTCCGGTTCGGCAGCGACGAGCCGGTCGAAGGTGC
>JBOHFC010000012.1:0-13049 GCA_050701375.1 Pseudonocardiaceae bacterium
ACGAGGGGGCAGTCGAGTCCTGGGAGCAACGAGTAAACGAGACGGACCTGTGGCGGGCACACCGTGATGCGCATCGCCGCAACTTCTCCCGCCGGTTCTCCGAAACTGCCAAGATCGTCAATCCCGACTCCCGGCTCAAGCCCCCGCGCTACTGGCTCGTCCACACCTTCGCCCACGTACTGATCCGCGAGATGGCCATGACGTGTGGCTACTCCGCAGCGAGCCTGAGCGAGCGGCTCTACGCATGGCCCAAGGCCGACGGGAGATCCGCTGCGGCGGGACTGCTCATCTGCACCACCGCGTCCGACAGCGACGGGACCCTCGGCGGACTCGTCCAACTGAGCGAACCCGCTCGCCTGCAACGAGTCGTGTCCGCCGCCCTCTACCGAGCAACTCGATGCTCGTCAGACCCGATCTGCGCGATGCGCACGCCACAGGACCCCGAGGACTTCCTGCATGGGGCCGCCTGCCACTGCTGCGTGATGGCGTCAGAGACCTCCTGTGAACGAGCCAACCGGTTTCTAGACCGGCGGTTCCTAGTCGATCTGCCCGGGAGCGGTATTGGCTTCTTCGGACGCATCGATTGACGCCAGGGCGGCGAGGCAACTTGGGCAAGTCCTCACCGGGACGGAAGCCAAGGAGATCGCCGACCGGCTAGCCGACGGGGACACGCTGACGGCCGCGCTGAAAGCTGTCTCCGCCGGACGGCGCGGGCCGATCAGGTCGCTCGTGGAAGCCGGCGGCGGCGCCAGGTCCCCTCTTATCGCCGTGCTCAGGGCCGTGGAAGGAGCACGATCGACACCCACGGCCCTTGACCCACTCTGGACCATGCCCGGGCACCTCGCCCAAGGTGGCCGACTCACCAGCTCGGTGCCCCACCTCGTGGATCACGCCCGACAGTCCGTCACCTGCTCTACATTCAACTTCCAGCGCTCGTCGGGGCTCTGGGAAGCCCTGCGTCGAGCAGCGCTGCGACCGGAGCTCACAGTGCGGGTGTACCTCGACACCGCGGCAGCGGATCAGCAGCCCAAACCTTGGTCACCGACCACCGCCGAGGTGGCCACGCAGCTACGACCAGGGGCCGTGCTGCGGACAAAGGAGTTCGATGGTCGCAGTTTCCGCAACCACGCGAAGATCCTCGCGATCGATCACCGATTTCTCCTGGTGACCAGCGCAAACTTCTCCTGGAGCGCGGAACACGGCAATGTCGAGTTCGGGGTGCTCGTCGACAACCGAAACCTCACGGAGGCCGCCGAGCGCGAGATGCTGCAAGCCGAGGACCGGCTCTACGAACGTGTTCCGTTGCCAACTTCTCAGCGTTCACACTGATCAGGTTGGCGCTGCCCCTAGAAAAGAAGTAGAGGACGATCCGTTCCTGATGGCACAGTGGTGTCGTGGCTCGTCGGGGGGTGACGGATGCGGAGGTGACCCCGCTTAACGGGGTGACCTCCCGACCCGCTGGTGGCGGGGCTTCCGGCGATGGCGCCGCGACGGGGTGGCAGCTGCCGCTGGCGGTGCTGATCGTCGGGATGTTCATGTCGATCCTGGACATCAGCATCGTCACCGTGGCGCTGCCCACCATTCAGAACGAGTTCGGAGCGACCACCAGCGACGCGCAGTGGGTGGTCACCGCCTACGCGCTGACCGAAGGCGTGGTGGTACCGGCCACCGCGTGGTTGGGGGATCGCCTCGGGTTGAGCCGGGTCTACAACCTGGCGCTGCTGGGTTTCGCGGCCGGGTCTGCGCTGTGCGGGCTGGCCTGGAGCTTGGACACGCTGGTGATCTTCCGGATCGTCCAGGCGCTGCTCGGCGGGATCCTGCCGGCGATCACGATGTCGATCCTGTTGCGGATCGTGCCACGGGATCGGCTCGGCGCCGCGCTGGGCATGTACGGGCTGGGTGCGGTGGTCGCCCCGGCGGTCGGTCCGGCGCTGGGCGGTTATCTGGTCGAGTATGTGAGCTGGCGGCTGATCTTCTTCATCAATGTGCCGGTCGGGATCCTCGGCACGGTGGCCGCGATCCTGGTGTTGCCGCGGTTCCCGAAGCTGGCCGCACGGCGGTTCGACGTGCTGGGCTTCCTCACGATCGCGAGTGGATTGTTCGCGATGCTGCTGGCGCTGTCCAAGGGTGAGGACTGGGGCTGGACCTCCTACCGGATCCTGGGCCTGATGACCTTCAGCGTGCTGAGCCTGGCGTTGTTCGTGGTGATCGAGCTTGAGGTCGACGACCCGCTACTCGATCTCCGGGTATTCCGTTACAGGGAGTTCACCCTGTCGCTGCTGTTGATCTCGTTGATCATGGTGGTGCTGTTCAATGTGGCGTTCTATGTGCCGCAGTTCCTGCAGTTGGTTCAGGGGCTCGGGGCCTTCGACGCTGGACTTGTCCTGTTGCCACCGGCGCTGGCGATGGCGGTGTTGATGCCCATCGCGGGGCTGATCTACGACCGCATCGGACCGCGCTGGCCGGCGGTCATCGGTTTGACAATCGCGGCGGTTGCCACCTATCTGCTGCACACGATCACCCTCGACGCCACCCGCGGGCACATCATGTGGTTGCTGATGCTGCAATACGGCGGCGTAGGCCTCGGGCTGATGCCGTTGTTCAGCGCGGGCCTCGCGGTCATCCCCACCGCGTATTCCAACGTTGCCAGCGCGTTCAACAACGTCGTGCAGCGCACTGCCGCCGCGTTCGGCGTTGCGGTGTTCACCGCTATCGTGACCCTCCAGCGGGCGCAGCAGATGGCCGGACGGGTCGCGCTGCTTCCCGCCGACACACCTACTCCCAGCCTCGGCCCGACCGCTCCGCCGGCGGCGGGTCTATACGCCACCTACCAGCAGGCCCAGCTGCAGGTGTTCGCCGGCGCGGTCAGCGACCTGTTTCTGATCATGACCGGGCTCTGCGTCGTGGGCGTGTTGGGAGCGCTGTTCCTGCGCTCCGGACCAGCAGCCCCGGCCAGCATCGCACCGCCGCAACCGGCGCCCGCGCCGGCAGTGTTCGCAGGCGCCGACCCAGGCCAGAACGGCCTCCTCAACAACGGCGCAATGAAAACCGACGCAATCGAGCGCCGCCTCGCATTGCCCGCCACTACCCCGGGCACTGGCAGCCCAGCCGGGCAGCCCGATGGGCTGGCCGCCGTCGGCGAGGATCCTGGTGTGCGGGACTCTTGACCCGTCGCGATCAGCTCGACGAGGCGATGAGCGCATTGTTCGCCTCCGACGGCCCCGCGTTGTTGTGCGTCGAGCAGGACGCCGAACTTCTCTAGCCCAACCGAGGAGCACGCCATGACACAGCCGCGCTACGACGACCTGAAGGCGTTGTTCATCAACTGCACGCTGAAGCGCTCGCCCGAGCCCAGCAACACCGCGGGGCTGGTCGAGGTGAGTACCCGCATCATGGAAAAGCACGCTGTGCAGGTCGAGGTGTTGCGGGCGATCGACCACGACATCGCCACCGGAGTGTGGCCCGACATGACTGAGCACGGCTGGGCGAGCGACACCTGGCCCGAGATCTATCAGAAGGTGCTGGACGGCGTCAAGCACTGCGCGATGAACGTGCTCTACAGCCTGCAACACCTCGGTTACACCATTCCACCGCAGGCCGACTCGGGCTGGATCGGCGAAGCCGGACCGGGTCCGTCCTACCTGGACCCGGGGTCGGGCGGACCGGATAACGACTTCACCAACCGGAACACCACCTTCATGACCTGGAATCTGATGCATCTCGCCCGGCTGCTCAAAGACGCCGGCGGCATCCCCGTGCACGGCAACCAGCGCTCGGAATGGGACGCCGGCTGCCGGTTCGACTTCGAGAACCCCGAATACCGCTGACACCCTCTCACTGCTCACATCTGCGTTGTACGGTCGAGCCGTGCGGGCGAAGAGCATCTTGGGCCTAGCGGCGTCGATGGCAGTGGTCGTCGGACTGGCGGCGGGCTGTGGGGGCTCGGGCCGCCACAGTGCCACGCTCGGCGAGAGCAGTGCGGTGTCATTGCCCACCGACTCGCCCGCCGGTCCCCTCGTCTGGCCCCAGCCGATGGCCGACATGGGTCCCGGGATGGCGATGGCGACTCCCGCATGCACGGCGGCTCCGAACGCCGCTCAACGCCGAGCCGCCGTGGACCTCACCAACCGCACGGTGGCGGCGGTGGCCCGCTACCGGAGCCTGGTGGCCGCCAAGACCGACGGATACGTGCCCATCACCCCGAGCGGCCTGCGGGTAGTGCACTACATCAAGCCGGCCTACGTCGGCGTCGGCGACCTCCTCGACCCCCAGCGGGTCCAGTCGCTGGTCTACGTCAACACCCCTGGCGGTGCCGTGCTGGTGGCAGCGATGTACCTCATGGGCTTCGACCAGGTGGGTGCCGTGCCGCCGATGCCGGGCGGCTGTCTTACCCAGTGGCACCGCCACACCAACCTGTGCTTCTCACCGGCCAGCGGCGCGGTAATCGGAGTGACGCAGCGAGGTGCGTGCCCCCCCGGATCGGCCCTCCGGGTCACCCAGCCAATGATCCACGTGTGGCTCGTTCCCATCTCCGGCGGCCCCCTGGCCAGCGACGCTCCCGATGGCGAGGTGGTCCGAGCGGCCGAGCAGCTGGCCCCGATGCAGCCCGCCAACCCAAGGGCGTGATGGAGTCACGGGCTGGCTAGAGCGCGACGCGGCCGCCGCTGACGTCGAGGGTGGCGGCGGTGATCCACGAGGATGAGTCGCTGAGCAGGAACAATGCGGCGGCGGCGATGTCGGCGGGGTCGCCGAGGCGGCCGAGGGTGTGCAGCGCGGCTTGGCGGGTGAGCATCTGCAGCCCGGCGTTCGCTGCGCCATAGGCAGGAGAGGCCGGTGACGGCAGCCGCCCGGCGGTGGAGGACATGGTGACGGCAGACCCCCGTTGACGTTCGATCATCGAGGGTAGGAAGGCGCGCAGCGTCAGGAACGCCGGGAGCCCCCGGTGACGACCGCGACGCGGCCGGCGAGGTCGGGGTAGGTGGCAGGACTGGTCATGAGGGGCCCGTCGAGGTGGCGGCCGGGCGCGGTCGGCGACCTGCCGGCAGCAGCACGCTGGCCACGACCAGCCAGATCACTCCACCGAAACGCCCGATGGGCAGCAGCGGGTCCAGTGCGGGGATGAGCAAGGTGAGGGTGGCCAGCATGCCGAGGGCTCCCATGACCACACCAGCCCAGGCCAGCGCGCGGGGTAGCCGCTTCAGGATCAGGCTGGGCACCGCGATCCCGGTGATGAGCAGGCCGAAGGGCACCACGAACCCGGCTGCACCGGTGCTGAAGGACAGGCTGGTCAGTGTCCGGGCCAGGGCTGGATCGGCGAGCTGAGCGGTCTGCCCGGCGGTCCAGGCGAACAGGCCGCTCAGCGCGATCGAGGCGGCCGCGAGCACACCGCCCGCGACTCCCATCAGCGGACCGGGCACCCGGACGCCGAGCCGGCGATAGGCCGTGACCGCCCAGATGACCAGCGGGATCGCTGAGGCGAACAGCAATGTGGCGCTCACCGCCAGCACGGTGCCGTGGTTCTGGTCGTAGGACAGCACCTGCGCGGCGGCATCGGCAGGTCGCGGCGTGCCCGATCCCAGGATCGCGCCGCCGAGGGTCAACGCGGCGAAAGCCAGGCCGGGAACGAGCAGCGGGGGCCCGCCATCACGGGTCGTGGTCGTGGGTGAGGTGCCCAGAGTTGTGGTCATCGGAGAATCTCCTTGGCAGCTGGGTCGATCGCAGAAGTAATCGTTACAAATTATAACGATTATATGAGACTGATCGTCTGTCAAGTGTTATCGTTGGGTATGTCATCGACACTCGACGGTCCCGGGGATCTATCGCGACGGGCGCCTGGCAGCGCGTTTCTTCTCGCGCAGCTGGGCGCGCACGCCGCACGCCGGTTCGCCGAACGAGTGGCCGAGTTCGACCTGACGCCGCCGCAGGTCGGCTTGCTACGCGCGGTCGCAGCCGATCCCGGGCGCAGCCAGCAGGAACTGGCCCAGCATCTGAGCACCCCGCCGACCCGGCTGGTCGGCCTGGTCGACGGGCTGGAACAGCGCGGGATGCTCCAGCGCCGCCGCAACCCCGCTGACCGGCGGCTCTACGCGGTCTACCTCACCGCCGCCGGGGACACTCTGCTCAAGGAGATAGGCCGGGTGGCCCGCGCGCACGAGGATGCAATGCTCGCCGCGCTCGACGACACCGAACGCGCACAGCTGCACCCTCTGCTGGCCCGGATCGCCGCCGAACAGGACCTCACCGCCGGTGTGCACCCCGGCTACCGCACCCTGCCCGCCACCAACACCAAGCCGGCGCGTCGCGACAAGCAGAGGCGGGAGTAGCGACGCGTCTACGGAGCGGCCGTCAGGATGCGTTGGCGAGCTGGTTCACCCGCTGGTGGGACAGGCCGAGTACGTCGGCGATGACGCGCTGGGACAGCCCGGCTGCGGACAACCGCCGGATGATCTCCAGTCGGACCGCGTCCCGTCTGGCGGTGGCAGTCTCGGCGGCGGCTTCCACCTCGGCCAGCTCGCCGATCAGCACTGTCACGTCGTCGTCGCCGGCCCGGTGGTGCCAGCGGATCTCGAACTCGTCCGGGTCGGTGTCGGTCAGCCCGGCGATCAAGTCGCGGACCTCGACGTCCAGATCGCTGAACCGGAGTACGTCGGTGGCGGCGGTCATCCCCGCGACATCGGCCACCCACAGCTCATCCTCGCGGGACACCGTCACGTCGTAGGTGGTCATCGCTCCTTCTCCGTCCAGTCTTTGCCGAACACCGGTTCAAGTCGCTCTTCCAGTCGGCGGAGCACCAACCGCGAAACGTCACCAGGGTGGTCGGTCACGCCGAACCGGACGACCTCGAAACCGCCTGCGTCGACCAATCGGTAGAGCCGGTGCGAACCCTTGCCTCGACCAGGCAGCTCGACCAACATCAGCCCCTCCCGGCGCGCCAGTCTGCGAACGAGTGCCAGGACCTGACGAGCGGACATCCGGCGGTTCACCATGATAGTAAGTCTATCCGGCTAGGCTGACAAGAATCTCGTGAGCTAGACGCTCTGAGCAGCTAAAGCGGAGCTGGAAACGGAGGGACACCACGTAAGCCCGATCGCCGATCGTCACGGGTTGACGGGGCGGATGCGCGCGGCGTGGGGTTCACCGGCCGGCTTCCGGACAGGTGGGTGGGCGGCGTTGTGTCCCACGTCGGGTGGACCCCATGAGGTCGCCGCTCACCGTCTGAGCGAAGCACGCCAGGCTCATCAGCTATACGCCATTCGGGTGATTATCGATAGCTGACTTTGGCGACTGCGTAACCTCCGTACTCGCGCTCGCGATGTTCTCTTTGTCCACGCGTCCTTGCCTGGGGAGGTTGTGCTCAAATGAATGAAGCTGCAGATCTGCGGATCCACGTCAAGCCAGTCGGAGGATCAGTCTTAACGCTGAGCAACCTCGTTCGTAACGGATTCGGTGCACCCACGCTTGAAACCTACGAGCTGTTCGCTGAAGGCGCGGGCCAAAAATACGGTCCGTACATCTTCCGGTTTGCCCACGGGATCGACAAATCAGTCGATGAGCCAACTGGAGAGAATCGAAACGAAGCGCTCGCCGCTCTTCGTGAACTGGAATGTGAGCTACTCGCTGATGGTTGGCTACTCAGCGACAGCAGCGACAGCAACGGCAGCAACGGCAGCAACGGCAGCAACGGCAGCTGGCATGACCGATCTTATCGTATCGAAGCGGGCGAGCTTCGAGATCGAGGAGCTTCTGTCGGCACACACGTCAAGTCTGACGTAAAATCAGGCACTCGTCTGGGAAACTTAGCGGCAAGCTCGTTCGGTGCTCGCGCACTGGTAGCGATCGTCCTGGCCGTCGAGTTTTTGTTCTTTGCGATTAGAGGAATCAGTCTACTGTCGGCTGGTGATAATTTCTTTGCAGTATTGATAACGTATGGGATAGCTGCAATCGCAGCTCTGGTAGCACTGGCGATTAACTGGGCGGGATGGAATCACGGCACGGGCTCATCAAGAATGCTGCTTGCTGTTGGTGGAGCGCTAGCCCCGATTATCGCATTTCTGATCGTTCAACTGATCATCGGAATTTTGTTTGCATTCCTTGTCGCGCTGGTGGCGATCGGCGTATTGTGGGCACTGGTTAATTGGATGTGAGATCCCATTTGCGCGGTCACGTAGGTCTTGTCGGTGTCGTAGGCGACGGCGAGTTGGGTGCAGGCGGTGACGAACCCCCGGGCACGCCGTTGTCCACGGCCACGGTGCCCTCGGCTGGCGCGCGGATGGTCATCTTGGGTTGGAAGAATCCGGCTTGGATTTAACTCGCGGCGAGAAGACCGCCCGCCGCCAGGGCCACGATGATGAGCACCACGAGCGCTATGCGAGTGGAGAGTTTGAGTTTGCGCCGGTGCGGTCGATACCGGGCAGATAACCGGGCACGTCCACAAGCACCAGCAGCGGTACGCCCAACGAATCGCACATCCGGACGAACCGGGCCGTCTTTTCCGCGGCCGACGAGTCGAGGCAGCCATGCTGGCGCTGGCTGGGGCGATCGACTTCGAAAACCGTTACTCCCGTTGACTTAACGCCTGCCGGACGAGTACCGGGACGTTGCGCGCCGCGAAGATGCCCCGGCCGTAGAACTCCAACGGCACCCCGGGGGCCAGGTGAATCTCCGCGTAACGATCCAGCAACACGCCGACCGCGACCCTGCCCTCCACCCGGGCCAGCAGCTGGCCGATGCAGAAGTGGATGCCGTAGCCGAAGGCCAGATGGTGCTTGCCGTAGCGATGGATGTCGAACCGGTCCGGGTCGGGGAACTCGCGTTCGTCCCGGTTAGCGGACAGCAGCCACGGCGTGACGACCACATCCGCCGGGATGACCTGCCCGCCGAGTTCGGTCTCGACCGTGGTCACCCGGCCGACCTGGGTGAACGACGAGCGGTACCGCAGCACCTCCTCGATGGTGGGCTCCACGAGCGACCGGTCCGCGCGCAGCTGCGCCCACACGTCGGGGTGCTCATCCAGGCACAGCACGGTGTTGCCGAGTAGCGCCGTGGTGGTGATGTGCCCGGCGATCAGCAGCACAATGGAGAAGTTCACCACCTCCTCGTCGGTCAGGCGCTCGCCGTCGGCCTCTACCGCGGCCAGCCTGCTGATCAGGTCTTCGCGCGGGTGTGCACGCCGGTCGGCGCAGTGCTCGCGCAGGTAGGCGAGCATGTCCGCGGTAGCGTCGTCGATCTTGCGGGGGAGCTCCGGGTCGTTGGGGTCCATCATGTCGCTGTGGAAGAGCCGGTCCGCCCAAGCCCGGAACAGCTCACGGTCGGAGATCGGCAGACCGAGCAGCTCAGCAATCACGGTGACGGGCAGCGGGTAGGCCAGGGCCGAGACGAGGTCGAACTCAGCCGCGCCGCCGGTGGCGTCGAGCAGCTCGTGGGTGACCTCGGCGATCCGGGGGGCCAGCCCCATGACGACCTTCGGGCTGAAAGCTGCTCCGACCAGCCGGCGCAGCGTGTGGTGGCGTGGTGGGTCGGTCCGGGTCAGATTGCCTTGGCTGAACTTCTGCCCGGACGGGAACACCCGGCCCACATCTGAGGAGAACACCTGGGGGTCGGAGATCGCCCGCGCCACGTCGGCGTAGCGGAACACGTGCCAGATGCCGTAGGCGTCGCGCCATACCGGGTGCTCATCGCGCATCTCGCGTAGCCAGGGCAGCAGGGTTGCGCCCCCGTCCTCGATGGTCGGCGCGACGGAGTACAGGTCAGCGGTCATGGTTGCTCCTGAAGTTGCTGTGGTGGGTACGCGGTGGTGGGTTCCCAGTGCGCGCGGATCCGGTCAAAGAATTCGATGGCCCGCGGCGCGATCGCACCTAGCGTGGCCGGGTCGGGCTCGCTAGGCGGCTCCAAGGCCAGCCGGATGGCATCGCCCAGGGCGGCCGCTTTGCGCTCGAGCGGCATCTCGCGCAGGTGTTCGGGCAGGAACTGCTCGGTGACGAAGAAGCCGGCGCCGATCGCATTCAGCAGGTACATCTGGGTCTGGCGGTCGCTGGACCGCAGCAGGTTGTGCGCCCGCAGCAGGTCGACGTAGCCGTCGAACAATGCGTCGGCGACCCTTTGTCGGGCCCCCAGGCCGCCGGCGTCGCTGGCGGCGAGCTTGCCCAGGGTGTCAAGGTCGCGGGTGTACAGCGCTCTGGCCAGCGGTCGCCGCATGATCGCTAGGAAGCTCGCCCGGGTCACCCGGTGCAGCAGCACTTCGGCCGGGTCGGCCCGCATGCCCGCGACCAGTTCCCGCGTCACGTCGGCGACCTCGCGTAGCAGCAGCCCGGCGAACAGCTCATGCTTGGTCTTCCAGTGCAGGTACACCGTGCCTTTGCCGATCTCTGCCCGGGTCGCGATGTCCTCGATGGTGACCCGCTTGTAGCCGTAGCGCAGCAGCAGCTCTCCGGCCGCTGCCAGGATGCGGTCCGCCCGCAGCGCCTGCTCGGATCCGACCCCATCGCGTTCCACTTGCCACCTCACATCCATGACTGATGACCAATTTTCGAATCAGGTCAGTTAGTCATATTCGAAATGTAGCCCCGCGCCCGAGGCCGGTCAACTCGTGGTCAGCCCTTGAGTTCGGGAACATGAGAGCAGTTCGGGCGCTCGGTGAGCCGCGCGAGCTGGGAGCCGGGTATCAGCGGGTCCGGTAGAGACCCTTGGCGTACTCGGGGCCGTAGTAGCGTTCAAGATCCTCCAGCGCGTCCTCCGGTCGTTCCAGCCGCTGGGCGATCTGCGCCCGCGACGGCACCGCCTTCGGATTCCACGTCGCCGGCTGCCACAGGTCAGAGCGCAGGAAAGCCTTGGCACAGTGGTAGAAGACCTGGTCGATGTCGAGGACGAGCGCCAGTATCGGCCGGTGGCCGTTGACCTTCATCAGGTCGAAGAAGGGAGCCTCGCGCACCAGACGCGCTCTGCCGTTGATCCGCAAAGTGTCCTCGCGGCCGGGGATGAGATAGATCAGCCCGGCGTGCGGGTTGGTCAGGATGTTGCGGAAGCCGTCAACGCGGCGGTTGCCCGGTCGCTCCGGGATGGCGATGGTTGTGTCGTCGAGTACCAGCGTGAAGCCCGGCGGGTCGCCCTTGGGTGAGACGTCGCAGCTGCCGTCGGCATTCGAAGTGGCGACGAGGCACAGCGGTGAGCCGGCGAGCCACTGCTTGTCGTACTCGTGCAGCGCGGGCCGTTCCTTGGCGACGACTCTGGGTAGCGGCTCGCCGATAAGCTCCCGCAGCTCCGCCTCAGAGGTGATCTCCGTCATGTATCCAGTGTCCACGCAATGACAACCGCAATTCCCGCTCACGTCCACGCTGCCGCGGCGCCGAGGTCGCCGGGTAGTACCCACCCGGCACCCCGAACAGCTACAGATCGTCGGTCGAACAGATCACCCACTCCCCTGAATGGAACACCCGATAGCGGTAAGAATAACGGCAGGCAACAATCCTGTGATTTTCCTGAACGTTTCCCGAGAAGTCTCGCAGCGGCGTACGAAATGATCCCCGAGCCGCGATTCAACGGGCATGAAGTGCCTACTGACGCTGGCTGTGACAGCACTTCTCTGCGCTGCTGGCGGGGGTTTGACCGCCGCGGAGATCGCGCCGGAAGCCCACGCGTCGCAGGTGGCCGGGCACTCGACGCCGACGCCACCCAGGCGCCCGCCAACTATCACCACGCCTGCTGCCCGGGGTGACAGCACTCCGGCTGCACCGGTGGCAGCGGTGACACCCGCGGCTGACCAAGCCGCCACCGCGGCGACGGCGGCGAACCGGGCGGCGCAGGCGATGCACGCGGTGCTCCCGGCGGCTCAGGAGGGATTCGAGGTCTTCGACCTACCGACCGCGACGGTGCTCACTAGCCGCAACGCCGGCCAACAATTCGCCGCCATGTCGGTGGTCAAGTTGTTGATCGCCGTCGACGCATTGGCCCGGGACAATTGGGAAACCCCGGATGGCGCGACACAACAGGAACTGCACCAGATGCTCGCTGACAGTGATGACGAGATCGCCGACCGCCTCTGGACCGCCGGCGGTGGCCCCGCCATCGTGACCAGAATGGTCGGCCAGCTCGGGCTGACCGGCACGCAGCCTCCTGAGGATCCCGGCGAGTGGGGCGACACCCTGATCACGGCACAGGACATGGTGACGGTGTATCGCTACATCTCCGAGCGGGTACCCGGCCCCGATCGGGACCTGCTGCTCGGGGCGCTGTCCGACGCCCCACGAATCGCCGCGGACGGCTTCAACCAGTACTTCGGCATTCCCGACGGCATGCCGCACACCACCTGGGCGATCAAGCAGGGCTGGGGAACCAGCGGCTCCCAGGCGGTGATGGACAGCACCGGCCTGGTCGGGGCGGATTCGCGTTACGTGGTCGTGGTGCTGGCGTCAGCGCCGGCGGGTTCGTACTCCACAGTTCCCGCGGTGGTCACCGCGGGAGCCGGCGCACTTGCTGGCTTGGTCAGCGCGGCCGCGTCCTAACCCGGCGCACGCTGACTTCCGGATTGGCTGGACTACGGCGCGGGGCTGTGGAAGGGATCGGTACCCAGCGCGAGCGAGACGATGCCCAGGCCGCCGTGGGTGTTGAGGTAGTTCAGCTCGCGGGACATGTCGCCTATACCGTTGCTGCCGGCCACCGGCGCCAACGCCAGCGACGTCAGCACACCCAGCGCCTTGCCATCGTTGGTCAGCACGGCGCTGCCCGAATCGCCGGGGACACCGGGCGTCACCGTGTAGCAGGAGTGCGACCAGCCACCGCCGTCATCTCCGAGGCTGAATCCGACTTTCGGTGATAGCGCGGAAACCCCACCCCGTAGCGGCGAGTTACCGTAAGTCAGTATCCGCTCACCGACAGCGATAGCGGTGGTGGAGATGCCGGTCGGTCCACCGAAGAACGGCACGCTCGGGTTGACTTTCCCCCGATCGGCTGGGTCGATCTTGACCAGCGCGAAGTCATTGAAGTCGCACGTATTGGCGTCCTTCTCGCCGTTCTTGGCCATGGTGATCCACGAGCTGTATACCAGCGTGCCAGGC
>JBOHFC010000013.1:0-4161 GCA_050701375.1 Pseudonocardiaceae bacterium
CACGCCGGGATGCTGCCCGCGTTCAAGGAGACCGTGGAGGACCTGTTCGTCCGCGGGTTGGTCAGGGCGGTATTCGCCACCGAGACCCTCGCGTTGGGGATCAACATGCCGGCCCGCACGGTGGTGCTGGAAAGGTTGGTCAAGTACAACGGGGAAGCCCACGTCGATCTCACTCCCGGCGAGTACACCCAGCTCACCGGCCGGGCCGGACGGCGGGGCATCGACGTCGAGGGCCATGCGGTGGTGCTGTGGCAACCCGGCGTGGACCCGACGCAGGTGGCTGGGCTGGCGTCCACCCGCACCTACCCGTTGCGCAGCTCGTTTCGGCCCGGCTACAACATGGCCGTCAACCTGGTCGATCGGGTCGGGGTGGCCGCCGGGCGAACGCTGCTCGAGCGGTCCTTCGCGCAGTTCCAGGCCGACCGCTCGGTGGTCGGACTGGCCCGCCGGATCGACCGCAACGCCGAGGGCCTCGCGGGCTACGCCGAGGCGATGGTCTGCCAGGCGGGTGATTTCGCCGAGTACGCTCAGTTGCGCAGGCAGATCTCGGAGCGGGAGCGGGCACTGGCCCGGCTCAGCGGCGCGGCGCGGCGCACCGAAGTGGCTGCGTCGCTCGCCCAGCTCAAGCGGGGCGACGTCATCGCGGTGCCCGGCGGGCGCCGGTCAGGTTTGGCCGTAGTGATCGATCCCGGCGACGGCCCAGCCGAGGATCCACGCCCGCTGCTGCTCACCGAGGACCGCTGGGCGGGCCGGCTGTCGATGGCCGACTTCCCGACCCCGGTCCAGGTGCTGGGCCGGATGCGACTACCCAAGCGCGTCGAGCACCGGGTTCCCCGGGTGCGCCGCGACCTCGCCTCGGCGCTTCGCGAGACCGGTATCGCGGTACCGCCTCGGGCCCGGCGCCGCAGTGAGGCGGCTGATGACGCCGAGTTGGCCGCGCTGCGCCGGGCGCTGCGGGCGCATCCGTGCCACGACTGCAACGACCGGGAGGCGCATGCCCGGTGGGCCGAGCGTTACGACCGGCTGGACCGCGAGACCGAGACGCTTCGCCAGCAGGTCGCCGCCACCACACACTCGCTGGCCCGCGAGTTCGACCGGATCCGCGCCCTGCTGGCCGATCGGGGTTATCTCGACGGTGAACGGCTCACCGAGCACGGCCGCCGGCTGGCCCGGTTGTGGTCGGAGACCGACCTGCTCGCCGCGGAGTGCTTGCGGCATCGGATCTGGGATGGTCTGGAGCCTGCCGAGCTGGCCGTGGTGATCTCGGTGCTGGTCTACGAGGCCCGCGGCGACGCGGCCACCCCCCGGGTACCTCCCGGTCCAGTGAGCGATGCGTTGGTGGCGACCGTGCGGTTGTGGGCGGAGCTGGAAGCCGACGAGCGGCGGTACCGGCTCGAGCGAACCCGCGAACCCGATCTGGGTTTCGCCTGGTCGGTGTACCGGTGGGCACGAGGGGAGTCCCTGTCTGCGGTGCTGATCGCCGCAGAGACCAATGGTGCCGAGCTGTCCGCCGGAGACTTCGTTCGGTGGTGCCGGCAGGTGATCGACCTGCTCGACCAGGTCCGCGTCGTCGCCGGCGAAGGCTCCGCAGTCGGAGACTCAGCGGCCGCCGCAGTACGCGCCTTACGCCGCGGCGTCGTCGCGCTGGGCACTCTGTAACTGCGGCGCGTTCTGGATGCAGAACGCGGTAATCGGGACCCGATTTGCAGCAGTCTGCATCCAGAACGTGCCGCAGCTCGACTGGGTTCGGGTGACGGCGCGGGGGAATACCGGTGTCGTGGACATTGAAGTGAGCCTGTGCGTCGACGGGGAGCGGCAACACCTGGTGGTGGACACCAGGGTGACGCTGCTGGATCTGCTCCGCGAACGGCTGGGGAACATGAGCCTGAAGAAAGGCTGCGACCACGGCCAATGCGGTGCCTGCACGGTGCTGATCGATGGACGCCGCGCGCTGGCCTGCCTGGCACTGGCAGTCGCGCACAACGGCTCTGAGGTCGTCACCGCCGACGGCCTGGCCCACGACGGCGCGTTGCACCCCGTTGCGCAGGCATTCTTGGACCACGACGCGTTCCAGTGCGGCTACTGCACCCCCGGGCAGATCTCTCGGTGGTCGGGATGCTGGACGAGTTCGCGCGGGGTTGGCGGAGCGCGGCCACCATCTACCAGGCCTCTGAGCCAAAGCTCGACCACGACGAAGTGGCCGAACGGATGAGCGGAAATCTGTGCCGCGGCGGGGCGTATGCGAACATCGTGCCCGCGGTGCAGGACGCGGCCAGGTAGATGGCGCCGCGGTGAAGCCGTTCGCCTACCAGGCCGCCGGTGACGCCGCTACCGCGGTGCGCAGCGTCGCCGCCGATCCAGCGGTGGTCAACGCGGTGCACCACGCCACCGGAGTCCGGGTACGCGACCTCCCGGTCACCCTGGACAAGGTGCTCGCCCAACTACCACCCAACTGAGCGCGGATCGTCATCGTGAGTACAAGGGCGCGGACCCGTTGGGGGAGGTGCCGCGGAAGTTGACCCCAGGACCACATTCGATCATGACGCGAACGAGTTCTTACCCAGTCCCTGGCGGCGGGCGGTTTTCACGATGTAGGTGTCGGCGAGGTAAGCGAACGCGATTCCGTCGGAAATGGCACGGGCGGAGCCGACCATCCGCCCACCGTCGACCGGATCGTAGACACCGACCACCCGCCAGGCTGAATCGAGCTGCCGTTCCACGTCCTGCCGGGTTCGCCACCGCCCCCAGTACGCCTGCGAGGACAGGACCGACCACACCGCATCCCGATCGACGCGGGTCGGCTCGTCGTCGAGCTGGTAGGTCCCGAACTCAATGACCATGCGAATGACGGTGCCAGATGTGCCCCGAGAGAGCGATCAGCCGCCGCTGCGGTCCGGTTGATCGTGTTGGACAGCGGCGGCCGGGTTGAGGCGGCATGATCGGGAGGTGCCCGAGAATTCAGACGGTGCAGTCGAGCGTCCCCGCCGGTCGACTATGACACCCAGCAGTGACCCGACTCGGTTCGCCGCGGGATAAGGACTGTCGTGCTCGACCAGGCGGCCTACATCGACCAGGCACCACGGCCAGCCGTCCGCGCCGACGCCGCCCGGCGAGGTAAGCGAGGCATCTCCACTTGACCAATTCATATGAAAGGGGGATAGCGGAACCGGGCTTGCATGAGCGCGGCGTCCCTGACTCCGAATGACAGACTTCCAGGGGAAAGGTGGAGCCCGGTTTCCGGGCGGTGGCGAGCGCGTTCGCCGCCAACTTTGCCGAGTACGGCGAGGTGGGAGCAGCTTGCTGCGTGTATGTCGAGGGACGCCGACCAGCTACTGGCCAGACTTCGCAGCGGACGGCAAGGGTGCGGTGCCGCTGCGTTGGGCGTTGTCGCACCGCGCCGGGCGTGCCTGCGGTAGACGCCCCGGTCACCCTCGATGACGTCCTCGGCTGGGACCAGGTGGCCGCCGCAGTGGCCGCGCAGCGGCCCGACTGGGAGCCGGGAAGCGCGCACGGCTACCATGCCCGCAGCTTCGGCTGGATATTGGGCGGATCGGGTGCTCGGGGTGCCCACGCGCTTCGGGCTCGGCTTCGCGCTGACCCCGGTGCTCGGATCCTCGTGTCCCCCCAGCGCATTCGGCCATCCGGGGCTGGCGGTTCGCTCGGGTTCGCCGATCCGGAGCAGGGCATCGCTTTTGGTTACGTCATGAATCGGATGAAGCTCGGGGTTGCCGGAGACGAGCGATCCGACTGCTTGGTCCGGGCGGTGTACGAGTCATTGTGAGGTTCAGCGGAATGCCGATTTGCTTGCATCAGGTGCTTTGCGGCGCCGGTCAGGCGTGGCGCTTGGTGAGCGCGACGAGGTAGCGGCAGGGCTCACGGGTCGGGTTGATAAACGAGCATGGTGCCGGATGGCCGAGCTGGAGGCAGTCGCCAGCGTCGAGCTCGTGCTCGGTGTCGCCCTCGCGGAAACGCAGATGGCCCTCAAGCATCCAGATCTGCTGGTGGATAAAGGCGTAGGCGTCAGCGGGGTAGGAGATCTCAGTTCCGGCGGGCAGACCGACCTCGACGAGCTCGAGCGGCCGGCCGGTGGCCGTCGACACCGCCCGGCGACGGTAGCCGGTGTCGGGATCGGTCCACGTAGGTTGGTCCGCGACGCGCACG
>JBOHFC010000014.1:0-5782 GCA_050701375.1 Pseudonocardiaceae bacterium
GCGAGCTATAGCTCGCATCGCCACTCACGGGCTGCGGCCAGCAGCACGTCGTTCTCGCTGGCGTCGCCGATCGTGATGCGTGCGCCGTCGCCGGGAAACGGGCGGATCACGACCTTGTGCTCCAGACAATGCTCTGCGAAGCTCGCGGCGCGCTCGCCCAGGGGCAGCCAGACGAAGTTGGCCTGGGAGGGTGGTACTGGGTAGCCCATCGCGAGCAACTCGGCCTGCACCCGGTCCCGCTCGACCGTCACGCCCCGGCAGCGGTCCAGCATTTCGTCCTCGACGTCGAGGCTGGCCAGCGCGGCTGTCTGGGCCAGTGAATTGACGCTGAACGGCACAAAGACCTTGCCCAGCGCGGTGGCGACCGGCTCCGGTGCCGCGCAGTACCCCACTCGCAGGCCGGCCAGCCCGTAAGCCTTGGAGAATGTCCGCAACACCGCGACGTTGTCCCGATGCCGGTAGAGCTCCATGCCATCGGGCACCGCGGGGTCGGTGACGAACTCGTGGTAGGCCTCGTCCAGGGCGACCAGCACACCGTCGGGTACCGCGTCGAGGAAGGCGACCAGCTCGTCGCGGCGCACGGCGGTGCCGGACGGGTTGTTGGGATTGCACACGAAGATCAACCGGGTCGCTGGGGTGATCGCGTCGATCATCCCAGCCAGGTCGTGAGTGTGCTCGGGGCGCAGTGGCACCCTGCGCTGCCGGGCGCCGACGATCTGGGTGATGATCGGGTAGGCCTCGAACGAGCGCCACGCGAAGAGCACCTCATCGGTCGGTCCGCAGGTGGCCTGCACTAGCTGCTGGCACAGCGCCGCGGACCCGGCTCCGACAGCGAGGTGTGATGGTGGCACGTCCAACCGGACCGCCAGGCGATCCACCAGGGCGGCCACGCCGTTGTCCGGGTAACGGTTGACGCCCGCGGCGGCGTCCCGGATCGCCGCGACGACGCTGGGTAACGGGCCCGTGGACGCCTCGTTGCTGGCCAGCTTCACCGCTCCCGGAATGCTGCGACCGGGGACGTACCCGGGCAGCGACTCCAGATCAGCCCTCGTGCGGGCGGTCATCGGACCTCCTGTCCACGGCGAGCGGGCCATCAGGTCGGGCGAATGCTTAACCTCACCGTAACGGGTGGCGGGGAGGCTGTCGTAGATGCTGCCGCCACAACCGGTCACCTGTGATCACCGATTATGTGCCTACAACGACAAGATCTGTCGCGCATGGCACACAAAACGTGATCAGCGTCGGTCACCCGAATAAGTGATCTTCGGGCGTGACGTGCTTGACCGAGTAAGATGCCCGGTCACCCGATGTTCACCATCACGAGTGGGGCACGGTCATGACGCAACGCAGCCTGGAACAGATCCCGCTCTTCTACGATGGCGCTGGGCTCTATGACGGCGCTGGGCTGCGACTGACCGTCGCGGCCCCGGAATCCGCGGTCCGTGGCGGCATCGTTGTGGCACCAGACGTCCGCGGCGTCACCGAGGACGTCTGGCGGTTCGCCGCTGGGCTTGCCGGCGAGGGCTGGCTGGCCGTGATCCCGCACCTGTTCCACCGCGACGGCGTCGACGAACTGCCCGACGACGGCGATTCCGTCGCGCGCCACCTCGGGCGGCTGACGGCGGAGTCCATCCACGCCGACACCGACGCCGCCTTGGGCTGGTTGGCGCAGCGCGGCGTGGTCGCCGACCAGATGGGGGTAGCGGGTTTTGGCCTGGGCGGCGGCGTGGCGCTCATCGTCGCAACTCAACGCGATCTCGGTGCCGCGGTGACTATCGGCGGGATCGGGGTGATGGAGCCGGTGGTCGCGGGTTTGCCCGCGCTGGTCGAGGTTGCTGCCGAGCTGCGCTGCCCATGGCTGGGCATCTACGGCCAGGATGGTGACGTCCCCGAGGCGGATGTGAACAAGCTGCGCGATGCTGCCCACTCCGCCCATGTCGCTACCGACCTGGTGCACTGCTGCTTCGACGCCGACCGTTTAGTCGCGCCGGAGGCCTGGGGTCGAACTTTGAACTGGTTCTGCTCTCACCTGCGCTGACGGCGTTGGTACAACCGTCGTGGTGCCAACGCCGACGTGGTACCAACGGGAGATGAGCGAGCCCCCGATCGTCTGGCTGCCCGACCCGGCGGCCGTCGCCCGGTCCCAGATGGCGGCCTTCCGTAGCTGGTTGGCGACAGACCGGGGCGTCATCGTGGCTGACTACGACGCGCTGTGGCGCTGGTCGGTAGCCGACTTGGCGGGGTTCTGGGGGGCGCTCGCCGACTTCGCCGGCGTCCGGTTCCATACTGCGCCGCAGCGGGTGCTCACCGACGAGCCGATGCCGGGGACGCGGTGGTTTCCGGGCGCGACGCTGAACTACGCCGAGCACGCGCTGGCTTCCGGATCCGGCAACAATGACAACGACCTGGCGGTGATCTTCCGCCGCGAAGACGGCGTTCGGGATCAGCTGAGCTTCGGGTTGCTGCGCCAGCGGGTAGTCGCGGCGCGCTCGGCGCTGGCGTCGCTGGGCGTCTGCCGGGGGGACCGGGTGGTCGCGCTGGTGCCCAACTCGCCGGACACCCTGGTGGCGTTCCTTGCCACCGCCAGCCTCGGCGCGATCTGGTCATCTTGCTCGCCGGACTTCGGAACCCGGGCGGTCGCCGACCGGTTCACCCAACTCTCGCCGACCGTGCTGATCGCCGTAGACGGGTACCTTTACGGCGGCAAGCGCTTCGACATCCGATCCACGGTGGACGCGCTGCGCGAGCAGTTGCCGTCGCTGCGCGCCACGGTACTGGTGCCCTATCTGGACGCCGATGCGACGCTGGATGCCACCCTGCGCTGGGACGATCTGCTCTCCGCGCACTCCGATGCTGAGCTGGCATTCGAGGCGGTGGACTTCGACCATCCGCTGTGGGTGCTCTACTCATCGGGCACCACCGGACTGCCCAATGGCATCGTGCACGGCCACGGCGGGATCGTGCTGGAGCACCTCAAGGCGTTGGCGATACAGGCCGATCTCGGGCCGGGTCAGCGGTTTTTCTGGTTCACCACCACCGGCTGGATGATGTGGAACTACCTGGTCAGCGGTCTGCTGGTGGGCGCAACCATCGTTGTCTACGACGGCAGCCCCGGGCACCCCGACGTCGACGCGCTGTGGCGGCTCGCCGCCGGGGAACGGGTGAGCTATTTCGGCACGTCTGCGCCGTTCATCCAGTTCTGCCGCAAGGCCGGCCTGCGGCCTGGCGCCGAGCTGGATCTCACCGCGCTGCGGGTGGTCGGCTCGACCGGTTCCCCGCTGCCACCGGAGGGCTTCCGCTGGATCGCCTCGGAGATCGGCTCGGACGTGCAGATCTGCTCGGTGTCCGGGGGCACTGATCTGTGCGCTGCCTTCCTGTGTGCCGCACCGGACGTGCCGGTCTGGGAGGGCGAGATCTCCTGCCGTGCGTTGGGAGCCGCGGTGGTCGCCCTCGATGAGGCCGGTGCGGAGGTGATCGACGACGTGGGTGAACTGGTGATCACCAAACCGATGCCCTCGATGCCGGTGTCGTTCTGGAACGATCCGGACGGCACCCGCCTGCGCGAGGCGTACTTCTCCGCATACCCCGATCTGTGGCGCCACGGCGACTGGATCAAGATCACCCCCCGTGGCTCGTGTGTGATCTACGGCCGGTCCGACGCCACGCTCAACCGCGGTGGTGTCCGGATGGGCACCGCAGAGTTCTACGCGGTGGTCGAGAGCTTGGACGAGGTACTCGACTCACTGGTCATCGACACCTCCGGCCCGGCCACCAGCGTTCGGGAGGGTGAGCTGCTGTGTTTCCTGGTTCTCGCTGCCGGGGTGTCGCTGCCTGACGTCGAGCCGCGGCTGCGCGCGGCGCTGCGCAGCGGCCTGTCACCCCGGCACGTGCCCAACCGGTTCATCGTTATCGACGACGTGCCCCGCACCCTCAACGGCAAGAAGTGCGAGGTGCCGGTGAAGAAGATCCTCGCCGGCATGGACCCGGCGCACGCCCTGAGCTCTGGCGCATTGCGCAACCCGGACTCGCTACGCTCATTTGCGGCGCTGTGTAACCCCCCGTGATTGCCGGAGCTTGATTGCCTGAGCTCGGCGAGATCTCGCCGGACAACCGGATCCACGCACGGCACGTCTAGGAGTCGGACCTGACACTCACCCGAGGAGCTCTGCCTCTCCATGACTTGGGCCTCCCTATGACTGATGACGGTGACGCGCTGCACCTGACTGGCGGCATCCCGCTCGGCGGGACGGTCAAGATCCGTGGCTCCAAGAATGCGGTTCCCAAGCTGATGGTCGCGGCGCTGCTGACCGAGGAGCCCGTGCTCATCCACAACGTCGCGCAGATCGTCGACACCCTGTTGGTGAGCGAGCTGCTGGAGATGCTGGGATGCAGCACCGCCCAACCGGCGGACGGCCAGCTGCGGATCGAGGCGCGCGGAATCCACACTGCGGGAACGCGCGATCTGGAGTACTTCCATGTGCGCAGCCGGATCCCGGTGCTCACCTGCGCGCCGCTGCTGCACCGCACCGGGCACGCGGAGCTTTGGAAGCCCGGTGGCTGCACCATTGGCGAGCGTCCGGTAGATCTGCACCTGGAGGTCCTTCGGGCGTTCGGCGCGGTCAGCGAGCGGACCGACACCGGCTTCAAGCTGACAGCCGAAGCGGGCGGCCTGCGAGGCGCAGTCGTCGAGTTGAAGTACCCGAGCGTGGGTGCCACCGAACAGTTCCTGCTCGGGGCGGTCGTCGCCGCGGGCGACTCGGAGCTGCACAACGCCGCCACCGAGCCGGAGATCATCGACCTGATCTCCATGCTCCAGCGGATGGGTGCACTGATCACCGTCCAGCCTGGCCGTGTCCTGCAGGTCACCGGCGTCTCCCGGTTGCGGGGGGTCTCGCACACCGCCATCCCGGACCGGCTCGAAGCGGCTTCGTGGGCGAGCCTCGCATTGGCGACCGATGGGCGGATCACGGTACGCGGCGTTCGGCAAGCCGATCTTGGGACGTATCTCAACGTCTACCGACGCGCGGGTGGCGAGTTCGACTTCTCCAGCGACGGCAACGAGGTGACGTTCCGACGGGAGAAGGCCATGCCGCGCCCGCTGGTCATCGAGACAGACGTGCACCCTGGCTTCATGACCGACTGGCAGTCCCCCATGGTCACGGCCCTGACGCAGGCAGACGGCGTAACGGTGGTGCACGAGACGGTGCACGAAAACCGGCTGGCGTACATGAAGGCGCTCCAGGCGCTCGGCGCCCAGATGCAGGTCTTCACCGAGTGCCTCGGTCGCACCCCGTGCCGGTTCGGATCGCGCAATCACCAACACTCCGCCGTCGTGGTCGGGCCGACCAAGCTGCAAGGGACAACCGTGCACGTCCCGGACCTGCGCGCAGGCTTCTCCTACGTGCTGGCCGCACTCGCGGCCCAGGGCGCCTCGACGGTGACGGGAATCTCGCTGCTGGACCGCGGTTACGAGAACTTCCGCGAAAAGCTGATCGGTGTCGGAGCCAAACTCCGCTGACCGGGGACGCGGCGTCACGCTCCGCGGTAGGTCAGGGGCAGGCCAGATGGTGGGTGACGGGGTTTCGGTCATGGCGGTGAAGGTACGGCGGGGGTCTGACAGTCTGCTGTTACTACGGCCGTGACCAGCGGCGTTGGCGGCACACGATGCTCGGCTACCCGCTTTGCCCGATCAAGGGCCCGCTGTGTAGGCTGCTCCTCTGGCGGCCTCGAAGGGCCCCGGGAGGCTTCGCCTAGTCTGGTCTATGGCGCCGCACTGCTAATG
>JBOHFC010000015.1:0-1912 GCA_050701375.1 Pseudonocardiaceae bacterium
GGTTCAGGGTCTGCTCGCGTTCATCGTTGCCGCCGCCAAGGCCCGCGCCGCGGTGGTCAACCGCTGCGCCATCTCCGGCGGCAACAGGTCCAGCGCACCGACGACCCGCACTCGCCACGGCGTGTCCGGTGCGCACAGCTCGTCGACAACGTCAGCGATGATCTCCAGCAGAAGCTCCACCTGATCCGGCGGCCGGTTGCGCAGGTTGTCCGGGGACAGCAGCCAGAACGTCGCGATCTCGACGCCGCTATCCCGGCACCAGCCGAGCAGCTCGACCAACTTGGCGGCACCGACCCGGTGACCGTCGCTGACGTCGGCGAAGCCGGCTTCCTTGGCCCAGCGCCGGTTGCCATCCATGATCACCGCGACATGGCGGGGGCGGTTGGCGCTGCGAAGCCGGCGGGCCAGCCGGCGCTCGTAGAGGAGATAGACAAGGTCCCGCAGCGTCACAAGTCGGGAAGGCTACGCGTGCTCAACACCGTGCTCGACACCCGCTTGACCCCGGCGAAGTTGTTGGGGATCCAGCACTACGCCCATGAACTCATCCCGCTGGATCAGACCATCGGCGAGGAAGGTGACTCCCGACTCGGCGACTTCATCGAGGACTCCGAGGCCGTGGCCGCGATCGGCGTGGTGTCATTTCCCCTGCTGCAAGACGAGCTGAGATCGGACTGGCCACGCTGTCCGAACGGGAGGCCAGCGTTATTCGGCTGCCTTCGGACTCACCGACGGCGAGCCGCGCACCTTGGACCAGGTCGCCCACGCCTACGGCGGCACCCGCGAACGGATCCGGTAGATCGAGATCAAGACGATGACCAAGCTGCGCCAGCCCTCGCGCTCCCAGGCGCTCCGTGGCTACCTCGACTGACCCGGGGACACCGGCCGCATTTGGTTACGTCCGAACAGTCGTCGGCGAATGCGCCTTGTCGGCGTGGGCGGCCGCGACAGCGAGTGCCGTCCACCCGATGAAGGCGAACGGGTAGACGATCAGGCCGCTACTGAGGTCGGGCGTGACGGCTGTAGTCGGCCCAAGCCTGCACGCCGAGCTGAGTCCAAGTAGGAGTGGCGATCAGGGCGCGGTCGGGGATACCGCCCATCAGCCCATCAATCACCGCTGAGGCGACGATCAATCCGCGAATCAGCGAACTTCGTGACATGACCGACTCCCTTCCAACGGTTCTGTGGTCCTGCTATCCCGGTCTTGGACCGGTAACACGCCGGAGAGCAGTACGTCGACGACCTCGGGTAGCAATGCCGTCGGTCAGTCGGACTTCAGGGCGACAGTCACCACCAGCGGCCGCCCGTCGCGAACCAGCGAAATCGGCACTCGCTCGCCGATGGCCCGCTCACGAATAGCGACCGTCAGCGCGTCGGCAGTGCCAACGGTCCGGTTGCCGACCTTAGTGATCACATCGTTTTCCAGAATACCGGCCTCGGCGGCGGCGCTGCCCTGCTGAACGTTCTGCACTCGGGCACCGTCGGACTTGCCATCGGTCACCGACGCGGCGTTGACGCCCAGATCGGCGTGCTGGTAATGCCCGGTGCGGATCAGCTCCTGCGCGATCGTTCTGGCCGTATCGATAGGGATGGCGAAGCCGAGCCCGATGGAGCCACCGCCTTCGACGGCGCCCAGGGTGCGGATCGCGGTATTGATTCCCACCACCGCACCCGCGCCGTCCACCAACGCCACACCGGAGTTGCCCGGGTTGATCGCCGCGTCGGTCTGGATCGCGTCGATCACCGCGTTGCCAGTACTTCCCTCCGCCTCCAGCCGGACTGGCCGATCTACCGCGCTGACGATGCCACTGGTCACCGTGCCGGCGAGGCCGAGTGGCGACCCGATAGCGATGACCGGGTCACCCGGCTTCAGCGCCGATGAACGGCCGAGCTGCGCCACGGTGGGGTTGGCGAC
>JBOHFC010000016.1:0-9969 GCA_050701375.1 Pseudonocardiaceae bacterium
CTCGACAGCACGGACATTTTGGCCGCTGGAAACGTCCGTGCTGTCGAGTTCACGACACCAGACCCCACTCGACTGCGCCAGCAACCGGCGGCTGCTGGCTGGGCACTCGAGCTGCGTCAGGTCACCCGACGGACTTCCGGTGCCGACCACTACGCCTCACGGAGCGGCCAGGGGGGATGGCGACGGCAGACCGGATGCCGGGTCGGGCGTCACCGTGTCGGCGTCGGTGCGACGGGCGGAGCTGAGCCTGTTGCGGGCGGCGGCGGGGTCGGCACGGGGACCGGGGTCGGCACGGGGACCGGGGTCGGTGTGGGGACCGGGGTCGGTGTGGGGACCGGGGTCGGCACGGGCAGCGTTGTTGTCGGAGTCACGGGCACCGTTGTGGTCGTCGGGGGCACCGTTGTCGGGGGAATTGTCGTTGTCGGAGGCGAGGGGGATGTGGTCGTCGGGGGCGCCGTCGTCGTGGGGGGCGCTGCCAGCGGGGTGGGTTGCGCCATGGCGGCTGCGAGCGAGACGGCGTCGGGCACGGTCAACCGGCCGCCGTTGCCGTTGATACCCGGCGGCACCGGTCCTGGCGCCGACGGGGTGAGGACGACACCGGTCAAGTACGCCTGTGCCCATTGCAGCACGACGTTGACGTAGTCCGCGGAGTGGTTGTACCGGAAGACAGCGGCTTGCAGTTGAGCCGGATCGGCGAGGTCCGCGCCCCCGGTGCACAGGTAGAGACCGGTCGAGACGGTGGCGTCGTAGATATTGTTCGGGTTGGCCACCCCGTCGCCGTTGCCGTCGACGCCTATGCTGCGCCAGGTGGCGGGGATGAACTGCATCGGGCCGACCGCGCGGTCCCAGACGGTGTCTCCGTCGAGTTCCCCGTGGTCGGTGTCGGGGACAGCGGCCATGCCCGGTGATCCGTCCAACTGCGGACCCAGGATCGGTCCGAGGGTGTTGCCGTAGGCGTCCACCCGCCCGTCGCTGGCGTGACCGGACTCGATGCGCCCGATGCCGGCCAGCACCGACCACGACAGGTGGCAGCCCGGCCGGATAGCCGCCAACGTCCGCTCGGCGAACTGGTACGCGTCGAACACAGCGCCTGGGATCCCCAGCGGCCCGTCCGGCAGGTTGCCCGGAGTCGGGATCCCGGAAGGCCCGGCCACCGAAGGATCCGCAGGCACACTCACCGGCGCCACGCTGGGTGTCGCGGTAGGCAGGGTCTCGGTCGGCAACGGGTTCCCGGGAAGCGCCCCGGTGACCCCGAGCCCAGCCGGATCCTCGAGCGAGCCCACGGGCCGCCCGTCGACGGTGGGCGCCGGAACGCTGAGCACCGCGGTCGGCACCCCGAGACCGAGGAGCAAACCGATCATGGCCACCACCACGCGGGTACGGCGCCCGTGCACCGGCCAGCGCAACTGGTACCGCGCGTCCTTGTGGGCCATGGGTCGTCCCTCCCGATCTGTTGCTGGCGAGTCAGCCGAAACGGCCGTTGACGTAGTCGGCGGTACGGGGATCCTTCGGCGAATCGAAGATCTTCGTGGTGGGACCTGCCTCGACGATCACGCCGGGTGTGCCCTGCTCGGCGAGGAAGAACGCGCTTTGCTGGGAGACCCGTTGGGCCTGCTGCATGTTGTGGGTGACGATCACGATGGTCACCTCGTGCGCGAGCTCGGCGATGGTCTGCTCGATGCGCCGGGTCGAGGTGGGATCCAGCGCCGAACAGGGCTCGTCCATCAGCAGGACCTGTGGACGCACCGCGAGCGCGCGCGCGATGCACAACCGCTGCTGCTGGCCGCCCGACAGGGCACCACCGGCTTGCCGCAACCGGTCGCGAACCTCCTTCCACAACCCCGCCTTGGACAGGCATTCCTCGATCAGGTCGTCCTTCTCGTCTCGGGTGGCCTTGATCCCGGTGAGCTTGAGCCCGGCGGTGACGTTGTCGGCGATGGACATCGCGGGAAACGGGTTGGGTTTCTGGAAGACCATCCCGATCGCGCGGCGGGCATCGGTGAGCTTCCAGCTCGTGTCGTAGATATCCGAACCCGACAGCAGCACCTCACCGGCGAGCGTCGCGGACGGGATCAGCTCGTGCATCCGGTTGAGAATCCGTAGGAAGGTCGACTTCCCACAGCCGGATGGCCCGATGAGAGCGCTCACCGAACCCGCCGGCATGTACAGCGACACCCGGTCGAGCACCTTGCGATCACCGAACCACGCCGAGATCGACCGTGCCTCCAGCGCGGCCAACTCGACCGGCGCCGCAACGGCCGGCGACGGTATGGCTGGCGGCGGTGCGGCGGCCGACGGTATGGCCCGCGGCGGTACGGCGGGCATGATCGTGGTCATGGCGTCGGAGGTCATGGCGTCAGGGCTCCTCGATTCCGGGTCGGTCACAGCAGATTCGGTAGCAGGGCGGCGAGCTCGTCGGCCAGGGTGAGCGCGAGCGTGATCAGCACCGGTAGGCCGATCACCCAGGCCTGCCACCATCCGGTGCGGAAGCGGACCCACACGGTGGCCATTCCCGCCGCGAGCAGCAACATCGCCCACCCGACGGCACCGAGCAGCGCGGAGCTGTCCCCGGCCATCAGCGCGTCGGCGGGTGGCACGGCCTGGGAGGACAACTGCGCCGGCCGTGGCTGGACAGGGCTGGTCAGCGCTGCATCCACCCGCAGCACATCGGTGGGCTGCAACGCCAGCGGCAACAACGGCGAAGCCCTCGCCGGCAGGGCGGTGGTCACCAGAGTGAGCTCGCCCTGACCGCGGGACAGCGCCGGTGGCACCGGGTCACCGGCGTGGCGCACATCGAGCACCTTGAAGGTTTGCCTGCCCTGCCCGGTGGTCACCGTGATCGGGTCACCGGCGCGCAACTGATCGATCCGCCCGAACGGTCCGCCATAAGTCGCCCGCCGTCCGGCGATCACGCTGATCCCGGCCTGACCCGGCAGCGGGGTGTCCCGCCGGTGCCCTGGGCCGGACATCGTCGTGCCCGACGATGTGCCTTCGACCACGACCTCCCGCAGACCCAACTTCGGGATTTCCAACAGCGCCACCGGAGCACCGGTCACCACCGGCTTGCCCGCGCCGTCGAACGGACCGACCGGGGCCAGCGGGACGGGGGGGCCGGGCTGGGCGAGCTCTTTGCGGAACTCCGCGGCGAGCTGCGCCTGGTCCAGGTCATGGCGCAAGTTGCCCAGCACGGTCAACTCGACCAGGAAGGACAACGCCAGCACCGCGATAATGCCCAGCACCTGCCCGGCCAGCTGGAAGTCCGCCCAGCGGCCCGGCACCCTGGCGGCCACCGGCGACCGGCCGCGCGCGGCGGGCTCCGGCGGTTGCCGCTGCACCCGATCGTCGCGCTCCGGCACCGGGTCGGGAGCGCGGTGCTTGGCGCGAGTGACCCCGAGCTGCCGGTAGGAATCGTCCGGGGTCTCGGGTAACAACGTGACCGCCCCTCGAGTACTCACGACCCAGGGGTTGGCACTGGGCTACTCATGTGGGCGGGCCCTCCCGGCTGTGCATGGTGCGCGCAACCAGTGGTGGCCCCAACACCAACCCGAGCAGCAGGACGGCAGCGAATATCGCCAGCACCATCTGCCGCCGGTTGTCGGCCGCATCCACCGACACCGGCACGGCTGCGACGTCAGAGCTGGAACCACCCGTGCTCGAGCCGCCGATCAGCTGCCCGGTATTCGGGTCGATCGTGCCGGCCGGATCACCGCCGGCGATCGTTCCGTCTCCGGGCGTCCCGCCGCTGGCGCTCGTCGTGTCGCTGGTTCCCCCGTTAGCACCGCCGGTCGTGTTGCTCGACCCTCCCGCGGTGTTGCCCGCCGCGGCAGCGCTCTTGCCGGCCGGGCTGCTGGCGCTGATCGGCGTATCCGCCTTGGCTCCGGCGGTGCCGACGGTGCACTGGGTCGGCGCTCCCAGCTTGTCGCACGGGCTGGGCTGCGGCGCGTTCTCGGCCACCAGGTTTTTCCCGTCCGGAGACACCGACGGGTTGTTGCAATGGGCCAGGTTGTTGCGGTCGAGCGGGCGTTTGTAGCCATCTGGGACGGGGATCTGGTTGATCTGGTCGACGCCGTCCTGCACCAGGTTGATCGGCAGCGGCGAGTAACCCAGGGTGTCGGCCTGCTGCTGGCCCTCGCACAGGAAGTAGGCGGCGAACGTCGAGAGCGTAGCCCCCTTGTTGGTATTGAATCCTGAGGTGGTGTCCTTGGGCAGGATCATGTAGCTGTAGCTGGACATCGGGTAGGTCCGCGGATCGCGGTCGACGTAGACCTTGGTCAGGTTCGCGGTGAGGTCCGGGTTGATCGTCGCCTGGAGCAGCGCGACGGCGACGCTGCCGGCCGTGGGTTCGACGAAGTAGCCCGCCTTGTTGAGCAGCTTGGCCACCGGGAAGCCGGCATTGCGGGCGTAGGAGTACTCGACGAAGGTGATCGCGCCCTCGCTGGTGTCCTGGGCGACGAACCCGGCCACGCCCTGGGACTGCGCCTTGGCCTCCATGCCGGGGCCTATCGGGTAGAAGGAGGTGAACCCGCAGGGCGTGAGGTTCTTGCCGTTGCGGTGGCAGTAGTCGTCCCACAGAGCCGGGTACTGGTTGGCCATCCACGCGGTGAACTGCGCGGCGGTGCCCGAGCCGTTGGAGTAGACCACCGGCACGATCTTGCGGGCCGGCAACGTCAGGCCGGGGTTGTCCGCCTGGATCGCCGGGTCGGACCAGTTGGTGATCACCTGGGTGAAGATCTTGGTCAGCGTCAGCCCGGACAGCCGCAGGTTCGTCACCCGCTTGCCGCCGATATGCAGGTTGTACATGAACGAGGTGCCCCCCGCGACGATCGGCATGTACCCGAACGCTCGTGTTGGGTTCGGGTCGAGCACCCCGCCGTCGGACAGACCGAAAGGGATCTCCGAGACGGCGTAGTCGACCTGGCCGGTGCGGAAGTCGTTGCGGCCACTGGTCGAGCCGTTGGGCGAGAAGTTGACCGTCATGCCGTAGAGGCTGGCGACGTTGCGCCGCCACTGGTCCTGCGCGTTGGAGCTCCAGGTCGAGCCGGAACCACTGATCGGGACGAAGCCCGCTGTGGCGCCGGCGCTGGGTGCCAGGCCGGCGAGCAGCGCCGCGGCGATGACCAACGCCGCCAGCACCGCGGCCTGGCGGTGCCGGCCAGGTGTCCTAGGTCGCATAGCCACTCCCGATCCGGCGGGCGTGGTCCCGGTCGATGAAGCGGTTGAGATCCTGTTGGGACTGCCGGGCACGTGTGCGCTGCGCACGGGGGGACAGTTCACCGGCGCCCCGGCCGCCGAATACCCTGGCCAGCGCGAACAGCACGAACACCAGGATCAGCAGGGTGGCCCCAGCACCGAACGCCCGGACGACCATCGTGGGTTCCGGGGAGTGCGATAGCACGAAGGTGAGCAGCGGCAGCGACACCATCGGACCCGATGTGGGGTTGACATTGAGGCTGGCACCGAACCCGGCGGTGATCAGCACCGGCGAGGTCTCACCGATCCCGTGTGCGGTGGCGAGCAGTACCGCGGTGGTCAGGCCGGAACGCGCGGTGGGCAGAACGACGTGCCACGCGGTGCGCCACCGCGGCGCGCCCAGCGCGAGCGAGGCCTCCCGCAGCGAACCCGGCACCAGCCGTAGCACCACGTCGGCGGCTCGGATGGTGATCGGCAGCATCATCACGCTGATCGCCAGCGAGGCGGCCAGCCCGGATTTGGCCAGCCCGAAGATGAGGATCACCGACGCGAGGATGAACAACCCGGCCAAGATGGCCGGTAGCGCGGTCATCGCCTCGACGACGGTGCGGACGAACCTGGCCAGCCGCCCGGTGGCCTCGTTGAGATACACCGCGCCGGCCAGCCCCAGCGGCACCACGATCAGCAGCGCGATCGTGATCTCGATGAGCGTGCCGACCTCGGCGTGCAGCGCGCCGCCGCTGGAAAGCGGGTCCAGCGGGCCGGTCAACTGCAGGTCGTGGGTGTAGAAGTTCAGGTGGATCAGCGCCTGGCGGCCCCGCCAGAACGTGAAGCCGACGACGAACGACAGCGCGACCAGCGTGCCGACCGCCGCACTGTGCATGGCGACGGAGGCAAGCCGGTCGGTGATCGCACGGCGGTCGTGTTCGAGGGATGCCAACACCCCGTACAGCACCACGAACAGCAGGTAGACAATCACCACGAAGCCACCGACGTCGACTGAGGGGATCACGCGGGTGGCCATCAGCGCGGCCAGGCTCAGCGCGGCCGTGGCCGCCCCGGCGAGTGCGATGTGGTCGGACAGACCACGGTTCGAGGTGGAACGGCGAATCTCCTCGGCGAGCGGGCCATCCGGATCTGCTGTGCCGTCGGGCACTGCACGGCCAGCCACGCGGGGGGGAATCGTCGTCGTCACTCAGGCCTCGCTGAGCTGGCCGGAGCGGGTCCGTGCGATGACCGCCGATGCGCCGAAGTTGACCACCAGGGTCATAGCGAACAAGGCCAGCCCGGCGGCGAACAAAGCCGACAGTCCGAACGGGCTGGCCGCTTCGAACTTCAACGCGATCAACGGCGCCACCCCGTTCGTGCCGCTGCGCAGGATCTCGGTCTGGATGTGGAAGACTGGAGTTATCACGGAGTACACGGCGATCGTCTCGCCCAGGGCCCGGCCGAGCCCGAGCATGGTGCCGCCGATCATCCCGCCCTGACCGAACGGCAGCACGACGCTGCAGATCATCCCCCACCGGGTGGCCCCCAACGCGTAGGCGCCCTCGCGTTCACCGACCGGGGCCTGAAAGAAGGACTCCCGCATCACCGAGCAGATGGTGGGCGTGATCACCAGCGCCACCACGAGCCCCGCGACGAACGTCGAGGACTCGTAAATGGTCGGGGTGTCCAAAGGGTCGTTGGGGTGCGCGTCCGGGATGCCCAGCAACGGGAGCCAGCCGAAATGCGACGAGAGAAACCTGGCCAGCGGGATGATCGTCGGGTTGAGAAAGTAGAAACCCCACAGCCCATACACCACGCCCGGCACCGCGGCCATCAGGTCGATGATGTTGACCAGGGCTCGGCGCAGCCGGCGCGGTGCGTACTCGGAGATGTAGAGCGCCACCCCCGTGGCCAGCGGCACCGCGACGATGACCGCCACCGCAGCGATCAGGATCGTCAGCGGGATCACCGCCCCGATCCCGAAGTTGTGCGAGTCGGGTTCCCACGCCTGGGTGGTGAGGAACGACAGACCGGCTACCCGGAGCGCTTGCGAACCCTGGAAGAAGAGGAACAGCCCGATCGTGCCCATGATGGCGAGCACCGCGAGGCCGCTGCCGCGCAGCGAGAGCCCGAAGATCCGGTCCGCGCCACCGGCGACGGAACGCACCGTTCGCTTCACCTCCGGCGGTCCCGATGGTCCCGGCGTCGGTGCGGTCACGAGGGTGGTCACCGGTACATCACCTGCACCGGGGCTGAGTTGGGAGTCGTCGCGACCAGCAGCATGAACGCGTCACAGGTCATCCGGGCGCGGATCTCCCGTGGGTAGCTGCGGGCAGCGGTGACGATGACCTCGCCGTCCAACCGGATCCGCCAGATCCACTGGCCGTAGCCGTTTCGCTGCGTCTCCCCGACCGCCTGCGCCAGGCCCTCCCGCAAGATGCGGATCGTCTCCAGGCAGGACTCCACGTCCGGAGCTATCTGTGCCGACTTCGCCAGGCTGCGGTTGTTGGCGGACATGAACCTCCAGGTGAAGCCCGGCTCCCGAGCCGATGGGACCTCTACCCGCGATCCGGCGCCGCCGGAGTCCGGCTCACGTGGCGCCGGAATGCGCAGTGAGCGCGTCGCCGACACCACTTGGAACCGAGCTGCCGCCATCAGTCCTCCCTGCCCGCACCGTTATGACTGGGGGGACGTTCCCCCGTGCAGGTGAACGGACAAGGTCCAGCAGGCGACAGGTGGATTGCCACCAACCCCACAGGGGACAGCTACTTATCGTTACATATCAACTTTGTCATCACCCAAATGGATGATTTAAGATCCACCATAGAGATTAATGCCGCGGAAAGTCAGAGCTGCATCGCGGCTCCGGTCGGACGGGGTTTACCTGCCCGTCACCCCGCGTTTGATCGACTGCGTGGGCATCGCGTTGTCGCCGGCATCATGATGTGCAAGGGGCTGGGCCGTTGGCCGTCCGCAATCCGTCCGGTTCGGAAATCAGCCCGGTCGCCAGGTAGCAGACCTGTTGTGCGATAGCCACCGCATGGTCGCCAAAACGCTCGCAATAACGGCCGATCAGAGCCGCGTCCACGGCCTGCTCCACACCGCCCGACCAATCCCCGGCGAACAGGATGCCAAGCAGCTGACGCAGCAGGGCGTCGACCTCGTCATCAGCTATGGCGAGCCGGCAGGCGGACAGGGGATCCTGGTACTCGACGGCGGCCGCGGCATCCTCAGCGAGCTGACTGACGAGCAGGCTCATCCGGGCGAGCACCGGACGGACCTTACCGGAGATCATCGGATTCGGGTGCTTGAACCGGGCAATACCGGCCACGTGCCGGGCGAGGTTGCCCATCCGCTTCAGGTGCCCGATTGAATGCAAAGCCGCGACGACCACCCGCAAGTCCCCGGCGACCGGCGCCTGCAGCGCCAACAGGCAGATGCACCGCCGCTCCAGATCATCATGCATCGCATTCATCTGGTCACAATCGGCGATGACCAGTCCAGCGAGTGCCAGGTCGACCTGGTGAAGCGCGATCGATGCATTGGTCATCATCTGGCCGGCGAACCGGGTCATCCGCGCGATGTCGGCAACCAGTTCGTTCAGCTCGGCGTGAAACGTGGCCCGCATGGCACTCACCCTTCTCCGTCCCATGTAGCCCACATCAAAACATCTGCCACTCCCGCACCGCAAGTGATCATTTCCGTATCTGCGTAAATTCTTAACATATGGTTCGGCAGATGCGGAACTAATGACGGGGAGTAGCACGCTCGAACGGATCTGGCACTGGCCATCTGGTCACCGTGAGATATAGCTACAGGTACGATGCGCGACAACGGAACAGGCCGCGCATCAGCACCGATCTCCAAGGCCAAGGCAGTTCCTGCAGCAAGTCGGCTCAGCGAAGCCGGCCGCCCGTCTCCAAGCCGTGGGGCGCGGGTACCCGGCGAGTGGCGAGGTAGCGCGCCTCGGTTGCGACGGCCACCGCATGGTCGGCGAAACGCTCGTAATAGCGACCGATCAGAGCGGCGTCCACGGCCTGCTCCACGCCATGTGACCAATCCTCGGCGAACAGGATGTCGAACAGATGGCGGCGCAGCGCGTCCACCTCGCGGTCCGCCTCGGCCAGTTGGCTTCCCGACCCGAAATCCTGGCGCTCGATCACGATCGCGGCGTCCTCGGCGAACTGGCTGGCGAGCAGGCTCATTCGGGCAAGCACTGGACGGACCTCGGCCGCGGTCATCGGGTTCGGGTTCTTGAGCTGGGCGATGAGGGCGACGTGCCGAGCGAGGTTGCCCATCCGCTTCAGGTGAGCCACCGCACGCAGGGCGGCCACCACCGCCCGCAGGTCGCCCGCCACCGGAGCCCGCCGAGCGAGCAGAATGATGCATCGCTGCTCGGTATCGTCGTGCATGGCGTGCATCTGGTCGCGCTTGGCGATGACCACTGCAGCGAGCGCCAGATCACGCTGGTGCAGCGCGATCGCCGCGTTGGTCATCATCTGGCCGCCCAGGCGGGTCATCCGCACGAGGTCGATGATCAGCTCATCCAGCTGGACGTGGAATGCGGCACGCATGAGCCTCACCTTCTCCGCCCCAACTATCGCACAAAGCACATCCACCACTGCTGCCCCGCAGTAGATTGTTCTGGGCAGCGCGGTCACAGTGGCGGCCCAGTAGCTCTCCGTGGCAGGAGTGTTCGGACGACAGCATGATCGTAGGCCGTAGCCCTCGCCCGGGGCGGACCAGCTGAATCACATCCGGGCGTGGCGGGGTGAGCAGGAGCTCTCACCC
>JBOHFC010000017.1:0-4697 GCA_050701375.1 Pseudonocardiaceae bacterium
CCCCCACGGCCGCAACGCCTCCCGGCAATCCGGGCACTCAACCCGACCGGACACCAACCGCGACTCGACCCGAACCTGATCAGCCTCTACCGTCACCAACGGGTGCCTCCGCGCATCCAGCACGGCCCTCCCGCAGCGGTCTTCCACGACATACGGCGGGAGGGCCGTCGTCATCTACGTCCGACGCATTCTTCCAAGCCCGGAACAGTGACGGCGCCGACAAGAAAGACCAACAAAACCGCCGGGCATCAGCCGCCATCGGCAACCTCAACGACGGACACCGACTCCCACGTCGTCATCCAGAACGACGGTCAACATCCTGGATGGAGTGGCTGATCAGGTGTGAGCGGGAGGGCACGCGCTGAAGCCGTTGTAGTACACAGCGAGCACCGGCCGGCGATGATCACGTTGGACCCCATGCCGGGCCATCACTTCGCTGCCCTCTTCGCGCCGAGCGGCCGGTGAGGTCTACCCGTACGACGCGGGGTGTGCTGTTGAGCAGCCGGATCGAGGATTCGAGCGCCTTGGCGTCGGCGCGTCGAAGCCATCCGTAGTGCGACAGAATGTAGGCCAGCCGCTGGTGGGGGTTATCGTCGGGGAATTACTTCCGCGGCGCCGGGCAACCATCGCCGGCCGATCTTGATCCGTACGGCGGGGTTCTCCCGCAGGTTCTGCACGTAGTGCGCGTCGTCGCTGCGGGCTGCGACCAGCCAGAGGGTTTCGCCCATCAAGCCGTTGCCGACCGGGGGTGTGGCGGGGCAGCCCGGTGCGGGCGTCCTGTGGTCTCCGGCAGCGCGAAGGCCCTCGGCACGAGGCCGAGCCTCAGCAGCAGCCGCATACCCTTCTTGATCACCCGGTCATCGATGTATCGGACCATCGCCGCGACCGCTCGCGGTTCGCTGGTCATGCGGCCTCCCGGTGGTAGTGCTGGGCGAGTTCGGCGATCCCGTCGCGATAGGTGGGCGCCCACGGCGCCCAGCCCAGCTCGTGCTTGGCCTTGGCGGTGGCGACCCGTAGCCCGCCGGTCATGATCGCCTTTGCATACGGCATGGGAGTGAGCAGCCAGGACGGGACCGCCCGCGGCCTGGGTGCCCCGAGCGCGGTGGCCATCGCGGTGATCAAGTCGGAGAAGCTCACCGGCTGGTCATCGGCGACGTTGTAGGCCGAGCCGGCGGTGCCGCGTTCCAGCGCGGCGACCGTCGCCGCGGCGGCGTCGTCGACATACACCCAGGGCTGCACCCCGCCGCCGCTGACCACCGGAAGGCGCCGCCGGCGCAGGCCATCGACCAGCGCGTCCCCGGCTGGACCCGGCCCGTAAAACAGGCCGTACCGCAGCGCTATCCCCTCGACGTGCGTCCCCTCGAGCACCTGCTGCTCGCTTGAGCGCATCGCGGCAAGGTGTTCCTCGAAGCGACCGTGGCCGGGCGGGCCGAACGGGTCGGCCTCGGTGAGCACCCGACCACCAAAGTCGCCGTAGCCGTAGCCGAACACCATCGACTGGGTCACGAACCTGCCGGCGCCGATCTGCTTGGCGACCTCGAGCAGGTTGGCGGTTCCCTCGATGCGCAGCCGGTTGGTCGCGGCCATGTCCTGGTGCCTGGTCGGGGCCTTCTTCATCGCGGTCAGCTGCGAGATCACCGCGGCACACCGGTGCCCGTCCACGGCCGCGTGCAGCGCGGCCCGGTCCAGCACGTCGACCCGGACCGGCGTGACGCCCGCGGCGAGCAACTCCTCCCGGCCCTGTGCGGAGCGATGGATGGCCACGACCTCATGCCCTGCCGCCCGCAGCTGCCTCACCAGGGGCAGTCCGATCGCGCCGGAACCGCCAGCCAACAGAACCTTCATCGTGTCTCCCTCGATGTCTCGCGGCGGTCCGCAGCCATCTCGGCCGTTTCGGCCACGTCAGCGGGTACCTGCTCGGTTGATGGGGCGCCGGTGAGCACGGCGACGGTGAGCGCCACGAGGCCCGCAACAAAGCGGTCCTCATCGACGCCGGTTGGATGCCGTCCGAACACGTCGGCCAACAGCCAGTAATGCGCCGTCGCCCCCTGCAGGACGGCCGCAACGGCCGCCCAATCAACGGCCCCGGCACGGTCCCCGGCAAGCTCGCTGAGCAGCGCAGTCGTGGCCTGGTGGAAGCGCCCGATCTCCTCGTTGCCGAACCGCTGCAGCAGCTCGGGGAAGGACTCCAGCCCTCGAAACAGCAGCCGGTTCACCTCGCGGTCCTCCTCCATTCGGGCAAGCCCCGCTCGCGCCACGATCGTCAGCTGCTCGACCAACCCCGCCGAATCCGGCGAGTCCAGCTGGTCGGCCAGCACCCGGCCACCGGGGACCAACCGGTCAAACCCTGCGACCAACAGCGCTTCCTTGGAGCGAAAATGCTTGTACAAGCTGCCCGAACCCGGCGAGAGCCCAGCAGCCGCCTCGATCTGTGCCACCGACGTGGCCGCATATCCCCGCTCCCCGAACAGCCGCATGCCCTCAGCGACCAGGACGTCTCGTGTCGATGTCACAACTAGACCGTAGCAAGTAACTACCTACTTGCCAAGTCTTGAACTCGGGGTGCCCCGCGCTTTTGATGGATGAAGGGACGAATCGCCAACCTCCAGGACCTCTGGACAGCGATTGGGTCAGTTGGTTTGCGCGCCGTCGGCGTCTTGGCCGACGCTGCCGTCGACCGGGGTCGCTCGCCTGGCCAGACCGTCCGCTGGGGATCGACCAACGGGTCCACAGGCCTCGGTTGGGGACGTGCCTGGTCGCGTGCGCGCCGCCCTAGCCCGAGTTTCCAAATGATCATGGGTTCGCGGGTTTGATCATGATGTTGGAATTCTCGCATTGGTGGCCCTGACCTGTGGCTTGTCCGGTGTGTCGGGTCGACGAGCGGGTCGGAACAGTGTAGTACCCATAATTGTGTCCTCGATCATCAGGAAGCGCCGCGACGGGAGGACCTACCTGTACGTGGCGACCTCGGCGCGGGTGGAGGGCCGGCCGCGGATCGTGGAGCAGGTGTACCTGGGCACCGAGGACGAGGTGATCGCCCGGCTGACCGCGGGGCCGGGCGGTGATGACCCGAGTCTGCCCGAGACCGAGCACCGCAGGTTCGGGGACGTCGCGGCGGTATGGGGGATGCTTGCGCGGTTGGACGCGATCACCGTGATCGACTCGGTGGTCGGGGGTGCGCCGGTCAGCGGCGGGGTGTCGGTGGGCACCTACCTGGGGTTGGCCGCGCTGAACCGGGTTTGCGAGCCCAAGTCCAAGCGGGCGTTCGCCGACTGGTGGACGAGGACCGCGCTGGGCCGGATCACCCAGATCAGGGCGGGGGCGCTGGATCACCGCCGTTTCTGGGACGCGATGGACGCGGTCACCGTGGAGCAGCTCGAGGAGATCGAGGCGGCTCTGACCCGGCGGATGATCGAGGTGTTCGCCCTGAACACCCACGCGCTGATCCTGGACATGACCAACTTCGCGACGTTCATCGACTCCGGCAACGACCGGGCGCCGATCGCGGCGCGGGGCAAGGCCAAGCAGAAACGCTACGACCTGCGCATCGTCGGCCTGGGGCTGGTCGCGACCCGCGACGGCGGTATCCCGCTGCTCTCCCGCGCCTACCCGGGCAACAAGGTCGACGTCACCCAGTTCACCGCGATGATCGAGGAGCTGGCGCGGCGCTACACCGCCGCGCTGGGCGGCCCCGGCGCGACCACCCTGACCTTTGACGCCGGCCGGAACTCCGAGCCCAACTTCGCCCGGCTCGACGCGCTGGGCCTGCACTTCGTCGGGTCGGTGCCCCCCAGCGACCATCCCGGCCTGCTCGCCCGCCCCGCCGGTGACCGCCGCGTGGTCCCCGCCTACGCGCCGGAGAACCTGACCGCGCTCGAGACCACCGCGATGGTGCTGGGCCGGCGACGGCGGGTGATCCTCACCCACTCGGTGGGCCTGCACACCGCCCAGCAAGCCGGGTTCGCCCAGACCCTACGCAAGGCCACCGCTGCGCTCGCGGAGCTAGCCGACCGGCTGGCCCGCGGCCGGACCCGCCGACCCCGCCCCAAAGTCGAGGCCGAAATCGACACCATCTGCGCCCCGCGCTGGGTGGCCAGGGTCATCACCACCGACCTCACCGGCGACACCCCCGCCACGATGCGCCTGACCTGGCGGATCGACCAGAAGGCGCAAGCCACCCTGGAAGAGGAGATCTTCGGCAAGCGGATCCTGGTCACCGACCACGACGACTGGCCGCCGGCCCAGGTCATCGACGCCTACCGCTCCCAAGAAGACCTCGAAGCCGGGTTCCGCCGAGCCAAGGACCCCCACGTGGTGTCCTTCGCCCCGATCCGCCACTTCACCGACCACAAGATCCGCGTCCACCTGTTCACCTGCGTGCTCGCCCTGGCCATCGCCCACCTGATGCGCCGACAGGCCACCCGCGCCGGGCTGTCGCTGTCAGTACCCGCGCTGCTCGCCGAGCTCGACGGCATCGGCGAGACGATTCTGCTCTACCAGGGCGAACGCGGCCGGCCCCGCGCACGCCACACCATCACCAAGATGACCTCCACCCGGCAACACCTCTACACGATCTTCGACCTCCACCAGTACGCCCCTCGACGCTGACGTGGGTAATACACCAAACTAAAGATCAAAAACTGCTGGACCTGCGGAAACCAGAGCGGAGCCTCAAGATCATTGGAAACTCGGGCTAG
>JBOHFC010000018.1:0-3218 GCA_050701375.1 Pseudonocardiaceae bacterium
TGTAGACCTGCTGGGGATCTACGTTCTTGATCGCGGGCGCGTACTTGCCAGAGGACAGCGCGATCCCGCGTCCGGTGAAGTTGTGGCAGGACGCGCAGTTGAGCCGGAAGAGATCACCACCGTGAGCCGGGTCACCGCCGGCGAGGCTGTCCTTCGACGGCACTACCGGGCCGCCCCCGTTGGCCTGCACGAAGGCGCCCAGAGCGTCGATCTCCTGGGGGCCGTACCTGACCGGCTTCTCGCCGATTTGGGCCTCCTGCCGGGTCGCTGGCATCCGCCCGGTGGAGACCTGGAAGTACACCGCGGCCTCGCCAACGCCTATCAAGCTCGGCCCGCGAGAATTCACCCCCTGGAGGTTCGCGCCGTGGCAGCTGATGCAGGCGTTGTTGTAGAGCTGCTCGCCCTGGCGTACCAGTGCGGGATCCTCCTGGGCACGCGCGACCTGGGCCTGCGGAGCGAACACCGCATACAGGGCGCCGGCAGACACCAAAGCCACGCCGAGTGCCAGCATCGCCGACAAGCGACGACGCAACCGGCTATGTCCCCCCCGCTGTCCTACCCGGAGCATTCCTTGGCCCGACGCCCTCGTAGCGTTCGATCCGGGGGGGCCCGATCGGGCGTCTGGTGTGTCGCTGCTCATCGGTCTCGGCTACCCCTGCTGTCTCGTTCCGGTTCGGTGCGCTAGCCGGGTTGGGGCTTCCCTCAGCGGCCCCCTCGCTGCGGTCCCTAGGGCAAAATATAGATAACGGCGAACAAGCCGATCCAGACCACGTCCACGAAGTGCCAATAGTACGAGACAACGATCGCGGAAGTGGCCTGCGCCGGGGTGAATTTGCTCAGCTTCGTCCGAGTGATCAGAAAGATGAACGCGATCAGGCCGCCGGTCACGTGCAATGCGTGAAACCCGGTGAGCAGGTAGAACACAGTCCCGAAGGCCCCTGACGGGATCGTGATGCCCTCACCGACCATCATGCGGTATTCGTTCGCGGCCCCGAGGACGAAGAACAAGCCCATCGTGAATGTGATCGAGTACCAGAGCCGGAGCCCGAAGACATCGCCCTGCTCCGCCTTGAACACGCCCCACTGGCAAGTGAACGACGAGGCGACCAGCACGATCGTGATCACCAGTGCATAGGGTACATCGAGGTGGATGGGCTCTCCGGTGGATGCCAATACCGGCGGCCACGGGCCGTCGTGCTGCGCCTTCACCGTGAAGAACATCGCGAACAGACCGGCGAAGAACATCAGCTCGCTGGACAGCCAGACGATCGTCCCGACGCTGACCATGTTCGGCCGGTTCAGCGAGTGCACCCGTTGGCTGATCGAGGGCGCTGCCAGGCTGGACGAAGGGGTCACGCTCAGCATTATGACGAAGGGCCTCGACCCTGGCAGGACCGGGGCCGATCGGATGCCGCGAAGAGTGACCAGTCTCACGCGGTCTCCCTCGGATGGCAGCACACGGCAGCAGATCGTGACACAGGGCGTCACGCCGCGTGATCCCGCCGGTGCGTGCGATTTCGGCCGTATATCATTGGCACGCCATCCGTGCCGCCGATGCCCGCGTGGTGCAGCCGGTCACCTGCGAGGCTGTCCGCGGACACCCGACCCCGAGGACCTCGACCTTCATATGAATTCTTCGAGTGGCACCACCACGGTGCTGGTCTTCAGTCACCGATCAGAGGTGCGCGAGGCCATCATCAACGCTGTGGGACGGCGCCCTGCAGCAGACGTCGGCCGGGTGAGCTATCTCGAGGCCGCGACGATCGCCGAGGTGCTGACCGAGGTCGACGCGGGTCGCGTAGACCTGGCAATCCTCGACGGTGAGGCGCAGCCCACCGGCGGGATGGGCCTTTCCCGCCAGCTCAAGAACGAGATCGCGCAGTGCCCCCCGGTGATCATCGCGGTGCGGCGCAGGGACGACCGCTGGTTGGCGGTGTGGTCACAGGCCGATGCGGTGATCGTCCATCCGCTGGATCCGTTGACCGCCGCTGAGACGGTGGCCGAGGTGCTTCGCACGCGCCGGCCACAGGCAGCGAACGGCTGAGGCTGCGAAGCCATGGTGGCGCCGACCCGTTCCCGCAGCTGGCCAGGACTGCTCAGGCAGCTGGTCGCCGGCGCAGATCTGGATACCCAGGACGCCACGTGGGCCATGGACGAAGTGATGTCTGGTCTGGCCACACCCGCGCAGTTGGCCGCTTTCGTAGTTGCGCTGCGGATCAAGGGCGAGACGCCCGCGGAGATCGCCGGTCTGGCCGACGGCATGCTTTCGCATTCCCGCCGGGTGCACGTGGCGCAGCGGGCAGTCGACGTGGTCGGCACCGGTGGCGACCAGGCGCACACGGTCAACATCTCCACCATGGCGGCGCTGGTGACCGCTGCCGCCGGAACACCGGTGATCAAGCACGGCAACCGCGCGGCCTCGTCACAGTGCGGCGCCGCGGATGTGCTCGAGGCTCTCGGCGTAGCGATTGATCTCGACCCGCAGCAGGTAGCGCGGTGCGTCGCTGAGGCGGGCATCGGATTTTGCTTCGCACCCGCTTATCACCCTGCGATGCGGCACGCGGCCGCGGTCCGCAGCGAGATCGGGATCCCGACAGCCTTCAACTTTCTCGGTCCCCTGATCAATCCGGCGCGGCCGGGAGCTGCCCTGGTGGGCTGCGCGGATCTGCGGATGGCGCCGGTAATGGCCCAGGTGCTCGCTGATCGAGGGGTAAGCGCCCTGGTGGTGCGTGGCGACGACGGGCTCGACGAGATCACCACCACGACTACCACTTCGGTGTGGGTGGTCGACGCTGGCGGGGTACGGCTTGATCAGTTGGACCCGGCTGCGCTGGGCGTGCCGGTGGCCGGCGTCGGGGAACTGCGCGGTGGGGAGGCGGCGGTCAATGCCGATGCGGTGCGGCGCCTGCTGGCCGGCGATGCCGGCCCGGTGCGAGATGCCGTGCTCCTCAACGCTGGCGCGGCGCTGGTCGCGCATCGCGGTCCGACCGGCGATCTGGTCGCCGATGTCCGAGAAATGATCCAGCGCGCCGCCGAGGCCGTCGACTCTGGCGCAGCGGCTGCGATGTTGACGCGCTGGACGGAGCTGACTACCGAACTGTCCACCACTGTCCGCTGATCCGAAAATCAAGTCGGGGACGGGCGCGCGGGACCACCGGCTCGACCTGTGCCTTTTGGTTGGAGCCGGGACGGGGGAGCCGTGGTCAGGCCACGGGTTC
>JBOHFC010000019.1:0-4463 GCA_050701375.1 Pseudonocardiaceae bacterium
AGCTCGAACCGCAGGTCCGCACCCTCCCCGTCCCGCATGACTGCGGTGAACTCCTGGCGGAGCTGACCGATCACCTGAGCCAGCTCCGCCCGTTCCGCCACGACTCCTCCAAACAGCGATCGCATACGACCAGGGGGCTGGGAGGGATCTAGCGCAGTGCCAGCAGGCGGTCGTAGACCATTTCGTGTACCCACCGGGTGGTCGTGGTCGGGGGTGTGGTCGCGACCGGGTGGGTGCGACCGACGTGCACCACGTCGACGGCCTCAGGGTCGACGTCGTGTGGGCCTGCGGCGGCCAGCACGGTGGGGCCGTAATACTCGGCGTGGGTGAGGCACTCGACGTTGCGAGCGATATGCGCGGGCAGCAGCAGGGCAGTGGGGCACAGCCCAGCGAAAGGCGCTGCGCCGGTGAGGCCGGTGCGCCAATGCCGGGCCGGCGCGATGATGCCGCTGAGCTGTACCGCAGGCGTCGGCGCGAGGTCTTTCATCTCAGGCCAGTTCCAGGTGGATACCGACACCCGGTCGGTCACCGGGCCCCAGCCTGAGCTGATCCGACTCTCATGAACATCCACGATGAGATTGGCCACGGCGATCACCCGGCGGCCGAGCACCACCATCGGAGGCAACACCACCCCGCTCCAGCCCAGTGCCTCGGCAGCGGCGGGCGCCAGGTGGTCCGGCGGAGAAAGGACCTCGACGGTATCGGCCGCCCAGGTCTGGGGACCGAATGCGGTCCCGCAGGACTTGACCAGCGATTCGGGTGCCACTGGGGGTGGTCTCCCATCGTTTTAGTCCTCGGATTTACGCCGCTTGCGTAGAGATAAGGACTACCAGGAGGTTGCCCTCCCGTGGCGCAGGCGCGGCCGCCGCGGCGGTCGGCGGCGGCTCCCCCGCGCTGACTGGTCGGCCGAGTTCAGTCCGCCGGTAGCGTTACCGCTGCGACCAGCGGTAAGCCGGTCCGTCAGGCGGCGCGACTGCCCGGCGACGGCTGGACACCCATATCTACCGACCAGTAGGGTTACCGACGGTAACGCCACTGCGCCAATGAGGGCGGTCGACAGCGACGTGAACGACAAGACCCACCACCACCACCACCACGTCGTCATCATCGGCACTGGCTTCGCCGGGCTGGGTATGGCGATCAGACTCCGCCAGCATCGAATGACCGATTTCGTGGTGCTGGAACGGGCCGCGGACGTCGGTGGCACCTGGCGGGACAACTGCTATCCGGGTTGCGCCTGTGACGTACCTTCCCGGCTGTACTCGTTCTCCTTCGAGCTCAACCCGTCGTGGAGTCGTAACTTCTCCGGCCAGCAGGAGATCTGGGACTACCTGCGGCACTGCACCGACAGCTACGGAGTGCGACCGCATATCCGTTTCCAGCACGAGGTACTCGCTGCCGTGTGGGATCATCCACGGCGCGTCTGGCGGGTTAGCACGAACCGCGGCGAACTGAGCTCCGACGTACTGATCACCGGCACCGGCGCGCTCTCAGCGCCGAACATTCCGAACATTCCGGGGTTGGAGTCGTTCCAGGGCACGGCGTTCCATTCGGCGCGCTGGGCCCACAACCACGACCTGCGCGATCGGCGAGTAGCGGTGGTCGGCACCGGCGCCTCGGCCATCCAGTTCGTCCCTCAGATTGCGCCCGAGGTCGCTGCCCTCACGCTGTTCCAGCGCACTCCAGCCTGGATCATGCCGCGCGGCGAACGGGAGGTCGGTCGGTTCGAGCAGAAGTTGTACCGGTCGGTGCCGGGCCTACAGCGGCTGGCGCGGGCCGGAATCTACTGTGGTCGAGAAGCCCTGGTGCCGGGATTCACCGTGAATCCGCGGCTGCTCAAGGTCGCCGAGTTGATCGCCCGCGCACACCTACGCCGCCACGTCCCCGATCCGCAACTGCGGGCCAAGCTGACCCCGGGCTACACCATCGGCTGCAAGCGCATCCTGATCTCCAACGACTACCTGCCAGCGCTCACCAGGCCCAACGTCGACCTCGTCACCTCGGGGATCGCGCGGATCGGCCCGGACTGGGTGCAGGCCACCGACGGCACCCGGCGGGAGGTCGACACGGTCATCTTCGGTACCGGATTCCACGTCACGGACCTGCCGATGGCCTCGTGGATCCACGGCCGCGACGGTCGGACCCTGGCTGAGGTCTGGTCCGGCGGAGCGAATGCGCACCGCGGCACGACGGTTGCCGGTTTTCCCAACCTGTTCATCCTGGTCGGACCGAACACCGGACTCGGACACACGTCGCTGATCTACATGATCGAGTCCCAGGTGGCTTACACGATCGACGCGCTGCGCCACCTCGATCGCACCGGAGTGCCTGCGGTGGAGGTCCGGCCGGAGGCCCAGCTTGCCTACAACCGGATCGTCCAGCGTCGGATGGCGGGAACCGTGTGGACCGCGGGTGGGTGCGCAAGCTGGTACCTCGACGCTCGCGGCCACAACGTCACGCTGTGGCCGACGTTCACCTGGCGGTTCCGCCGGGCCACCCGGAGGTTTCACATCGCCGAGTACCTACTCCATGACCGTCCCTCTCAATCCGCGGCCGCCTGACCGGCCGTAGGGGCTTCTGATGCGGCTGTTCGTGGCCTTGACGCCTCCTGGTGAGGTCGTCGAGGCGCTGCTTGCCGGCACCCAAGGGCTGCGTGAGTGCGCGCCGGAGCTGCGGTGGACGCGTCCGGAGCAGTGGCATGTGACGCTGGCCTTCCTCGGTGAGGTCGGCGATGAGGTCGTTGACGAGTTGGCTGGCCGGCTCAGCAGGGCGGCCGCTCGACATCGGGCGCTGGCCCTGGCGCTGGGCGGTGGCGGTCGGTTCGACCAGCGGGTGTTGTGGACCGGGGTGCATGGCGATCGCGACAGCCTGCGCAGGCTTGCCGACTCGACGAGGGCCGCAGCCCGTCGTAGCCGGCTGGCGGTGGAGCATCGCCCCTACCGTCCGCACGTGACCTTGGCCCGGGCGGACGGCGAGGTGGATCTGCGGCCGCTGGTCGAGCGGCTGGCCCCGTGGCACGGGCCGCAGTGGACGGCCACCCGGCTGCAGCTGGTTCGCAGCCGCCTTGGCGCGGCGCCGGGCGGTTGGGCGCTGCACGAGCCGATCGCCGGCTGGCCACTCGGATCAGTACCGGCAGATCATTAGTGTCGAGAATCCATGCGGCCAGCAGGTCGGTCGCGCCGGCGAATCCGGTAAATCGCGGTGAGGTAGGTTGCCGGCGCCTCGCGTGCCGGAAACCAGCGGGGGGCATTGTCACCGCTGCGTTATGTTCGGTCTCCCTGCGTAGCTGCCCTGCCCGGCGCGCTAGGTAGTAGTATCGGCGTACCTAAGTGGTCGCCGCCGACTCGGCAGCGCTACGCCGCGATCCGTATGCGAAATCGGCGCAATGGGATCACCGCAAATCCGTACGCGCTGCCTTCACGGGCGGCCTCCCACTACCTAACGGTATCCGCGACGTCGCCTTGACCAGCCGCGATGCTGGTCGGATGGCGGGTCGGCAGGTTAGTCCATCGTCGCGATGGTAGGTACCCGACTGGCTGTCGTCTACGTAGTGGCACCTTGCGGACTAAGTGTTCACGAACCGGAATTCTGGCTACGTGACGGCCTGAAAAGTTAGGTGCCTCAAATGTTGTCAGGTGACCTTCGTCTGGCCAAGCTGGGATATACGCCGAATCGGCAGTAGCCGCCGATTAGGTGATCTGTTCCGCGGTCCCTTGGGGCCATTATGAGGAGGATCTGCATGTCTGACGCATTGAGCTTTGCAGAGATCGACGGGCAGCGCGTAGAGCTGCTCCCGGCGCGCACGGTCATGTCCATGTTCCGGGCCGGCTGCGGCTGCGGCGGCGGCGAGGAAGGTGGCGACGGTGGCACTGGTGGTAACGGTGGCGCCGCGCAGGGCGGCCTCGGCATTAACCTGCTGAGCGGCATCGGCGTCCTGGGCACGGGTACCGCCAGCGCGGCTGACGCCACCGGCGGCGGCGGCGGCAACGCCAACGGCGGCTGAGCCTGAGCAAACGGTCGAGTTGAGCTGGATGGCGATACTGGGTGCCGGGGGCTAGAAACGGCACCGGTAGCGCTCATGGTGGTATCGGTGGGGCCGGCTGCAGCGTCGGCCGAGTCAGTACCGTCCAGCAAATGTGTGCCGTTTTGGGTAACGGAGGGGTGGCATTTCTGGCCACCCCTCCGTTTACTTGTCCAGTGCCTGACGAACTTGAGCGGCGAACTGAGTAGTCACGGCACCGGCTCTAGGTAGTGCGGCGATCCGATCGAGAAAAAGCGTGGAAGGAGTGTTGTCGCGGACTTCCTGGGTAGCGGGACAGCTCGAAACCAGGGGTCACAACTAGTGTAGTGTCTTGCAATTGAGTTTACAGTGCAGTATTCTGTAAGACATGAGTCGAGCAGCGGCGCCGTTGGCGATATCCGATGGACAGCGAGAAGTTTTGGAAACCTTGGCCAGTTCGCGG
>JBOHFC010000020.1:0-4308 GCA_050701375.1 Pseudonocardiaceae bacterium
CGGTGGGTCGTCGCGGGTCCCGCTGGTCGCTCAACTGGTCTCCGCTGAACTCGGTCGCCCGGTGGCCATCGACGCCGACCCCAAAGCCGCCATCGCCCTGGGCGCCGCCCTCTGCGCACTACCCACCCCCGCCACCGACATCGCTTCGGATGCGCCGGCCGACGTCACCCCTCCCGCCCATTGCCCTGAGCCGGTATTCGCCGCTCAGGATGCGCCGCCACGCCCATCCCTGACCGCGATCCCGCTGGACGTCGAACCTGCTGTGCAGCAGTGGCACCAAAGCAGGTCGCGGGTGTTCAGACGGGTCGCGGTAGCCGGAGCGCTGTCCCTCATCGCGGCCGGAGGCGTGGCGGCAGCCCCGTTGCTCACCTCCCAGAACGGTCCGGTCCCGCAGGCCGCCGCCGGAACCCCGGCGCCGGCGCCGGCCAAGCCACCGGCGAACCTGGCCACTAGCGACAACGCCTCGAGCAGTGGGCCGTCCAGCGGGGCCGTCCTAACCGTGCCCGTCGCGGAGTCGACCAAACCGGCCAGCGCAGCAGCCAAAGCGGGGGCCACCCCGGTGCACACCGCTGGACTCCAGACCAGCGGCTCCACTCGCCCTGTGCCGGCCAGTAGCTCCAACGGCAACACACCAGCACCCGGCCCCACGACAACTCCACCTGTCGGCGGCAGCACGGGCACCCCCATCGGCGACCCCGCACCTCAGCCGACACCCCAACCGGTGCCCCAGCCCACGCCTCAACCCATACCTCAACCCACCCCCCAACCCACGCCTCAACCTGGTCCAAACACCTCTGCCACCGCCTGAGAAGGGCGTCTGATCATGGCGCCACGCCGTTACGGTAGGCGACATGCTGCCCTGGTCTGCTGTGCTCGCTGGCCGGCTCGACGAACATGTGATCGACAGTGTGCTGCTGCGGGACAACCCCTTGGGCGATCCCGCACGCCGACCGCTGTGGGTCTATGTCCCGCCGGGCTACGACAGCTCGCAGCAGCGCTATCCGAGCATTTATGTGATCCAGGGTTACACCGGGCACCTGGCCATGTGGGGCAACCGCAGCCCGTACCGCCAGCCCTTCCCGGAGACCGCCGACGCGGTGTTCGCCGCCGGCGAGACTCCGCCCGCGGTGCTGGTCTTCGTCGATGCCTGGACGGCGTATGGCGGTAGCCAGTTCGTCGACTCCCCAGGCACCGGGCGCTACCACAGCTACCTGTGCGAGGAGGTCGTGCCGTTCGTCGACGCGCATTACCGGACGCTGCCCGACCGGGCGCACCGGGCGATCAGCGGCAAGTCCTCCGGCGGATTCGGCGCCATGATCACACCGATGCTGCTGCCAGACCTGTTCGGTGCACTGGCCAGCCACGCCGGGGACTCGTTGTACGAGCTGTGCTACCTCTCCGAGTTCGGTAAGTCGGTACGCCATCTGCGCGATTACGACGGCGACATCGCAGCCTGGTGGGCTGATTTCCAGTCCCGAACCGCGTTCACCAAGCCCGCCGACAAGGACCTGCTCATGACGCTGGGCATCTCCGCGTGCTTCTCCGCCCGCGAAGACGGCACGCCGGAGCTGCCGTTCGACCCGCGCACCGGGGTGTTGCTCCCGGAGATCTGGCAGCGTTGGCTGGACTGGGACCCGGTACGGATGGCGCCTCGGTACGCTGAGGCGCTGCGCTCACTGCGCGCCGTGTGGCTCGACGCCGGCACTCGCGACGAGTGGTACCTCGATCTCGGCACTCAGGCGTTCCGTGACCAGCTGCGCGCCGCCGGGCTGCCCGACCAGCGGGTGCACTTCGAGCTGTTCGACGCCGGCCATGGCGGCATCGACTACCGCTACCCGCTCGCCCTGGCGTGGCTGTGTCGACAGATCGCGGAGACACCTGACAGCGCGGCAGCCCGCTAGCGCGTGATTCCGCGCCGGGCATAGGCACCCGCAGCGATGGAGACGCCGATTGCGGCGATGATGACCTGGATGATGATCTCAATCCACGGAATGCCGCCGTTCGCGTTGGCGTATCCGATCGCGCCCGCGATCGCTGCGCCGATGAACGCGGCGATGATGCCGATGATGATGGTCAGCCAGATCGGGATCGCCTGCTTGCCCGGCACCACCAGTCGGCCGAGCGCGCCGATGATGAGTCCGATGATGATCGCGGAGATGATGCCCGTGATGGTCATGTCGCTACCTCCCGATGGATGCCGTCCGCGGATGGAGTACCCCGATCGCCGGCTCTCCACCGCACATCACCACGATCATCCCAACCACTCCCCGAGGATGCCAAGCAGCGACGTCGCGGCCTGCTCGTCCAGTCGCAGTACGCAGCAGTTCGCGATATGCGGGTTCAGCACGATGTGGCCGTCCTCCTTGGTCACCAGCAGGTTGGTGAAGCCAGCTGCGCCGTGGTTCTGGCAGGTGGTCATGATCACTCGGCGGTGGCGGCGTGCACCGTCACCTGGAGCCTCCACCGGTCATCACCCCCATTCCGGCTGGCGTCGATGCGGGAGCTGGGCCGATGTCTACGCCGATACACACGAGGTCTGCCGAGTTCATACAGGGGAGGTTATGGACAAGACGACGGCAAGTTCCAGCATTATGCGCGTGCTCGAATTATCTTGCTAGTCCCCGGAATGTGTCAGCCAGCGCCGTAAGAACATTCCGCGCCTCGTCTGCCCAGAAGGCATGGGCGCCGAAGAAGTCGAACAGCGCCCGGTAGTGATCGATGTCCTTGGGGTCGCGTAATGCTAGGCGGCCGGTAAACAGCTCAACGGTCACCAGGCGACGATCATAGGTGACAAAGGTGTGGAACGCGCCGTTGCGCACCCGTGCCGAAAGCGGCAACACGCCAATGCGGATATTCGACTGCTGCGACAGCGACACCAGCCGGTCGATCTGCACCGCCATGATCGACGGCTCGCAGAGTTGCCATCGTATCGCTGACTCCGTCAGTAGGAACTCGAAGTTCTTGGCTTTGTCGTGCAGTACCGCTTGTCTTTCTAGTTTCAGCGCTACCGCCTTGCCAACGTCACCCGCGGCCGGTTCAACAGGGGTGGTCATGGCCGCCCGCATGTACTCGGGTATTTGGAGTAATCCCGTGATGAGGCTCGGCAGAAAGTGCCGCACCTGGGTGGCGTTGGCTTCGAGCGCCGCCAACTCACGCTGGCGGTGGTGAAGCCCCCGACGCACGGAAGCCCGCACATCCTGATACTCAGCATTGGCGACGCGAGCGAGCACCAGCAGTTCGCGTCGTGTCGCGTCGTCTACCGCAAGCGCGGTCAGCACCTGTTCGACATCAACGACGCTCGGTAGCAAACGGCCGGTCTCAATACGGCTCACTTTGCTTTGACTCATGCCACAGCGTCGGGCCAGCCGGTCACCAGACAAGCCCGACGCTGTGCGCAGGTCATGCGGTGCGCTCGCCAAGTCCTGACGATGCCGCCCAGCACGGGTGGGGTCGAGACTCACCCTTCTCGCTTCACCCAATTCTCGGCGAACGGCTCGGCATGTGCCAGAGCCAATTGTTTCCAGGCTACATATGGGGCAGGGTCAACATCCTCGAGGAGTTCGCGCCCCAATGGGGTGCCGTCTGCATCGTAGTCCATGCGTACGATAGCGGTGTCATCGAAGAGCCAGAAGTCTTGCCCAGGCAGACCCGGGTTGGGTCGATGTGTGAGATCGAGGATGCGCACGTCCTCACCAGCCTCCACGGTGCGGCGATAGCCCGCGAATTCATACCTTAGGTAATCCGTCAGTGGCCGTCTGATGACATGCACCCGTCCAATCCATCGTCCAGTGTGGCGAAAATGACGAACACGCACGAGCCACGGATCGTCATCTGGGATGTCCAGCTCTCCAGTCGTCAGAAACGCCTCATACTCCGGCTGTTCACTTGCCAAGCCATAGGAGGGCAGCGTTTCAAGGCGGAACGCTTCTCGCTGATACGAATCGAAGAACGTACGCCAGCGGTCACCTTCCAAGCGCACGAGCCGCCTCCTGGAACACGGCCATAGGGATTTCGACGACGGTCTCGCCTGCCGACGTCTCCTTGTGCATGATGTAACCCTGGACGGCAATCGTAGCGTTGTCTGTCGTGAAGATGGCTGGGCAGTCATCACGAAGGCAATCTTCACCGGCAATCCGCATCAGCTCCACGTCGCTCCCCCTTTTATTCAGGCACGTGACTTGACGCTAGTGTAGTGTCTTGCAATTGAGTTTACAGTGCAGTATTCTGTAAGACATGAGTCGAGCAGCGGCGCCGTTGGCGATATCCGATGGACAGCGAGAAGTTTTGGAAACCTTGGCCAGTTCGCGG
>JBOHFC010000021.1:0-3530 GCA_050701375.1 Pseudonocardiaceae bacterium
GGGTGCCCTGGCTGCCTTCCAGCAGCACCGTCTCGCCGCGCCGCAGCGCCTGATCCAGTAGCAGCCGGGTGTCGACGATCCGATGCGAGAAGTGCCCGCCCTGCTCGAGCACGGTGTCCACCACCTGATCGGCGTCCAGCGCGCGCCGGTTGTAAACCTTGACCAGGACCTGGTTCTTGAAGTCCAGCGCGGCCTCGACCTTCTGTCGCAGGATCTTCTCGTCCAGCAGATCCTGCGCGCGCACCCCCACTCGGGCCACCTTGTCCTGGTAGGCCGGCCCGATGCCGCGCCCGGTAGTGCCGATCTTGGCTTTGCCGAGATACCGCTCGGTGACCCGGTCCATCGCCACGTGATACGGCATGATCAGGTGCGCGTCGGCGGAGATCAGCAGCCGATCGGTGTCCACGCTGCGGGCCTGCAGGCCTGCCAGCTCGTCGAGCAGCACGCCGGGGTCCACCACCACGCCGTTGCCGATGACGTTGGTCACGCCCGGAGTGAGAATGCCCGACGGGATGAGGTGCAGCGCGAAATCCTGGCCATCGGGCAGCACCACAGTGTGGCCGGCGTTGTTGCCACCCTGGTAGCGCACCACCCACTGGGCCCGTTCGCCGAGCAGGTCGGTGGCCTTGCCTTTGCCCTCGTCGCCCCACTGGGCGCCGATCAGGACGATCGCCGGCATGTGGTACTCCAGGGGGGTCGGTTCGGGCGCGCCAGGGCGAAGCGTAGACCTTCGGAGAGGTGGACATGGCCGGGGCTGTGGTGCTGACCTGCGGATCTGCCCAATGGCCTGGTGTTGGGACGCAGACGGCAGTGCCGGCCTGTCCCGGCCGCGAAGATCTCGACGAGACACTAGCCGGCCTGGACGGCCGCCGCCTGGTGGTCTGTGGCACCGACGCCGATCTGGCCGCGGTGCTGCTGCGACTGCTGCGCACCGAAGCGCTGGCGGCGGTGCCGGTGGGCTACGTGCCGGTTTCGGCGTTGTCAGCGGTGGCCCGCCTGTGGGGTCTGCCGGCGGCGCCGTCGGTGGCGGCCGAGGTCGCGTTGAACGGCAAGCCAGACCGGGTGCCGTTGGTGCGCGACGACGCGGGTGGTGTGCTGGTGGGGCTCGGCGTGGTGCGGCCGGTCGACGGGGTGGCCTACTGCGACGCCGAGGTGGTGCTGCGTGGGCGAGCCTCCCGGTTGGAAGTAGTGCCGGACCCGGCGCTCGGGCTGGTGGTCCGGGTGGTACGCCGTGGGCTGCCCGGTCGCCGCGTCCGGTTCGCCGCTGGACGCGCCGTACAGTTGGGTTGCCAGCCGACCGGTGTGTGGCGCGACGGCGTCGCCGACCGCACCCTCGACCGTTGGACCTGGTACCGACACACCGAGGACTGGCAGCTGGCTCGGGGTATCAGCTGAGCGCTGGCGTCTCGCCGCCTCGGGTCGCGCCCTGGATGCCGGGTCTGCGTGGGCGTCAGTCCAGCCCGAGGACCCCAGCTGCGGCGGGATCGCATTCGTCGAGGAAGTCCCGGCACCGCCGGGCCTCGGAGTCCTCGCCGATCTCGGCCGCTGCCCGGGCCAGTGCGGCAAGCGCACGCAGGAAACCCCGGTTGGGGGCGTGTGACCACGGCACCGGCCCGTGACCCTTCCATCCGGAGCGCCGCAGGTGGTCCAGACCGCGGTGGTAGCCGGTGCGGGCGAAGGCGTAGCCGGAGACGGCGTCCCCCTCGTCGAGCGCCCGCTGCGCGAGCGCCGCCCACGCGGCGGAGAATTCCGGATACCCGGCAGCCACGGTGGCCGGATCGTTCGCCGCGGCGAGCGCCGCGTCAGCGTCGGGCTGCTCGGGCAGCAGCGTCGGTTTGGGTCCCAGCAGGTTGCCGTGCACGTTCATCGCTCCATCCTGCCGTGGTGCTGCGGAACCGCTAACGGGCCAGCGTGCGGCCGGCGCTGCGGAGATCCGCGCAGGCCTGGGTAACCCGGGCAGCCATTGATTGCTCGGCGAGTTTGAGGTAGGCCCGCGGGTCGTAGAGCTTCTTGTTGCCGACCTCGCCATCGACCTTGAGCACCCCGGCGTAGTTGGTGAACATGTGCTCGACGATCGGCCGGGTGAAGGCGTACTGGGTGTCGGTGTCGACGTTCATCTTGACCACGCCGTACGACAACGCCTGGTGGATCTCCGCCAGTTGAGAACCGGACCCGCCGTGGAACACCAGGTCCAGCGGCTTGGAGCCGGCCGGCAGACCCAGCCTGCTGGCCGCCACCTCCTGCCCCATCTGCAGGATCTCCGGGCGAAGCGTCACGTTGCCGGGTTTGTACACCCCGTGCACGTTGCCGAACGTCGCGGCCAGCAGGTAGCGGCCTCGCTCACCACCACCGAGGGCATCAACGGTGTGCTCGAAGTCCCCGGCCGTGGTGTAGAGCTTTTCGTTGATCTCGTTGGTAACGCCGTCCTCCTCGCCGCCGACCACCCCGATCTCCACCTCCAGGACGATCTTCGCCTTGGCGCACGCTTCGAACAGCTCCGCGGCGATGGCCAGGTTGAGATGCAACTCGGTGGCCGAGCCGTCCCACATGTGCGACTGGAACAGCGGGTTCTCCCCCCGGGCCACCCGCTCCTGGGAGATCGAGATCAGCGGCCGGACGAAGATATCGAGCTTGTTCTCCGGGCAGTGGTCGGTGTGCAGCACCACGTTGACCGGGTACTTCGCGGCTACCACCCGGGCGAACTCGGCCATCGCCACCGAGCCGGTGACCATGTCCTTGACCTTGCCGCCGGAGGCGAACTCTGAGCCACCGGTGGACAACTGCACGATGCCGTCACTCTCCGCCTCGGCGAACCCACGCAGCGCCGCGTTCAGCGTCTCCGACGAGGTCACGTTGATCGCCGGGTAAGCGAACTCGGTGGCCTTCGCGCGGTCCAGCATCTCGCTGTAGACCTCGGGCGTTGCGATGGGCATCGGGGGTGACCTCCCAATAGTCGGTGCCGATTTTCCGGTTGCACGCGATCAGACCGCAGTATGGCCCACCCGTCCGAGCGGACGCGATCCAGTACGTTTCCGCCGTGGCCCCCGACGAAGCGATGGACCGCGTGACAGTGCAGCACTCGGTCGAGATGACCCTCGGCCACCTGCGGGTGCTCGACACGCCGCCGGACGCCTCGCCGGAACCCCCCCCGAAAATCCCCCCGAAAATCCCCCCGGAAACCCTCCCGAAAATCCCCCCGGAAACCCCCACTGACCACGCCGTCGATGCGCCGCTGACCCTGGAGGATCTGTACCGCCAGCACCGGATGCGGCTGGTCCGACTAGCGATCCTGCTGGTGGACGAGGCGCCCACCGCCGAAGACGTCGTGCAGGAGGCTTTCACCGGGCTGCACCGGCACTGGTCAGGGCTGCGTGATGAAGCGGCCGCGCTGGGTTACCTGCGCACCGCGGTGGTCAACGGCTCCCGTTCGGTGCTGCGCCGCCGCAAGACCGCTCGCGGCTACGTCCCGCCGCACCAGGCCAACGCGCGCTCCGCGGAGTCGCTGGCGATGCTCACCACCGAACATCAGG
>JBOHFC010000022.1:0-6697 GCA_050701375.1 Pseudonocardiaceae bacterium
TCGTGCTCGATGCCCTGCTCGACAAGTTCACCGAACACGGAGCGGAGGAGCTCAGCGCGCGGGCGCTGCGCGTGCCGCCCTTCACCGGGATGGGAAACGTGATCGAGCTTGGTGGCCTGTTCGGCGGGCGGGACGCCTTGCACGAGGCGATCGACGATCTCGGAAGACACCTGTTCGACGTGGGATAACTACAGCAGAATTGTAGTTTCGTGTACTACTACTGCATAAAACTACAACTTACTTTGAGGACATCCTCTGGTAGGGTGCCGACGTGTCTACCGGCCGACGGGACCAGCTCTGGCATGTCGCCAGCCGTCAGCGCGGCTACTTCACCGCCGCCCAAGCTCTCAGAGCCGGCTATTCGTACCAGGCGCAACAGTTCCACAAGGAACGGGGCAACTGGATACAGATCGACCGTGGCATCTACCGCTTCCGGGAATATCTGGACCTCCCCAGCCAGGACACGGACCACTTCGTGCGCTGGTCGCTCTGGAGCCGCGGGCGCGCTGTCGTCTCCCACACCAGCGCACTTGCGGTGCATGACCTCGGCATCGCGAATCCCGCAGAGATCCATCTGACGGTGCCGTCCAACTTCCGGCAGAAAGACAGCACGGTGGTACTGCATCGCTGTGAACTGGCCGACGACGACGTCGAGCAACACGAGGGCTTCCGCGTCACCACCCCGGTGCGAGCGGCCGTCGAGACGGCCGCATCAGGGGCGGACCAGGACGTCATCGACTCGGCGATCGCAGAGCTGCTCGGCAGGGGGGTGGCCAGCCGCCGGCGCCTGCTGCACGCGGCTCAGAACCTGGGTCCACAGGTTGAACTGGCCGTGGAACGCGCTCTACGGGCGGAGGCGGGGTGAAACGGTACACAGACGCGACCGCGCTGCGGCGCGCGCTGGAAACCCGGCTCAAGCAGGAGTCCGACGACACCGGCGGCGATCTCGGCAGGCTACGCCGCCGAGTGATGTTCGACCGCCTCGCCGTGCGGCTATCCGTGTTCGCGGAGAAACTCCACGCGCTGACTCGTGACTACGGGGACCGGCCCAACACCCGGATCAAGGATCTGGTCGACCTCGTGCTGCTCATCGAGGACGGTCTGCAGCCGGACAAAGCCCTGGTGGACGTGGTACGCCACGTCTTCATCATCCGCGCGACTCATCCATGCCCCGACACCATCCCGGACCCGCCGCCGCGATGGTGGAGGGAGTACCCCGAGGTCGCGGACGGGCTTACCGAAACCGCCCGCGACCTCCCCTCCGCTCTGAAGCTGCTACGCGACTTCTGGAGCACCGCACATGACGATGTATCCGGAACGGAGCAGTGATTTCATGCCCGCTCGAACCGATCGGGATCAGCAGGGCCAGCTCGCCGTCGAGCTGCCCGTGCGGCCGAGAAAGAAGATGTACCGGACGAGGGCCGAGATCTCCTCGGCCATCAAGTCCGCCAGGGACATCATGCGCAAGGACGCGGGCCTCAACGGTGATCTGGACCGCCTGCCGCAGCTGTCATGGCTGCTCTTCCTGCGCGCGTTCAGTGAGCGGGTCGACGAGTTCCGCGCGATGGAGGATCTCGATTATGAGCATGCTCTCGACGAGCCGTACCGGTGGGAGACATGGGGCGCAAACGAGGACCTCACCGGTAACACCTTCCTCGAATTCATCAACGCTGACCTCCTGCCGTATCTGCGCGAGCTGAAGGGCAACGGCGACAATGACCCCCGCAACGTCATCTCCGCCATCTTCCAGGACGTCAACAATCGGATGCTCTCCGGGACACTACTGCGCGACCTGGTGAATATCGTCGACCGCATCGACTTTCAGGCCGACGACAGCGTTCACACGATGGCCTATGTCTACGAGACCATCATGAAGGAGATGCGCGACGCCGCAGGCGATGCAGGTGAGTTCTACACCCCACGCCCGGTCATCAGGTTCATGGTGGAGCAGTCGTTCCTCAAACTCGGGGAATCCATGATGGACCCGGCATGCGGAACGGGAGGGTTCCTGGTCGCAGCCTTCGACGCACTCAAAGCGCATGCCGACAGCTCGATCAAGCTAGGCCAACTCCACCACAATATCAGGGGAATCGAGAAGAAACCTCTGCCATATCTACTGTGCATGATGAACCTACTTCTGCACGACGTTGATGCGCCACGGGTGGTGCATGACAACGCACTGACACGTATGCGAAACGAGACGAGCCCTAAGTACCGGGTGGATGCCATCCTCACCAACCCGCCATTCGGCGGTGAGGAAGAAGAGTCCGTCGCGAAGCGATTCCCGAAGGGATACGCAACGCGTGAGACCGCCTGGCTCTTCCTGTACTCGGTGATCGAGCGCCTCAAGCCGGGTGGGCGGTGCGCCATCGTCTTGCCGAACGGCTCACTTTTCGACACTCGTAATAGCGCTTCCTTAATCAAAGAAAAACTGCTGAAAGAATGTAACCTGCACACTATTGTTCGGCTCCCGCAGGGCGTCTTCGCGCCGTACACGCAGATCCCATCGAACCTGCTGTTCTTCGAAAAGACTGGTTCGACGAAGGAGACCTGGTTCTACGAGATGGCGCTCCCCGCGGGCCGCCGAGGCTATAGCAAGACCAAGCCGATGCAGTACGAGGAGTTTACCGACTGTATCGAGTGGTGGGGCGGCGAGGACCGGAAGGGACGTGAGATAAATGAGCGCGCCTGGAAGGCGCTCTCCAAGGAGATCAAGGTTGGCGGCCACAACCTCGACCTGGCGAACCCGCACGAGGGGGACGACCTGGCTCACCGACCTCCCGAGGACCTGGTGGACGAATTGGTCAAGACCGAGAGAAAGATTCTCGGGCTGCTACACGAGATCAAAACGGAGCTTGAGAGCCGGACATGAGCAAGTATCCACTTGTTCCACTCGGAGAGGTCCTCACCAAATCTGACGATTTCGTCTCTATCCAGCCAGGCGAGCCTTACGAAACAGCCGGAATCCTTAACAGGGGCCGGGGCCTGTTCAAGCGTCCTACCGTGTCAGGTTCGGAGACCCGATACACAAAGTATAATCGCCTCCACGCTGGGCAGTTTGTATACAGCAAGCTGTTTGCATGGGAGGGGGCACTTGGCATAGTCACATCGGAATTTGACGGACTTTTCGTCTCACATGAGTTCCCGATCTTCGATATTGTAGAGGAACGAGCAATCTCCGGTTACATAGCACACCTAGCGCGATGGCCAGACCTACACATTGCACTAAGTAAGCAGACGTCCGGAATGGGCTCCAGGAGACAACGGGTCAACATCGATCAATTGCTCTCAACTCCAGTACCCCTTCCAGATATCGAGGAGCAGCAGAGGGTTACCGAGAGGTTGGACACGATCCTTAACCGCGCGGATGCCGTGCAGGAACTCCGCGCCAGCTTTTCCTGCCTACAAGGCAGCCTCAACGAGTCGCTCGTCAGCAGGGTCTCAGAAGAAGCTGTCGAGACAGCCCAGTTGGGAGACGTACTCACTTTCGAACGCACCCCAATCATCATCGAGGCCGACTCTGCGTACCGAACGATTGGCGTGCGTTCCTTCGGAAAGGGCTTCATACACCACCCACTCAACAAAGGTGAAGACCTCAGCAAGCTCAACTATTTCCAGTTCCGTGCAGGGACACTCGCGCTCAGCAACCTCATGGCCTGGGAAGGCGGCATCACGGTGACCCGCCAAGAGGACACTCTGTATGTCGCCTCGAACCGCTTCTTCTTCTACCTGCCGACCGACGACCGCGTGAACGTGAGCTTTCTGCGCCACTTTCTGCTTAGTCGGAGGGGTCAAGCGCTCATTTCCTCGGCATGCTCGGCCGGCGCGGAACGCAACCGCACGCTAGGCCGCAAGCGGTTCGAATCCCTGGAGATCCCCCTGCCGCCACGCGCCGAGCAGGACAGGGTTGCCCGGATCCTCGACGCGTTCGCTGAACGCGTAAGCAAGGTGCACGCTGACCCCGCGCTGGACTCTCTGCGGCCGTCGATCCTGAACGCTGCGTTCACGGGTCAGCTGTAACCCGCTGCCAGGCGTCGTCGGTCACCACCAGGTGGTCCAGGAAACGCACCCCGACCACCTCGGCGGCCTCCCGCAAGCGAGCGGTCACCCGGTGGTCAAGAGCGCTTGGGGTGGGGTCACCGGAGGGGTGATTGTGGGCGACGGCGAAGGAAGCGCCGCCCGTGGCCAGGACCGCGCCGAGGACGTCGCGTACGGGGATGAGGCTGCGGTCCGTGCCACCCTCGGTCAGGCGGAGCGTACGCAACACAGCGCCCGCCTTGTCGCAGACGACGACCACGACCCGCTCGTGTCTGAGCCCCCGCAGCAGGGGCGCGGCACAGGCGGCGATGTCGCCTGTTGCCACAATCCTGCGGCGTGCGGGTTGCTCATCCGCCAGTGCGCGTCGAGCGAGCTGGAACGCCGCCGCCACCCTGGCCGCCTTTGCCGGGCCAACGCCGAGCAGGCCCACCAGTTCGTGCGGCGCCGCCTGGGCCAGCCGACGCAGACCGCCCTGGCTCGCAATCAGTTGAGCTGCCAGCTCCACTGCGTCCAGCCCGCGAGCTCCCGAACCCAGCAGCAGCGCGAGTAGTTCACGGTCGGCCAGCGCCTCCGAGCCCCGTTCCAGCAGTCGTTCGCGTGGACGATCGCCCACCGGCAGGTCCTTGACTCGCATCTCCGCCTCCCAAGTCGTGGCAGTCTCAGTCGGCCGAGTCCCGATCAATCGGTTCCCCGTCGTCGCCGGATGCCTCGGCTTCCTCGTTGAAGGGCGCGTAGTCCGAGGCCATTGCTCCGGTCGGGCCGATCAGGTCCATGAGTCGCTCGTGGAGCAGGCGCGAGCGGATCTCCAAAAAGGCTTCGTAGTCGTCCCGGCGAGCAGCTTCGTACGCCACGTCGTTGACCAGGCTCCGCGCCAAGCGTTCGCGGATCACACCCTCGCCGTCGGTGTCACACATGTCCTTCAGGTACACCGACGGCGGCTGGTCACTGACGAAGATGTTGGACACTGAGGTCAGCATGATCAGATTCGCGCAGACGTTGGCTCGCGCGCTGCTCACGCCCCTGGATTTCAGGAACGACTTGGGGAAGAAGTGGTGGAACTCCTTGTCGTTCTGCCACGACAGAGCACGGTCTGTGTCGATACGCTGCCCGTTGCGCAGGTCGACCGGATCGGCATCCGCGAGCAGCAGCCCGAGGAGTTTCGAGGGTGCGTTGGTCGTACGGAATTGACTGCGCCGCCACAGCACATCGCGCGGCAGACCCGTGCTCACGTCGATCTCGGCGGCCCCCTCGGCGAATGCCCGCACGGCATCCCGGTCATCGGCCATCTGCCGGGCGTTCCATCCCGTGAAGTACTCGCCGCTGGCCGTCAGCCAGAACCAGCGCTTGATCGCCTCGTGCTGCGCCGACGTCGGCTTGGTCACCTGGCGGAAGATGTCCACGAGCACCGCGAACTGGTTCATGTACGGCAGGGCGCTCGCCCGCGGAGTGCCGATCTCGGTAGTGAGGAAGTCCACAGCCCGCTTCGCCGCCTCCGCCGCTACGGTCACCGCGTTCTGGAGTTCCGCTGGTGACAACTCACGCAGCCGCTGCATGTCCTCCCGCGCGAAACCGAAACCGGCGGACGCCGCGATCGTGCGGAGCAAGGTCTTGGAATCGACCCTGCCGTATTTCTTGCGGTCCAGGACCGTGAGCAGAGTGTCGATCTCGTCCTGCAGGTCGAACTCCGGTGTCCAGGTGGCCGCTCTGATCAGGTCCACGACAGTGAGAGGGGTATGCGTGCTGTTGATCCGCTCGAAGACCTTGGCGACCTCGCCCACGGCCATGCCACGGAGTGTCACCACGGCGATCTGGTAGTTCGTGAAACGGTCGAATAAGATCTTCGCTCGGGTGACGAGGTCCGAGTCGGGGATCTGTGCCACCCGCCGGAAGAACTCCGACGGCTCGGAGAGCCCGCGCGTAGGCATGACGTGCGCCGGCGGATCGTCAAACGTCGTAACATGGCGGAACTCCTGCCGCTCCAGGTCATAGACGATGTTCCACTTGCTCTCGGGATCACTGTCCGGCCGCCAGTACAGCGCCCCGCAGATACTCGCGAGGCGCTGCTGCCCATCAAGGATGTAGTTCACCGGATATCCATGGCGCTGCGGTTCGACATCCAGCCCGGCGACCGTGCGCTCGCTGGCGAGTTGCTCGCTGCTCTGCCAGAGCAGCACGCTGCCGATGGGATAGTTCCGGGATACTGAGTCCAGCAGGTCCAGCGTCTGCTGGCGGCTCCACACGAACTGCCGCTGGAACTTGGGCAGGATGACGTCTCCCGTCAGCACCCGGTGCGCCAAGGCTTCCAGCCTCGGCACTGTGGATTCCGGGTCCTGAACCCCACGAATCTGAGCAGGCAAGCTGACCACACGATCCCCTTCCCGTCCGTCCCGAGGATCATAGGGACGCCCACTGACAATGACCTTCTCCCGCTTCGAAAAACTGGTTATGCCGACCGGGCGCAAGGGTGCATCCTGGTCGGCGTGGCCGTGCATCCCGCTCGCCGACGCCAGCTCCTGCCGCCGTCCCCGCAGGAGCTGGCGCGCCGTGCCGAGGAAACCGCGGCTTGGCGCGCGGAGCGTGATCGCCGGGAAGCCGAGCTGCGCCCAGCCCGGCTCGCCGCGGTGCGCACCGGCCCGCCGGTGCGGGATCCGGACGCGGC
>JBOHFC010000023.1:0-19416 GCA_050701375.1 Pseudonocardiaceae bacterium
TCGGTGACGATGCGCAAACGGGTTCACGGTGTCCCCTCATCGTCGATATCGAGTGGGGTCAGATAGTCGCGGCGCGAGTGGGGCAATCGGTCCGCGGCCGAGCGTCGGGTCAGTGCGACGTCGGCGAGGGAGTTGGCTTGCCAGATCAGCTGCGCCACGATGAACGTGGCCAAGGCCACCACCGCCGCCCCGTGGTATCCGGTCGCCGCGGTCAGTCCCACGATCACATACAGCACGGCGACTCCCACCCGGCACGCCGCGGTGCGGACCAGTCCCGCCCGCCGGGGTCGGGTCAGGAGCCGCTCCAGTGCCAGCAGGTACACGGCCAGCGACATGATGGCGACGACCAGCAGGATCCCGCCGAGCATCACCGTTGTCACAGTGGTGGCATCCCACCGGCTTGACGGATCGTGAGCTTGTGGACGAGGTCTTGGATCTGGATCTGCGCCACGGCCAGATCCGCGCGGACCCGGGCCAGGTCGGCGGCGAGGCGGTCGAGCTCACCGCGGGAATGTTCCAGCGTCGCGGTCGCGGTTCTGCGTTCGCTGTCCCAGCCCGCCTGCATCGAATCGATCCGGGACTGCATCTTCTCCATGCCGGTCTGCAGGGTGGCGATGTACTCGTTCGCTGAGGTCAACGCGGCGGACCCGGAGGTGGCGTCGAGGTTGCGCAGCTCCGGCCGGCGGCGGATGACGAAAATGATCAGCTGGATGAGACCGGCGAGGCCACCGGCGCCGGCGATCTGCAGGATCAGACCCAGGGTGCTATCGCTCACCGCCGCCCGCCGCTTCCGGGCTCGGCGCGACGGCGGTGAGTTGGACGACACGCTGCACGGTGGCCAGCGCGACGGCTAGGGCGATGCTGCCGGCCACGACACCGCCCAGGCCTAGGCCCAGGATCACGCCGAGGCCGTAGATGCCGGCGCCGGCGGCGAGCAGGCTCAGGCCCAGCGCCTCGAGCAGCGCGCGTTGTCGGGCGACGCCGACCAGGGCGACGACTCCGCCGATGAGAAACGCCGCACCCATGCCGCGGGAGACGTACCCGGCGGCGATGTTGCTCAACGCTTGGGACACGGCGTCGCCGTAGACCAGCGCCAGCGCCCCGGGGATGGGCACGACCGCCGCGAGGACCAGGGTGTAGGCGCGGTTGCGCCACGCGAACATCATCCGCTGGCCGACGGTGCTGGTCGGGGTGGGTGTCGGTGCTGTCATCGGTCCGCCTTAGGTCTGCTCGACGGTCGCCGTGGCGATATCGGTGATCGTGGTGTCGCCGAGCGCACCGTCGGTCAGCGAGGTGGCGCCGGCGGCCGCCGAGGTCAGAACCGACACCCCGGTGCTCACCTCGGACAGTGAGACGACGCCCGTCGCGTAGCTGGTGAGCGTGACCGAGCCCACCCGGGGCGGCCATGGCGGGTAGAGGAAAATCTCGGTGGCCGCCAGCGCCAGCAAGCAGCTTCCGGTGGTGGAGAAACCCATCCCGGCCGCGCTCAGCGCGTCGAGCGCGACCGGAGCGCTCGCCGTCACCACCGCCGCGTGCCGCGGCGACGCTGACGCGAGGTAACCGGCGGGGCAGTCCGCGGCGCTGATCACGACCTTGCGGACTACCGCGAAGCCACCCACGCCCAGCGTGGGGACAGCGTGGTGGGTGACGGTTTTGCCGATGATCCCGGTGGTGGTCACCCCGGCCGGTGCGCGTCCCTGGCTGACAGCGGTCTTGGCATCGACCGTGGCGACAGTCAGACCCGCGGCGGTAGCGGCCCGGGTCACCGCGGTCTTGGCATCGGTCGCGGTACCGGTCACGCCGGCCGTCGCCCCGGATCGGCTCGTCACCGTTTTGCTGGCCATCGCGCGGGCCACCACACCCACGCTGGCGACGGCGACAATGGGGATGTTCTGCGTGGACGAGTAGTCGGCGAGTAGCCCGGCCGGCGCCTCACCGACGGCGTCCACCGTCTTCGCCGGGGTTGACTCGGTGAGCGGCCCGAGCGGCCACTCGCCGGTCGTGGCGACGGTCTTGGTCGGCCGCGCCCGCGCGACGACACCCACCGTGACGACGGCGACGACGAACGCGGTCCTGCGCGGTGTGGATCGCGCGGTCGCCGCCGTCACCGCGTCGCCCCGGCTGGCGACGGTCTTACCGGGCGGCGCCTCGGCGGTCAGGCCGACGATCGGGTGCCCGGCGCTGTCCACGGTCTTGCGCAGCGCGGTGGCTTCGGTCGCCAAGCCCAGCGACGCGTCAGTGTTGGTGACCGCGGCCTTGCGGGTTGTCGACTCGGCGGCGAGTCCGATCGCGCCGCGGCCCGTGGTGGCCGCGCTGACCGCGGACACGGCGGCCACGCCCAGTGGGCTCAGGCCTGTGGTGACCGCGGCCTTGCGGGGGACGGAGTCGGCCACCAGGCCCGCGGTGGCCCGGTCGGCGCTGACCGCGACCTTGACCGGGGTGACCCGCGGTGCCGCGCCGATCGTGACGACGGCGGTGACGACGGGCGGAGGGTAATGGTTGAATTTCGGTGTGAGATAGGAACGACCTAAGCGGGCCACAACAGCCCCCTCCGCCTAGCCGCGACGGCCTCTATTCGGCGTACGCGAGATACGCCACCGCGTTGACCGTCGCGCTCGCGGTGACCCGCAGCCGGCCGAACTTGCCCGACCGGATCGTGAACTCATAGCCGAGCAGGAAATCGTAGACGTACTGGTTGGTGGGTTGAATCAGCTGTACATCCCCCAGCCGAACCGCGGTGATCGTGCCCTCGGCGCTGGCGTTGTAGCCGGTCAGCGCGGTACCCACCTGTACCTGCGAGGCCGATCCGCCCGGATTGTTCACCGAGTGCAACCCCGTGGACGTGTGAGCGGTGACAGTGGCCGCCACGTCGGTCTCGATGACCTCGCACTCGATGGAGGTGTTCGATGCGGCGGCATCAAACGAAATACCCCAGCCCACGATCGGCACGTCTTTGCCGCTCGGCGGCGCGAGCTGGATATGCGTTTTGATCGCGGTACCCGTCGCCAGCTTGGCGAATGCCGCGGTGGTCGGCATCGGACCGTTGTAGACCTTGTAAATAGTGACCGCCACGTGCACTCCTCACCATTGGGTGGACCGGCGCAGCGCACCACCACGAATCAGCGATCTGGGGGCCGCCGCGGCCGCCGCGGGCAGTACTTCCACGAGAATGACCTGATAGTTGTCCGAGTTGCTCAGTGTCAAACCGTAGGTGGCCGACCCCGGGGTGCCCGTGATGGAAGCGGCCCGGAAGGAAAACGCGCAGGTGTTATCCGAGCTGTCCGCGTGGACCGTGTTCAGCGAGATGGTCGATAGCGGGGTGTATGAAGAGTTCGTTGTGGGGTCGCCGACGATCCCACCCACCCATGAGCCGGTGGTGGTGGTGGTGAGTGAGGTGCTCGCGGTGGTATTGCCGGTCCCGGAATTGTTTTTCGACGCGACGGTGGCCCCGGATTGTGAGGGGTTCGCGCCGTCCCACACGTCCACTTTGATCATCGGGCCGGTACCGTTGGTGGTGACGGTGACCGTCATCGATCCCGGAGCGGTCGAGAGATAGCACCACCAGACGCTGGTGATACCGCCGTTGCTGGTGGTGCCCTGGACGCTTTTCAATAAATGCCAGGTGTGGCTTTTACTGTCGGAGATAGACAACGTTTGCCCGCCGCCGGACACCCAGCCACCGTCGCCGTACGCCATGAGGATCGAGTTAGCGGGAGGGGAAAACGACGGAGTCACGGCGGTGGTGGCCCCGTCACCGAGTCCCGCGACCACGCTGGAACCGTCCAACGTCAACGTCATGGAAACGCCTCCGCCTCGTTACATAGCGGTGGCGTCGAGGACCAACGCGCCGATAGCGATGGTGATGTTACCGGCCGCGTTGAAGACTTCGGACACGATCCGCTGCCAGTAGAACACGCCAGCGCCCAAGGCTGTGAGGACGATAGCGCTGCCACCTAAGGTCAGCGACAACTGGAAGGTGTTGGTGGTCGCGCCAACCACGTAGTAGAGGGTGCCGGTAGCCAGCGTCGTCGGGTACGCGCCCCCGAAGTCGGCATAGAGGAACAGCGTATTGCCGTTGCTCAAGCCGTGCCCGGCGCAGAAAAAGTCCGCGTTCGCGAACGTCGGGTCGACCTGGGCGAAACCCTTGATGGCTGACGCGCCACCCATCGGGGAGTAGCCCTGGTAGATGCCCGCGGTGTTACCGGTAGCCGCGTTCCAGAACGTCACGAACCCGTAGGTGCCGGCCGGTACCGGGACGGTGATGGCATTCGAGTTGGACTGCAAACCGCTCGCCGCCGTCGCCCAGGTGACCCCTTGGCGCGCGTAACTACCGCCCGAGGCTTCACCCGCGTTAGCGGTGGTACCGAGGCCGGGGTCCACTAGCGTGTGGATGCCCACGTCGAGGATGTTCGCCGACATAGCCGCCAACGCGGCGTTTTTCTCAGTGGTGACGAACGGCATGAGGTATCTGACTCCCTAAACCGACCGGATCGAAAGACGCTTCTCACGGTGTCAGCGGATAGCTGACGGCCTCGAAATCGACCTCGTAAATCTGGTCGATCACCCGAGCGACGTAGCCGGTGACCGGGTCGGTCATCTCGGCTTGGATGTTCACCAGCGGCCAGCGCCAGTTCTGGGTCTGGGTGGGTGTGACATGCAGTTGCGCCCAGTAGGAGGTGGTGCCGTCACTGTTCAGCGTGCTACCGGTGGTGGCTTGGCCCTGGGTGCCGGTCGGCGTGGTCGACCAGGTGGACACCACCGGGTTGTTCATGTGCCAGCGGTACCCGATCGACGGCCGGCCCAGCACCCGACGTTGCCAACGTGCTCGCGCGACCGCGGCGACGGTGAAGCCCAGGCAGTTCAGCGGCAGACCGGTGGTGACGTTGGTGATGTTGTTCGCGGTGATCCAGCAGTCCGCGCCGACGCGGATGATGCCACCGGGCCCGGTGGACATCAGTAGTCCCCGATCACGGTGTTGGGTCCGAGGTTCGTCACGATCAGCGAAGTCGGCGGTACCGGGGTGACCGTGCCCGAGCCGGTGCCGATGTGGATGACGGTGCCGGCGAAGTAGTCCAGCTCGGCCAGCGTTGTCTTATAGATGACCCGCAAATGGCCGCGATTCTGTTCCGGCGTGACGTAGACACCTTCGGCGGCGGCCTCACCGAGGATGGTGCCGCTGACGCTGGTCAGCCGGATCTTCATGCTCAGGTCGTTGCCGGCCACCGACGCGGTGAAGCACAGGTCGAAGTCCAGCGCGAAGACGCTGTTGGCCGGCAGCGCCAGGGTCTGGGTGTCGACCACGGTGGTCTCGATGGTGGAGATCACCGCGCCGGTCGAGGTTTGGCGCTTGCCGCCGATCACCCCCAGCGCGTCCACGGCGTTAGCCAGGTTCTGGAGGCCGAGCGGTCCATTAGGCGCGTCCGACAGCGCGGGATAGGGCAGGCCGTATTTAGCCGTGCCGGGCATGGCCTCCCCTAAATGGCGTAGGTGATTTCGATGTAGGGCTGGTAGCCGCCGGTGCCGAAGCCCCGGAACGCGGTCGACGCGTCGTTGAACCCGGCCGGGCCGCCGAGGACCGAGTTGGCGTTCCGGGTGAGGATGCCGTCCATCTGCGCGGTGATATCGAAGCTGGCCCAGGCCCCGACACTCCACAGGTTCTGCACGTCGGTCCCGCCGAAGCCGCTGGTCGGGAAGGTCGTCTGGATGGTGGCCGCGGTGTTGAAGAACCAGTTGTAGTCACCTTGGGCGCTGTCGCACTTGAAGCAGTACAGGTACATCCGCGCGGACAGCACGGTGGCGCCCGCGAGGTCGGTGCGCATGGTGGCGGCGGGAAACGTCCACATGTGCCGCTCACCGCCGAACGACCGGCTATTGAACTGGCCCATGTACATGTTGTTGTCGCCATCGGGCGCGCCGATGTAGGCGCCGTTCTTGTCGTAGGACCGGGAACCGGTCGCGGTGTAGAGCTTGATGAACGTCTGCGCGCCCGACGCCGGGCCCAGCTCGGTGATGCGCAACCAGGAGCCTTGCTGAAGTAGTGCCGCGGTGGCGTTCGCGGTGTTCTGAGCGAACCGGAGCTGGAGCAGACCGGGGGTGTCTGAGGTGGCGAACCATCCTCTGGGATGCGCGATCGCCGAGTGTCCCCAGCTGTAGATCTCCTGCGGGTTGGCGTCCCCGTAACCGAGGACGGTATCGAACAGCAGATGGGTGAAGCTGGTGTCCTGTGTGCCCCAAGCCGACCACTTGGCCGCCATGTTCGGCGGCCCGTTCCAGGAAAACTTGACGTTTGTGCCGACCAGTGTGTTGTAGAACAAGCACCCGTCGACCGCGTACTGCGTGTTGATATTCAGCAGAAAGTTAAGCACGCCGGCGTCGGTAAACGTGGTGGTCGCGTTACTCAGATCGGCGCGCAGTGCTCGATACCGGATCGGGTCGAGCAGGGTGGTCGAGGTAGCCGAGCCGAGCATCCCGACGACGATGTAGCCGCCTGGCGCTTTGGCCAGCAACACGGTGCCCAGGGTGAGACCGTTGGGTGAGCACACCGGCAGGTTCGTGTAGACCACCGGGCCGACCCGCACCGTGTTGGCGAAGCTCACCGGATCCCAGGTGAGCATGATCCCACCGACCCAGTCCTGAGTCAGCGTGGCGGGGGCGGGGACGCTGTTGGGCGCGACGAACAACCGGGTCAGGCTGAACGCGTCGGGAGCGGTCATCTCTCAGTTGTCGTTCGAACAGTTCAGCAGCGCGACGACCCGATAAGTCATACGGGGCGCGCTCACACCACCCACCGTCGACGTGACCCGCAGGTAGTCACTGGCGGACACGGCGGCATTGGATAGGGCATTCCCCACTCCGGATAACACAGCTATGCCACTACCCACCACAGCCGTCCAGGTCACCTCATCCGAAGAGTTCTCCAGCCAACAATTCAACACGGGAGACCCGCTCACCGCGCTCACATACACCCACAGCTCGACATCGGAAACGTTGAACTGGCTGGGTGTGGTCACCAGATCAGCGGTGTAGGTGCCCGCGCTTCTTGATTCCAAGGGTAGTAGCTCGGGAGTGCGGATAGGGACTCCATAGCCGGCCGGTAACGGCATCGGAACCTCCTTTCCTATTGCAGGACACCCAGGCCCAGCTGCAGACCCTCGGTGGCCAGCGGGATCCTCGTGACGATCGTGCCGGGGGTGTCGTAGCTCAACGGGATGATCATCGAATCGACGATCGCCCGGACCGGCGCCATGCCCGGCCACAAGACGACGTCGATCGGGTCGAACGGTTCGATCGCCGGGTTGCTGATCACCTGCAGGGTGTTGACCAGCGGCAGCGCCCGGTACCGGCGCAGCAGCGCCTCACCGGCCAGGATCACGTCCCCGTCGGTCTGCAACAGCGGGGAGCTGTAGTACGTCGGGCTCGGACCGAACACATTGGGGTAGGTCGTGCTGTTCCACGCGAGCGGCGACGAGCTGTCGGCGTTGAAGCTGACGATGAAGTCGGTGATCGAACTCGGGTCGGTGCCGTAGGCGGTGACGATGTTGTGGACGTCAGTGCGTTTCGTGATCCGTTGGGCGGACAGGATGGTGCCGCCTTTACCGGCGGTCAGTGTGGCTTTGGGTACGGAGTAGTCGACCAGCAGCGAATAGACCAACATGCCGCCGTCGTTGGTGAAGCGGATGGCGGCGTTGTATATGTGAATGAGGTCCGCTAAAAATCCGTAGGTCGAGTCCTGCACGATCTGATCGCCGACGATCACCGTCTTGTCGGGGTTGTATGCAGTCCAGGTGATGGGGACGCGACCGTTGAGGTAGGCCGGGTTGCCGGCGGGGACCACCCCCGGGTAGGTCTGCTGCGCTGGGATGTTGATCCCGTTGATCAGCGCCTCGAAGACGTCCCGGTGAGTGTTGCCGTCGCTGATGGGCAGCGGGAGCATCAGTTGGTTCTGTTGGATCTGAGCGATGCGGTCCAAGCAGGTCAGCTCGATCGGTCCGAACGGCGCTATCTGTTGGGAGGCCTGTTCAATGCGGAAATACCCGAGTGGGACCAGCTCAATATCACCGGGAGCGAACTCGACACCAGCCTCCAGGAAGATCTCCGCGCCATAGGGTTGGACGGCATCCCAGTAAGTGCCGGGCACGATTATGTCGAGCGTCCCTTTTATGTCGGTAAGGCTACTGAGTGTGAGCGTTCCACTGATGATCTCGATCTCGGGACCGGTCGGGTTCGTCCCGAAAGAGGGTACGTTATCCACCAACACGGCCCGCCAGGCAGGGCGGTATGACCCCCGGACGGCTGCGGCAAACCTGGCACTGACGGGGTGCACTAAAATGACACCCCCGGATTAGCTGCTTTGTTCTCGGGCCTTCGCTCTATCCATGCGCTTATGGCAAGAGCTGCACAATGGTACGTAATCGGAGGGATTGTTGCTATATGGACCCAATGCAGACTGCCGTTCGTCTACGCAGTCATGCGTATAGGCCCACTCACGTGCCTGACTCCCGCAAGTGCACGGCCATGATCTAGCAGGCCCGCGGGCGCTATAGACCCGTTTATGTGCACGATGATAGGCTAGTGTGGCTTCATCATTAGGGCGTCTTATCGTTCCCTGTTTAGCTGCTCGCCAGCGCATGTAGTGGGTGGTGCACCAGCCCCGCGCAGATACGACCTTACCGCAACCATCGACAGAGCAAGTCTTCTCACGATAGGCACCCAGGTTCTCCCTATACTGCTGCTTGTAGTGCAAATCGCACCAGCCAAGAGATTTGTGCTTCCGATCGCAACCTTCGACTGAACAGATACGCAAGGAGCGTGATGGTGTGTCAGGACTCCCTGTCTGGTACCACTTGGTGTAATGGCTGCTGCACCAACCACGCGCGACCACAACACGATCACAGTTGTCTACAGAGCATGCCTGTTTGGGTTTAGCGGTTCTGGCTGGACACTCTAGTGCTCCGTGTGTTTTCCATCGCGAGTAATGTTTTCCGCACCAGCCCCATCCAACCGCAGCGCCACCGCAACCCTCCACAGAGCAGCTCTGGGCTTTTTTAGAGAGCAACTCGAAGTGACCGTTACGGTTCCATCGGTAGTAATGCGTGCGACACCAACCGCGCGCCACCACAAGCTTGTCGCACCCCGTGACTGAACAGACCTTGTTGGTTCGGGTACGCTCCATTAGAGCTGCCTTCCGACCGAGACGGATAGGTGGTCAGGGCCTGGCAGGAAGTGCACACTTCCTTGCTGGGCCCGCTTACATGAAGGGGGAGAGCGTGATGACTGACACCCAGCCGGCCACTGTGGAACTGTTGGAATCCGTACGGCCGTCTTTTCGTGAGGCATTCGAGGCGGCCGCGTTCGGTGAGCAGCTGGTCTGGGACATCACCTGGGCAGTCACCCCAACGCCGAACGGTCCGATGGCGCAGTTGTTCTGTTACCTGCATGTCCCTGCGCCTCATCAGCTGGGTGCGCTGCTGCAGCGGGTGTTCACTGTCCCGATCGGATCAACCGGGCAGCAGATCCACATCCACGTCAAGGCCCAAGTGGAGGGTCTGAAAGCGGATCGGTCGAAGATGCTGCTGTCCGCCAACGGTCACGGCGGTCAACCGGGAAAGCTCGTCATCCCGGGGTGATCACATGCTCCACAGCACGTCGACGGGTGTTCCCACCAGGTTGAGCACCGACTGCCAGCTGGCGTTGGCGTTCAGGACGTCGTTCCAGGTGGCGTAGTTGGTCAGCAGCGTCGACCAGGTGGACAGGTTGCCCACGATCGAGACATCCGGGGCGACGACTTCGGTCAGGGGTATCTGCAGCAGCGCCCGGAGGCTGCGGTGCGCGGGCCGGGTGTAGGTGTAGGTGCCGATCGCGAAGTAGCCGCTGTCGAACGCGACCGTCGGGGGTACGTGCACCAGCACCACCAGGCCGACCGACAGGACCAGCTCGATGGCTTGGCGTTCGGCGACGGTGTCGACCCACAGGCTCATCGTGACCGATCGGGGGGAGGCGACATCGGTGAAGGCGACCGCGGCGATCTGGCCGTGCACCGAGAAGGTCCCCATGCGTGAGGCGCGCTGGTTGTCGGCCCAGTCGATCAGGGTGACCGACCGGTTGAGGTACGGCGCGTTGACACACTTGAGCCAGATGGCGTTCATGAAAGGTGTCACGCTGGCGACGGTGCGGGTGATGAAGTCCGCGGGGCGCAGCATCACCATCGCGCCGTAGGAGATGGCGGCGCCGCCGCCGGTCACGGTGAACGCCCCGGCGGGAAGCGGGACCGGGACGGTGACCGTGGGCTCGAGGCGGTAGTCCCAGACCAGCCCGGCGCCACCGCCCAGCGTCGAGGACGGCTCCCCGATCTCGGCGGTCGCTCCGGTCACCGTGGCCACCGCCGGCGACGTCCAGCTCGATTGGCGCCAACCCAGGTACAGCGCCACAGCCCAGTCGCTCGCCACGGCGAACAGTCCCGGGAACGTGATGTTGGCCGCGCTGGGGTTTTTCTGCGGCGTGGTGGCGGCGACCGGGGTGCGCTCGCAGTTGCGGAAACAGGCCATCTGCGCGATCACATCGGCGCCGGCCACGCCACCGGTCGCGGCCACGGTGGGCGCGACCTCGGTGCCCAGCGAGCCGGCGCGGCGACCGAACAGCCCCACGTTGTCGGCTGCCAGCATCACCGTCCAGCCGGTCGGGCAGACCACCGCGCCGGCCCCGGAGTTGCGGATGGCGCACCAGATGACCAGCAGGTCACCCTCGGCGTAGGTGGGCAGCGTGGGGGTCACCGAGGCGTTGTTGGCCGTCACGGCCGCAGTGGAACCCACGAAGCTGGGGGCCCCGGTGTCGATCGCGGACACCCGGTAGTAGTTCACCACGCCAGGGGAGAACTCATAGTCGGTGACGCTGGCCGCGCCCGACACGACCGGGACGCCCGCGCCACCACGTACCTGGGTCCAGTGGATCTGGTCGATCGACCGCTCGAACAGCGCGACGGTCGCTGAGGCGGACAGGGAGCTGGCCGAGCACGTCACGAACGACAGTGAGTCGGTGTAGCTCAGTGACAGTGTCGCCACCTAGATCACCAGGCCGCGGCCCATGCGCGAGGCCAGCGCCACGTTCTGGCCGACCTTGCTGACCTCGTGGGAGATCATGCCCCGCAGCTCGGTCTCCCCGATCTTGACGTTGACGAACGTGTGCCCGCCCAGGGTCGAGTTCGGTGCGACGAACCCGTTGGCGCCCATGTGCAGCATCTCCGGTCCGCGTTCGCCGACCAGGTAGGACCGCCCGCCGAACACCGGTCCGCCGGCGGCCTTGCCGCCACCGAACAGCGAGCTGAAGAACCCGCCGATGCCGGAGATGAGACCGGAGAAGAACCCGCCGATGCCGCCACCGCTGGTCGAGCCGCTACTGGAACTGGAACCGCTCGCGCTCCCGGTGGTGGCGGTGGCGCTGCCGGTGATGCCGCCGACGATGGCGCTGACGCCCGACAGGATGGGCGCGACCCAGCCGACGATCTTGGCGAACCACCCGGCGACGGTCTCCACCAGAGGTATGAGGCTGACCAGAATGTTCGCGAAGGAGGTGAACAAACTGATCATGGTGGGCAGCATGGTTTCGATGAGCTTGAGGATCGGGGCGCCCAGGCCGGTGAACGCGGTCATCCATCCCTGAATCGCGGCAACTACCGCGGGCTGCTCTAGGAATTGCATGAACTGGGTGCGCAAGTTACCCAGCGTGGTGCCGAGCGATCCCAGACCTTTAGTCAGGATGGGCATGTAGATCGCGGCCAGTTTGTTCAGGTCGCCGCTGAACCCGGCCCAGAATCCCTGCTCGACTGTGCCGTAGAGGTTTTTCAGCTCCGGCTCCAACAATCGGACGGCCATCACCGCCGATTTCATGGCCGGCGCCATGTTCCGGGTGGCCGCCACCAGTGCCTGCGGGGAGCTGGCGCTGATCGCCTGGGAAAACCCGGTCATGGCGATCGACACCACATTCATCGGATTGACGATCGCCAGCAGAAACGACGGGATAATGAACAGCATCTTGGCGAAGGCCATAATGCCGCCGACCACTGTTTTCAGCAGCGGCTTGAAATTGCCACCCAAGGCGCTGACGAAGGATTTGCCGACATTGGCGACGGTGCCCACCATACGGTCCATGGTGGAGCTGACGGCTTTGGTGGCATTCATCAGGCCGGAAACCGAACCCGAGAAATTGATCATAATGGTGCGGGTGGTGCCGGCGCCGTTGGCCATCTCACACCCCCGTCGGCGGTCAGAATGCTGAGAGTGTGCTGTCTTGTGCTCTCGACACGATGCTGTCGATATCGCCCTGCACAGCGGGACCGAGACCGGCATCGGAATCCGCGGTTCCGGTGGCCGAGGGTGCGGTGGCGTAATGGACCTGCAGTGTCTGGGTGTGTGTTCCCGGCGGCGCGTCGACCCACGGCCGGACCGCGGGGAACTCCGGGTTCGGCACCGGAAAACCGGGAATCGTTGTGGTCATGGTGCCTCCGGCCAGGCGGGTTCCTCCGGGCCCACCGGTTGTTCCGGCTGGCCACCGGGCACGGAGGAGTGCGTTTGTGCAGGGGGTGGGTTGGCCGCGGCCCACGCGGCCACCGCGGGGAAAAACCACGGTCCGCTGCGGAATTGCGGGGCGCCCCCGTATTCGGATCCGGCCACCAGGGTCGACGCCGGGACGCCGCGGGCACCCACCGCGGCGCTGCCCCCGGCGCTGACGGTGTCACCGGCCAGCGACACGGTGGGAGACATCAGCGCGGCCTGGCCGCCGGCGGCGCTGGCGGCGCGCTGCAGGGCTGAGATCAGGCTTCCCTCAGTGAAGGTGAGGTGGGCGGCCAGGTGGCCGGGCGTGCTGACCGGTGACCACACGTTGATCGGGGTCGGCGACGTCGAGCCCGGCTGGGCTGTCGTTCCGGGTGTCTCCCCGATCGAGGCGGTCAGCCCCGGCGCGGACCGCGGGGACGCCGTCGTGACGGTCCGGGGTGGTGTGTCGTTCACCGCCTGGGTCAGCGCCGCGAGGGCGTTCGGACCCATCGCGGCCAGCGAGTCCTGCGTCGCCCCCAGACCGGCCGGGTCCATGGTGTTGGAGTACGCGTCGCCGCCGCCCACATCGGGGGGGATGTCCATCGGCAGTGTCCCGGCACCCGAGAACGTGCCATCCAGGGGTGCGCCCGGCACGTCGCCCGAGGACATGTCGGGGCCGCCGGTGGCCGCGGCACCCGGGTCTCCGCCGGACCCGGTGTCGGCGCTGTACTCGCTTTGGCCGGCTGACCAGTACGCCGCGTCGGACACGGGGCTGCCGTACCCGGTGTAGTACACACCGTCGGGACCCGGGGTGAAATCGGGCCGCAGGTCACTGGCACCGAACGGGTCACCGCCGCTGCTCATCGCCAGCGCCTCATCCCGACATCTGCCGGCCTTGCGGGTCGGATTGCTGATCACCTCGCAGCAGCTCGGCGGCGGTGACGATGGTGCGGTAGTCCTGGGCCCACCACACGTCGGGGGAGATCCCGCTGGAGATCGCGATACCGATGATCAGACGGGTCAGTGACCCGTCCGGGTAGGGTCCGGCTCCCGACCGGGCAGGGATTCCAGCAGGTCCATCACCTCATCGGCGATGAGCTCCGGGGTGACGTCCGGGTGACCGAGCGCCTTGTCGATCACCGCGGCGAGCTCGTCGCGGTTCAGCGCGGCCACCGCGTTGGGTTTGGCGTGGATCCGGGTCTCGTCGATCCATTCGCCCAGTGCGGGGATCTCCCGGAGCCGCTGGCGTTTGATCGCGATGTGCACCAGCGAGTAGATGTCATCGGCGCTGGGGTTCTCGGCGAACTTACGCAGCGTGTTGCGCGGGCTGGTGCGTTCCCACAGCCGGACGTCGCGCAGGTCCGTGGTGACCTCGTAGGGCTCCCCCTGGTCCGGGTTGACCACGAAGGTGGACTCGCCCGTATCGCCGAGCATTAGACGGACACCCCGATCGCGAGAATGTTGTAGATCACCGACGTGCCCGCTCCCCCATTACCGATTTGAAGCTGATCCGCCGTGCTGGGTGTGACGACATGACCGACCGCGTCGGCGGTGCCGGTCACCCACGCCAGAGTTTCCCCAGGACGCAACGGCGCGGTATGCGTCAACCCACCGAATAGCGCGAGGGTCGTTGAGCCGCCGCCGACCACGACGTTGTTCGTGTTTCCCGGGTCGGCGCTGATCACCAGGACCTTGATCCGCGCGACCGCGAACACCACGCCGAAAGGATCATGCTGGGCGGTGGTGAAACCGATCAGCTCCGAGCCTGAGGCGGCCAAGGTGCGCCGATCCCACCAGGCGCGATCGGCGAGGCCGGCCCCGGCGGCCAGGGACGCGCCCAAGGCGGTGGCGTACGTGCTGGACACGGTGGCCACGGCGTTACCGGCGTTGAGCGTGCTGGCCAGGTTGGCCGTTGCCATCAGGCTGACTTGAGCGGTCGTGAGCGCCACGGGGTTACCTCGGTGGGGTGTAGGTCGGAATGCCGAGAATGAGCAAGTTGACTGACGTCTCCTCAGTCATGCGGACGTCGCCACCCACTGTGGGGGCCTTGAGCACGCAGTTACCGGCCCAGGTCACGTGCTGCCCGACGATGTCCGGGTGGTGGTCGAGCTGGAAGCCCACGACGGCGCGGGTGTTCTGCATGAGGTAGTCGGAGACCCCTCCCGCGCGCCAGTCGCTGAACATTTTGAGGCTCAATTGCCAGTCGTCGTCCGTTTCCGTGCGAAACTCACTGGGGGCCCCGCCGTACGTGAACGTTTTCACACCATCAACAGTGTTGTTGGTCAGCGTCCACGAATTAATTTGGAAACCATAGCTCACGCCATTCAGCACGAACGTGACGACTTTAAGACGGTTGCGCAGGACGCTGTACCCAGTGGGTGGTGGGATCGTGGAAAAATTCACTGGTGCCGGTGCGGTCATCGGCACACCACCTCCGCTTATTCGATGTTATGAGTACAGCGCCAGGCCGGCGCCGAAATCCATTTGCGCTGAAATGATGTAGGCGGGGAGGCCACCCTGTGGAGACGGATAGATGCCCGGCCCCGCGCCGAGCACAACACCCGGGGTGTAGTTCTCAATGGCCTCGGAGATCGACGCCACCAGCGACATCAAGTTCTCCGGCGCGTACTGGTTCAGCGCCACGACGAGGTACACGTTCCACGCCCCGGTCCCGGGGTCGCCACCGGAGTTGTAGCCGCGCCAGAACAGCTTCGGCGGTCCCACCACCACAGCGGGCGGCGCGATGGGTGCGGCCACGTTGGACGTGACGAACAACCCGGTCGCCGCCATGGCGATCGCGTTGGCCAGGATCTGAGTCCCCGCGGCCACCTGCGACAGTGCCTGGGTCACGTCGGATCCTCGACCGGCTCAACAGGTGCTGCGGGCGTGGCCGGCTCGGCTGGTAGCTCTGCCACCGGCTGAATCTCGTATGTGGTGTCCAGGGTGACGCCAATCCACCGTAGATAATCCGGTACTTGCCTCACGAAAGGCCACCAAGAATTCCTAATTGCATGTAGATGTCCGGGTCCGAGGCCATCACGTTGCCGGTGCCCAAAGTGCCCATGTTGACCAGGCCGTCGGGGCTGACCCTCCGGACGAACCACCGCGCCGCCAGGCGGATGGTGCCCAGCTGGACATACAGCGGCACCGTCCAGGCACCGTGGTAGTCCAGATCCGGGCGGTGGTCTTGCACCCAGGCCATCGCCGCGTTCAGCGCGCGCTGCAGCGCCTCGTCGTCCCGGGTCGACAGGGTGCCGTCAAGGGTCTGGTCGTTCTTCAACGCCTCCAGCGTCACCCAGGACGGTGCCGGTGTGGTCATCAGGACTCCTTAGGGTGGCCCAGGTCCTCAGGCCGCCCGCGCGACATCGGACGAGCTCGACCCATCAGGGTGCCGCTGTGACCTTGGTCGGGGTCGCCGGCGCATCCGTCTTGATCTGTGCCGGCGGGGTCGCCGAGCGGCCTTCCGGCGGCTGGGTCTTGGCATCCACAGGCTTGCCCGCGGCCGGGGGTTCCTCAGCGGCCGTCGGCTTCGGGTGGTGGTAGCCCAGGCCGGCGAGGTGCTTCTCGGCCGCCTCCACCCGGGTGGTGTTGCCCTGGCCTTGGGCGTTACGCAGCTCGGCCAGGGCCTGGCGCACCTGCCCGGCCCGCTGGTAGGCCACGTGCAGCTCGGGATCAAACCCCGTCTCATCGACCTCAGTCGCGGGAATGTCCGCGGGTTTTGTGTCATCCGCGCTAGTCATCGGTGGGTGCCTCTCCTCGTAATGAACCGTCCGGGTTCCAATTCGACGGCAGCTTGTGCCCGAGACCCAGATAGTGCGCCCGGTTGGAGATGCGCAGCCGGTCCTCGTCACCGCGTGCCTTGTCGATGGCGTGCAACAGGTCAGGAACCGTGCGGATCTCATGAGTACCGGATAATCCCATGGTGTCCATGAGCGACCTTCTCCTAGTAGAACGACACGGTCAGGGCCGGATTGCCGGCGTTCCCGCCTACGGTGATGCCGTTGACCGCGGGCATCTGAAAGTCGACGGACGTGCCGAGGGCCGGAGACGCGGGCAGTCCCCCGATCACCGTTCCGGCGTTGGTGGTGGCGTTGTCGAATATCTGCGCCGCGTTGGTTCCGGTCGCCGTCACCAGCACCCGACACAGCCGCCCGGGCGAGGCTTTGATGACGGTGTTGGCCACCGTGCCAGCGGCGATCGCCGTGGTCGTGGCGCCACCGGACGTGGTGACCAGCGGGTTGGTCACCGAGACCACGTTGCCGAGGCTGTCGACGAGATGCACGCCGGGCTGACCGGCCTGGTTATAGACGTCGGCCATCAGACAAGAGCCACGCCGACTGCTCCGGTGACCAACGGTGTTCCGGTGCCTCCCACCGTGGCGAGAACCTGCACGTACTCAGCGGGGATGAACGCGCAGGAGCGCGCGCTCCCGGCGGCCGTGAGCGTGGTGATGGCGCTACCCAGCACCGTGGTCCACGTGGCCCCGTCCGGAGACGTCTGGATCACCACATCCACGATCACCGTGGTCCCGGACACCAGTGAGAGGTGCACCCAGACGTCGGCCATGGTGGCCTGTCCGGCATTCTCCAGCGGCCCAGAGGCGTAGGTTCCCGCGGGTGACGCGGCGAACGTGATCGGTACCTCGCCGAACAGGTATTTCAGAGCGGCCATTTACTCGGCTTCCTTGTCTTTCAGGCTGCCATCCGCATTCCAATCCTGCGGGATGTGATGCGGGACGCCGAGCGCATGGGCGTGCTTGTGCAGATGCGCCCGCTGCTCGGAGGTCTTGGCACGCGGGATGGCGTCGATGAGATGAGCTTCGCTGGTGATCTCGGGTAGATCGGGCACGCTTTGACTCCCTTGTTTGCTAGAGGGTTACGATCTCCTCTGCCCGGCGTATTGCCCCGGCGCAGATTGCAGAACACACGAACACCAAGCCCACCACCCCCCGCCCTTTAAAATGTTGGCGAAATCGTACCGGTGCCCGAGATACGGCTCATGGCGTTGGTGTAGCGAGCCGCTGTGAAACAGTAGTAGCCGTAAAGCACAAGGAGGATTCCGAGGCTGGCGGCGGCTGGCTGTTCGCACCGTAAAAACACGGGACTATTCGGATCCTCCCAGAGGTGGCATTCGTCGGTGGCCACGACGTAGATCTCGTCTTGGTTAGTTCCGGCGCCCAAGTTGGTGGCGCAGTTGTTGTCCACGACGGCAGCCATACCGTTGGGCATCATGCCTCGGTAGCCCTGTCCGTACTTGACTCCGTAGTTCTCGCCGCCGTGAACGTCGGTGATACCGGGCTGCCCGAACAGCGGCCACTGGGTGGAGAGCTGACTCTGCAACCAGTACCAGCGCCGGGAGTGCATGATGCACACGTCCGGTCGAGCGAAGCCCAGCAGTGCGGCTTCCGAGTTGGATGCGGCCTGCAGCAGCTTCGGCCAGCATTTCGGGCCAGTGGGGGCGGCGTCGGTGTAGGACACGAGCTGCGCCACCGCCGCCAGACCCGTGGACGCCTGGTTGATCAAGCTACTGTCTAGCGCAGTCGCATACCGTCGGAACAGGTCATCGATCAGCACCTCCTCGATGCCGGTCCCTCGCTCGGCGGCCTGACGGCTCAAGGTTTGCTGACCCGCCGCGGTCTGGATGTTGATCGTCAATAGCGTATCGCCGGCATCTTGATTCACCACCGCGTTGTTCTCGCCGGTTGGTTGCAAGGCGACAGCGGTCGGCGTAGTGATCCGGGAGATGTTCACCGTCATACCCGATTCGGGCAGGTCGTGGTGGTTGCAGACGTCCGCGAACGGCCGCATCGGCGCGATGGCCGGTGCGTATAGGTCCGTCAGATACTGCGGAACGACCAGGCCGGTAATCGATCCGGTACCCACTGCTCGTGTCACATACGACGATCGTTCAACAGTCTCCTCGTGCATGTGCCGCGCGAGACGAGTAGCCGCCTGGTTGTCATTGAACAGGTGCTGAGCAATGACGTCCTGCATGAACAGGGAGCCCTTGCGGTCAATACCCGCGTGGTAGGTGCGCTCCTCACGACTGACGCGCGCGACCTCGTCGTAGGCCGGGCGCTTGGCGCCTGATGGCTCCACCGAACGCATCTCCTGCTCGCCGGCGATCTCCTCGGCCCGCAGTTTCTTGACGTTCGCCAGTCGCATCTTGATGCCGTCGATGTCGGCGGCCGCGGCGTCGCGGGACAGGAACAGCTCATCGACCCGGGTCTGCTCCTCGATCGTCAGGTTCGGTCGACCTTCGGAGCGCGCGGCGTTGAGGATGCCCGCGATCTCCAGCTTCATCTTGGTGCGGCGCTTGTGGGCGCCTTCGAGCTCCAGCTCGGTACCCGCCTCGAGCTCATCGATTGTCACGGTCCTAGCCACAGCGGCCGTCCTTTCTTTCCTGTGACCGCCTGCGGCGGATTTCGTTTCTCGATCGGGGTCGCCGTCGTTGAGGTGCGCTTCCAGATGCGCCTTGACCCCGGTCTTATCTGCGATGTCTGTCTTGGATAGATAGGCGAGCCCGCTGCGACACGCCGGCAGATTCGCCGGGCCACCTTTGGTCTTGTGATGCGGATCGGTGTAGGAGTCCTTGGCGTCCGGGTCACCACTGGAATCGACGTAGGCGTGGCAGTACCGGAGCACGTCAGCCTCATTGGGCATGGCCGCGACAGCGGCCGGGCCATCCCAGGGTGTGTCAACGGTCGCGGTGTGATGCACCGGGATCGCGCCCACGCCAGATCAGTCCTCAGCGGCCAGCAGCGCGGCGTGGACCAACGCGACCGACCGTCCCGGCTTGGCTTCGGGCTCGGGTGCCACGTCACGGATGACGAGTTGCCGGTCCACCCGGAACCGCTTGTCGAGGCGCTTCCACGCCGCCCGGGCGGCCG
>JBOHFC010000024.1:0-6351 GCA_050701375.1 Pseudonocardiaceae bacterium
GGCCTGTGCGAGTGGCCGCCACCGCCCGAAACCACCCCGCCCGAGGAGGTGATCGACTGCTTGGTCGAAGGCCCACCCGGTGGCGTCGCGCAGCCGGTGCGCTGGTCGGAGTACCTACCGGATGGGATGCTGGCTGACTTGTTGACCCAGCCGGCGGACACTGATCCGGAGCATCGCGAGTTCGAGGCTCTGGAGCGGGTGGGGGGTTGGGAGCGGGTGATCGCGTGGGCCCAAGCCCGGCAGATCCGGGAGGTGACCTCATTCATGGCCAGCGCGGAGGCTCGCAACCGGTCGCTGGGAGCGTGCGATTCGCAGGCTCATGACTCGGCGGTGGCCGAGGTGGGCCTGATGCTGACCGTCTCGGCGGGCACCGCGGCGTGCCGGGTGGGTGACGCGTGGTCGTTGTGTACCCGGTTGCCGGCCACGCTGGCGGCGTTGGAAGCCGGGCGGATCACGCTGGCCAAGGCCCGCATCGTCCACGCCGAGACGATGAACCTGTCCGATGACCACACCGCCGCGGTCGAGCAGCAGGTGCTGGCCAAGGCCCGGCAGCAGACTCCGGGGCAGCTGCGCGCCGCGACCAGCCGAGCCGTGCTGTCGACCGACCCCGCCGCCGCGCAGCGACGAGCCGAGCAGACCCGACGTGAGCGTGGCGTGCGGATGTGGCCCGAACCCGATGGAATGGCCACCCTGTCGGCCTACCTACCGGCAGCCGACGCCGTCGGCGTGTTCGCGGTGCTCGACGAACACGCCCGCCGCGCCGGGTCCGCCCACGACGAGCGCAGCATGGACGCCCGCCGCGCCGACGCCCTGGTCGACCTGGTGCTCGACCCGACCGGATACCGCAGCCAGCACACCAACGTCACCCGCTCATGCGCCACCGAGGAACCATGCGGTGCGCAACACCACCCTGGCAGCACCGGTGACGGCCGCTCCACCAGAGGTAACAACCTCCAACCTGCGGCCGCCACCGGCCCCACCGGTTGCCGGTGTGACTGCGGGCGGTGCCGGCGCGGTGGCGGCGTGGACGTTCGGGTCACCATCCCCTACACCACACTGCTGGGCGCCGATGAACTCCCCGGCGACCTCGCCGGCTACGGACCCATCACCGCCGCAGTGGCCCGCGACCTCGCCGCCCAGGGCACTTGGCGGCGCATCCTCACCGACCCAGCCTCGGGCCGACCGGTGGACTACGGAACCACCCGATACCGACCACCAGCGCACCTCGCCGGCCTGGTGATCACCCGAGATCAAACCTGCCAGTTCCCCGGCTGCCGGGTCCCCGCCCACCGCTGCGACATCGACCACGGCATCGCCCACGACCCGGACACCGGTCGCGGCCCAACCAGCGACACCAATCTCGGCCTCAAATGCCGCAGACATCACCGGATCAAACAGACACCCGGCTGGTCGGACACCCACCACCTCGACGGCTGCACCACCTGGACCACCCCCACCGGCCATGTCTACCACTCACAACCACCACCACTGACAAACCCCGAACCCATCACCCCCCACCCGGTATCCGACCCAGACGAACCGCCGCCCTTCTGATTGCGCACCCGCATGCATGAGCGGCTGCCGACCCCCGCGTTGCCGAAACCGCACCCAGAATCCGTGGCAACCGGCGCCGACCGCGGCCCGCGCCGGTTGCTCCACCCGGGACATGGTCAGCACGCGCGTAGCTCGGCACGGCGGGTTGACCCAGGGTGGTCCATGACAACCGCAAGAACCAGTGCCCACGATGGACTGAGGGAGGTCCGATGACGACGCCTGCCGTTGCGCTGTTGACCGGGGCCCTGAGCCGGCGGTCACCCGGCATGGGCCAGAACCGGACAGCCGAACCGACTACCCCGCCGCGACTGTATCCGCGCCGCGGGCGGCGAACAGGTCACCAGGACGAGGCAGCCCGAACGCCATGTCAGTCCAGGCCCAGAGCCTGTGCAAGGTCCGGTCATACCCGAAGCAGGGCTCCCGGCCCTGGAAGACGCGGTAGTTGTCCAGGCAGAGCAGCTCCCCGGGTTGGAGAGTGAACCGCGGCGCAGTTCGAGCGGCCTCCCTGGTGAGCTGTGCCCAGGCGGCGAGGTGCGCACGGTCCTGCGGCCGGGACGGGGCGTCGTCAAGGAGGCGTTGGTGGTGGTGGCGCCGCACGGTGAGGCGCCCAGCGCAGGTCCGTGAGGCCACCGGCCAGCGACTGCGAACGGATGCCGCGGTGCCGGCCGGGCCAATCCCAGGGGGCTGGCTCTGTTCCACCGTGACGTCCCACAAGAACCTGCTCAGAGCGCGTTGGGTGGGGTCGCCGGCGATCTCGCCGAGGATGCGCTGGCCATCGACGATGAACGACTCCCCGCCGGCCGCGGCCTTCTGTTCACAGAGCTGAAAGACCAGGTCCGGATAGTGGTTGCCGAAGGCCGTGTAGCCGTCGATGTGCGGATCGAGCGCAACGTCGGCGTTCACCGTTTGGATCACCGGGTCGAGGTAGCCGTCCTGGCCCGCAGCCATGTTGGTATCCACCGTCGCCGGCGACTGGCAGACGATCAGCCGGGGACCGAACACCTCCCGGGCGCCGGCGAGTACCCCGGCGGGGTCGGTGCGATTCGTGGTGAGGATGGCCGCGCCGTCGCTGGACCATAGGTGGAACGCTCGCCCAGGATCCGAGGTGCGCTCCGGGATCACACCGGTCTGGCACATTGAGGTCCTCCGCTTCCGGTCGCGATCGAGGTGATGAACTGCCGCAGGACGAGCCTGCCGATGCGATGTGATGAACACCGCAGAGCGGGAAGTACTTCCCGTAATATACCCGCAATCGCGGGATTTACTGGACTTGATTTCCGCAAGCGATCATCTCGTCGGGACCGAGCGCGCCGCGCCGGAGGTGGACCCGCCTGGGAGGCGGTACTGCTCAAGTCGGGTCCTAGTGGGCCGGCGCCCAAGGCGTGCTTGAGCGATGTGACCGACGCCCAGAAGTCAATTTTCATGACACCAGCCTTCGATAGCCGCCAACGGTGTGTCGGTTTGGGCACCCTCGCCGTTACGCGACTGCGGCGCCTTCGACTGATCGAATCCGCAGCTGCGGAAGGGAACCCGTCTGACCCGTGTGCGGTGGTCACGTGCTGGCCTCAGCCGCGTGATCGTGTCGAGCAAGTGAACAAGGGACGTACAACTAGAGCGGAAGGAACATGAGTAACGGTGACCCGCTAACGCCTCCGGGCAAGGGCCGATTATGACGTAGTCATGAGGTCCGCTCCGGTTAACCCGACCGCCGAGAGCAGGCTATCCGCACCCGCGCTTGACGTAGTGGGCACTCTCGTTCGCCTGGGACTCGCCGCGTTGTGGCTGGCCTCCGGAGGCATCAAAGCCGCCGACTTGCCGCAGACTTACCTGGCCGTGCAGGCCTATCAGGTGTTGCCGGCGGGTGTCGTGTCGTCGGTGGCGATGGTGCTGCCCTTCGTCGAGATCGGTCTCGGGTTGGTGCTGTTGGCCGGCGTGGGCACCCGGCTGGTGGCCGCGCTGTCCGGTCTGCTGCTGTTGGTGTTCGTTGCGGGGGTATCCCAGGCCTGGGCGCGTGGGCTGGCGATCGACTGCGGCTGTTTCGGCGGCGGTGGTGCGGTAGCCGCTGACCAGACCGCCTATGGCTGGGAGCTGGCGCGGGATACCGGTTTCCTGATGCTCACCGGCTGGCTGCTGATCCGGCCGCGAAGCTACCTCTCGATGGACCGGACGTTGGCGGGGCGCGAGCCAGCAGTGGTGGGCGCGATCGAGAGGATGGAGGGCTGATATGGGTAGTGCCCAGCGCAGCAAGGCTGGATCCCGGGCGGTAAGCGCCGCCCGAGGCTCTGCCGGTGGCGGGCGCGGCGGGATCTACGCCGGGATCGCGGTCATCGTGGTACTCGCGGTTGTGGTGGCCGTCGGAATGCTGCTGACCCGCAACCGACACACCGGCGCGGCGATCCCGCCGGTTCGGATATCGGCGAGCTACCGATCCAACCCGCCGGGCTACTCGCTTCAGGCCGCCAACGCCGGGCTGTGCGCGGCGAAGGCCGGAGTGTTCCCCAGCTACCACGCCAGCCTCTATGGCAAGCAGCCCGAGGAGGGTGCCGCTGGGTACACCGTCGACCAACTGGTGGCATTGGGTCGGGCACTGGGCACGCAAGGCAACTTCGAACCGTGCGTGCGCTCCGCAACATTCGACGTCCAGGTGAAGTCCCAGCTGGCCTCGGCCGAGACAAGCCAGGCGTTGTCGCAGCAGACCGCCAACGGCCCGTCATTCGGCACCCCGACCGTGCCGGTCAACGGCAAGGTCATCCCAGTGCTCACCCAGGCCGGCTCAGCCCAGTTCGATCAGGAGATCAGCTGAGCAGGCCTGATTCGCCAGCCACGCGGCCTGGCCGTGCTCCCGGCGCCAGGGAACCCGGCCCGAGAGTCACGCCGTTGGTGCGCCTACGCGGTAGCCGATTGACGACCGCCCGCGCTGAGCAGGCCACCACCCACCAGCAAGGTCGCTACAGCGACCGCCAGGTCCAGAATGTTGTCCCCGTTAAATCCTGGCGGGATGGACAGCAAGGACCAGTAGCCCAGATAGCCCAGCACGGCGACTAGCAGTAATGCGCCGCCGACCGCGATGTTCATCCCCTGATTGCCGGCAGCGGTCAGCCCGAACGCCCCCAGCAACCAAAACACCCCAAGGATGAGGTAAATGGTGTTGTGGAAGCCGTTCGTCTGGAAGAGCCCGAGAATCGCATGGTCCGTCATCTCGGTGTAGTTGGCGAAGCCCGTCAGGATGAACCAGAGGATCCCGAGGACAAGCACGACAAGGCCGAGGAGCACGGAGTACTTCTGGTCGATCGTCCGAGGCCCCGGCTTGCTCTGAACCTTGATCCCGAACTTGTCTTCCGGAGAAAAAGCCATGTCCATCCCCTTCCGCTCGACACTGCTGTACACGACGCCCACCGGCGCGGGCGCCACGTAATGAACCGGAGAGGTCCAGCTGGTCCAGACCAGCTTCGGCACCGACCGGCGATAGCTGCGCACGTAGTCACGTCGTTGGCCCGGGTCTGTGGTCTCGGCAAGACAGGAGATCACTTCGGCCCACCAGGCCGTGCCCTCCTCGCCAGGCAGCAGGTTGCCTACCCAGCGCAGGGAGCTGGGTCCCTGCGCGCTCATCCCGGGCCTACCTCGTTGGTGGGTGTGGCTGGGAAGCGAGGAGGCGCGAGCAGCCGACTCAGACCACTGCGGTCACGACCGCGTTGCAGGGCGTGGACGGCGCGGGCGCGGCCCTCCACGGTCAGCCGGTAGTAGCGCCGCGGGGGCCGACCCTCGTTATGAGCAGGCTCGGGGTCCTCCCACCGGTCACTGACCCAACCGGCACCGCGGAGCCGCTGCAGGATCGGGTAGATCGTGCCCGGCTCGAGTCCGCTGGCCCGCACGATCTCCAATCCGTACAGCTCGGTGCCCGGGCGCTCGAGCAGTGCTCCCAACACTGCCAGGACACCCACTGTCATCCGCAAACCCGCCATAGGACCTAAGTCAACATAGCTAGTGTTCGTCTGTCCAGGCACAGGGCGGCGAATCATTCAGATGAAGCAGTACCCGCGACCGCGGATCTGGTTTGGAGGTCGCATCGGATTCGCCGCTGGCACACTGGTGCTGGGCCGACCGGGACATCAGTGGTGAAGAGCTTTCATGACGGCCGATGGGGCAGCGGAACAGCTGACGGGGCCGGTACGGCGGGTACGGACGCCAATCGGTGACCCGGCTTGGCAGGTCGACGGCTACCGGGAGATCAAGGAACTGCTGACCGACCCGCGGTTGGGACGTTCGCACCCGCAGCCGGAGCAGGCCGCCCGGTACTCCGAGTCCGCCTTCCTCGGCCAGCCGAGCGGGACCGACCCGGAGACCGAGCGGGCTGAGCACGCCCGGTTCCGGCGGGTGTTGAGTCGGTCGTTTTCGGCGCGCCGGATGGAGGCGCTGCCCCCCCGGGTGACCGAGCTGGCCTCGGGGTTGCTCGATGAGCTGGCCAAGCAGGCACCGCCGGTGGATTTCCACGAGCGGGTTTCGTTCCCACTGCCGGTGCTGGTGATCTGCGAGCTGCTCGGCGTGCCATACGAGGACCGGGAGGAGTTCTGCGCCTACTCCGAACAGATGGCCGACATGACCGACCAGGTCACGTCAAAGGCCGGGATGCAGGGGCTGTTCACGTACATGACCGCGTTGGTCGAGCGCAAGTGACAGCGGACATGCCAATCTCCTTGTAGGCGGACACCGCATCTCCCGTTCTGCGGGCAGCTGATCTCCCTGTGGGGTTGTCCGGGTCGGCGGCGTGTCGGTCCGTTGTGGGTGGTTCCTTTGACG
>JBOHFC010000025.1:0-9893 GCA_050701375.1 Pseudonocardiaceae bacterium
GTGCCGGCCGTGGTGTCCTGGGCCGGCACCCGCGGCGTGGTGCCGCTTGCCGCCGCGCTGTCGATCCCGCTGACCACCAGCAGCGGAGCCGCCCTGCCCGGTCGGGACCTGGTGGTGCTGCTGACGACCGCGGTCATCGTCATCACCCTCGTCGTGCAGGGGTTCACCCTCGCACCGCTGGTCCGGCGAGCCGGGATCGCGTTAGAGCCAGACGATGTCCGCCAGGAGCACACCGCAGCGAGACTTGCGCTGGCCCACGCCGGGCTGTCACATCTCGAGTACCTCACCGAAACTGAGGCCGCACCGGAATCCGTGCTCACCGGGCTGCGCGCCATCTGGCAGCACCGCATCGAGCGAATCAAGGACCATAAGAACGGGGATCCGACCCGGGGCGCCTCGATTTACCGTCGGCTACGCCAGGATCTGCTCGACGTGGAAAGCGCGGAGCTGGACCGGCTCTACCACGACGGCGCAATCAGCGACGCCACCCGTCGACAGATCCAGCGCTCCCTCGACCTGGAACACACCGGACTCGGCGAACCCCCCGACGCCCAGTGACGGTGGGAACAGAGGACACTCCCCGATGCCATCGTCGGCTACGACGCGGAAGCTCTTCCCTTGACGTCGTCGAGTATGACGATCAAATCGGCAAGTCGCTCGGAGGTGAAGAGAATGTCCGGCCCGCGAGGTGCGATGTCGGTGAACGGCGGTTCGTAGAGTTGGGCGGGCGTCGCTGCCCTCGGGGAAGATCCGCCGCTCCATCGACCGCCGCGTCCGGGTGGCCCTGTGTTCGGCCAGCGTGTGCAGATCGTCCAACCGGCGCAGGAACAGCAGGTAGATGATCTGCTCGATGACCTCCAGGGGGTTGGCGATGCCACCGGACCAGAACGCATCCCAGATACGGTCGATCTTGCTCTTGAGGTCACCAGTGATCACGTGCGGTCGCGTCCTTCCGACGAGCGAACGTGGCCGCTGTGCTGGGTGTCGGACAGGGTAGACGTTACGTTACGTTCGAAACCTGCCGGGCTGCGTCGAACACGTCGTGCTAACGCCAGCACAGGTGTAGGGCGAGGTCCGCCGCGCCGCAGTCGGATGCAATCAGCGCCGCGTTGTTTCCTCATAGGCTCGTGAGGACTCTGGCGACCAGTTGGCGCGCGTCATGGCCATAGATGGCCTGGTCTTGTAGCTGGTGGAACATCGCCACGTAGAGCGCGATTTCCTGGGGTCGGGTTACTTTGATCGCTGCGGTGGGAGTTTCTAGCGCGACGGCGTTGTTGTCAAATATCCAGAATCCGACGGTGGCGATGGCGTGCCGCTGGACATCGGCCGGGATGACGCCGAGGGATATGAACGGCAGGCGCATAAGCGAGAGCAGGTGGGTGAGCTGATCGGCGTGTTCGGAGGGTGTGCCGCGGCGGGTGCGGAGGGCTTGTTCGCCGAGGACGACAGCAATGCGTTTGGCCGGGCGCAGCGCGATAGCGGTGCGTTCGGCTTTCATGGCCACAGTGAGGTCTGGGTCGGCGGGGGCGTCGAGGAACGCGTACCAGAAGGTGAGCATCCGCCGGATGTATGCCTCGGTCTGGAAAATGCCGGGCATCACGATCGGTTCGTGGATGCGGAAGGTCATGGTGCGCTGGTAGGTGGCGATTGAGTGCAGGTCGCCCAGACGTTTCATGCCGGCCCGGGATTGCCGAGCCCACTCCAGGTAGGCAGTCTCGACAGACTGGGCAGTCGCGATCAGATCGGGGATCTGGTCTTCGGCACCGCAGGCGGCGCACCAGTCGCGGATGTTGCGCTCGGTGGGCGCCTGGGCGCCGTTCTCGATACGGCTGACGCGGGTGAAGTGCTGACCGGTGGCAACGGCCAGAGCCTGACCGGTCAGCTCCGCGGACTTGCGCAGCTGACGCAGCCGGGCGCCGAGTTCCTTGCGCGCCTGGGCGACAGAGCTACTCCGGTCGGTACTCACCAAACGGCTTAGCGAGGTCCCAGACGGTCTCAAACGCCTCCAGGCAGGTTCGCACCGTCTGTGGGTTCTCGGTGATCTGGAATGAGGCGTTGGTGCCGTTGCCGGCGTAGTGCAGGAACAGTACAAGCTCGTCGTCGAAGACGTAGAAATCTCCGCTTCCGGGCAAAGCGACGGTGGCCAGGTGGTAGCGGGGGAGATAGCGGATGTCCTCGCCTGCGTCGATGAACATCGTGGCGTGGCTTCGCGTCCACCGCTGGTAGTCGCTCAGTGGCTCGGACACGACCCGGACGCGGCGGCACGTTCGGCCTGCGGCGCGGTGGCCACGGAGCATCTCCAACCACCAGCCCAGCCACGCAAAATCGTCGGGCTCGCCGCGACGCCACTTGGCCATGTGCGGCAGCTCGACCTCAGTGCCGTACGCGTCTCGGGTTTCCAGGTGCACGAACGACTTCTTGATGCCTCGGCACAGGTCGTTGAGCTCATCGTAGCTGGCCGGACGCATCACTGGCGCTGTTGGAAGAACGGGATCAGCCGATCGGGGATCTCCACGCATGCCTCCCCTTCCGGGATGTCCATTGCCGCCAGCGCGTCCGGTTCAGTGACCACCCAGCCCTGCACCACCCACGACTCGCGGTCGGTGCGGTACAGCGTCGGCGACCCGCTGGGATCCGAGTTGGGATCTTTGGCAACGAAGGTAAGTTCCACGCCAGCCTCCTTGGTAGGACATTGCGCCAACTTGCCGTGAAGTCATCGTCGCGGGCAGTGCGACGCCGGTCAATCTGCAAGTTTCTGCAAGACCCTAGAAGACGATCTCACGCTGCTCCTACGTTGCGTTTCGGCGGGTGCCCGCGCCCGCTGAAAGGGCCACCTGGCCAAGATCCCTACCCGTAACGACAGGAAAGGTCCTGCAATGACCACCGAGACGCTGGAGCGGCCAGTCGCCGCGAGCACCGTCGACCTCGACCTGGACGTCAGGATCGTCACCGCCGGCCCCGTGGCGTCGGCACTGCTGAGCAGCACCGACAACGGATGCAACACCGTGCGGGGCAGCGACTGCTGAGGTGCGCGTGTGGCTGTCTCCGGCGAGGCAACCTGCATTCCGGAGACAGCCACGGAGCTTTTCTCAGTGATGGTCAATGTGACCGAACGGAAGACTTCAAGGTGAAGACACAGGAGCGTGCGCGGTGGTATCGACCCATTGATGCGGCGGTGCTGCGGGCGAGTGTGCATACCAGCGACGTGATCCCCCGGCCGTGGCCTGACTTGGACGACGATGCCGGGATCGAGCAGTGGTGTGCGTGGCTCGCTCAGGTCTGGGCACAACATCCCGTGGCGGAGGCCGTCGCGGTGGCCAGTCCGGTGCTGGCTGACCGAATCGAGGCGGTGTGCGCAGGAAGACGGCCTGATGCTGGGCAGGTACGGCGCCTGGCGATGACGCTGGCCCGGTATCTCGTGCGGATGCGCGGTCGTGCCACGCCCTTCGGGGCGTTCGCCGGTGTGACCGCGCTACGTTTGGGTCAGGACGTATCCGTGCGGTGGACCGACTGCCATCAGACGCGGACTCGGGCCGACGCGGTGTGGCTGGCCGATGTGATCGCCAGACTTGAATCATGCGTTGCGCTGCGACGTCGTCTGCCCGTCATGGCGAACGATCTCGTGCTGGTGCGTGGTGAGCGGCTGGCGGTGTCCTGGCAGCCGCACGCTGGCGACTTTGGACGCGATTCATCGGGTGAAGTGTCGCTACGGTACATCCCACCCGTCCAGACGATCATGCATGTGGCGCGCTCACCCATCCAGGTCGGTGATCTGATTGACAAAGTGGCCGCCGAGTTCGCCAACGCTCCAATCCCGGCGCTCGACGCCATGGTGGAGCAGCTGGTGGCACGTGGCGTGCTGATCACGAGCCTGCGTCCGCCTTCGACCACCACTGATGGGCTCGCTCATGTCCTGGCTCGGCTACAGGAGGTGGACGCCGACGCGGTGCAGGAGACGAAGCCGCTGGTCGGGGAACTGCGCGTAATCCACGCGCAGTTGCAGGCGGCCGACCGCGCGACGACCTGGGTCGATGGACAGAGCAGGCATGCGGCGGTCGCGCGGATGCGGGCACTGTCGAACGCCGTCGAGCAGCCCTTGATGGTGGATCTCCGGCTCGGGTGCACGGTGGCGCTGCCGCCGCAGGTGGCGATCGAAGCCGCATCGGCTGCCGAGGCGTTGCTGAGGCTGACCCCGGTTCCCGCGGGGTACCCGGCGTGGCGCGAGTATCACAGCAGGTTCGTGGACCGGTATGGGCCCGGCGCTGTGGTCCCGGTCGAGCAGCTCGTTGATCCCACGGCCGGGCTCGGGTTTCCCTGCCACTTCGGGGATACGGGGCAGCCTGCACCGGCTGGGGAGCTGTCTGGGCGCGATGAACGACTGCTTGCCCTGGCGCAGCAGGCCGTACTGGATGGCGCTCAGGAAGTTGTGCTCGATGACGATGCCGTCGATGCCCTGGCCGCGGTCGGGAGGAATGATGCGCGGCCTGTACCGCATGTGGACGTTTGGGTCGAGGTCCGCGCGCCCACGACGACGGCGCTGACCGAAGGCGCGTTCACGTTGGTGGTGTGCGGGATCGGCCGAACGGGGGCCGCGGCCGGCCGGTTCCTCGACCTCTTGCCCGACACCGATCGGCACCGGATGGTCGGCCTGTACGGCCAGCTACCGACCGGGGTCGACGGGGCGCTCGCCACGCAGTTGTCGTTCCCGCCGAAGCATGCGCGGGTGGAGAATGCTCTCCGCGTTCCCCTCGTGCTGCCGGATGTGATCAGTCTGGCCGAGCACCGCGACGGCGTACCCGGCCGCATCCCGGTGCAGGATCTCGCGGTCACCGCCGATCACGACCAGCTGTATCTGGTAGCGCTGTCACGGCGGCGCGTGATCGAACCGGTCCTGCCGCATGCGGGAACGCGGCATACGATGCCGCACGTCGCCCGTCTGCTGTTCGAGATTCCGCGAGCCTGCGGCGCCGTGGTTTCGCCGTTCGACTGGGGCGCGGCCGCGTGCCTGCCATTTCGGCCGCGTGTCCGCTACCGCCGCAGCATTCTCGCCCCGGCCCGATGGCTTCTGCGCGCTGCTGAAGTGCCCGGCCCGGACGCATCGCGGCGCGAGTGGACGGCGGCCATCGCCGCAGTGCGTGAGCGGCTGCGGCTACCCGCCAGCGTGTCCGTCGGTACCGCCGACCGTCGACTGCGGTTGAACCTGGACGATCCCATGGACCTGACCCTGCTACGCGCTCACCTGAACGCAGCCGACGACACCGTCACAGTCGCGGAGGCGCCCACTGCCGCAGACCACGAATGGTTCGCTGGACGAGCGCACGAGATCGTCATCCCGCTGGCCGCCACCGTGCCACCTGTCCGTGCTCCCGCCGTCATCACCAGCTCGGCGCCGCTGCCGCTGATCGGGCGCGAGCAGGGCGCGCTGCCTGGCTCGGGAGTCCTGTTCGCGAAGCCGTACGGGCACCCGGACGTGTTCGACACGATCCTCACCCGCCATCTACCCACCCTGCTGAACGCGTGGGACGAACCCCCGCCATGGTGGTTCGTGCGCTTGCACCACCCCGCACCCCATCTACGGCTACGCCTCCACATACAGGATTACGGGCAGGCCGCCTGCCGCGTCGGGTCGTGGGCAGCCGACCTACGGCGGCGCGGCCTCCTCGGTGAGCTGACCCTCGACCCGTACCACCCGGAGACCGGACGGTACGGATCTGGGCCGGCCATGGTCGCCGCCGAAGCGCTGTTTGCCGCCGACTCCGCTGCGGTCCTCACCCAACTCACGGCTCTGGCCAGTTCGCGGGAGCTGCACCCACAGGCGCTCACCGCAGCGAGTCTGGTCGACCTGGTCTGCGCCATGACGGGCAGCCAGCACGCTGGAATGCGGTGGCTCATCGATCGCCCCGTACTCGCGGGTCTCGCGACCGTTCGTGACCGCGAAGTGCTTCGCCAGGCCCTACGCCTGGCCGACGGGCCGGAACTGCACAGCATCCCGCGCGGTCCGGCGATTGCCGCTGCCTGGCATACCCGTTCCGAGGCAGCGACCCGCTACGCAGCCTGGCTCACGCCCGATGCCACCCATGTGACGCCGGCCTCGGTGTTGGTGTCGCTGCTGCACATGCACCACGTGCGCGCGCACGGGATCGATCCCGACACCGAGGCGGGGTCGCACCGGCTGGCGCGAACCGTCGCCTTGTCCTGGAACGCCCGCCAAACCGTCCATGCGGGGAGTCCTCCATGACCGTGCTCGCCGACGCCCTGCCGCTGCGCGCCGCTGCGGCGGTGGCCGATGAACTCAGCGACGCTCTGGCGGTGCCGCCACCACCGGAGGTCGGCGACGACTACGGTCCGAGCAGTCCGCGCTGGTGCGACCAGTCACTGTCCAAGGGCGCCGCGGGCGCCGCCGTCCTGCACGGTGTCCGCGCCCGGGACGGCCTGGTCGGCGGGGACTCGATGCATGCTTGGCTTGCCCGCGCCACCCGCGGGGATCTTAGCGCCGGACGCGGTGCCGGCCTGTGGTTCGGCGCCCCAGCGGTCGCCTTCGCCATCGCTACCGCCGCGCCAAGGCAGTATCCGCAGGCCATGACAAGCCTGGACGCCAGCATCACCCAGCTCGTGCACGTACGCTTGGATGCCGCGCTCGCCAGGATGGCCGCTGCGGGCCGCCCGTTTCTGTCCGAGTTCGACGTGGTGCGTGGCCTGACCGGGCTCGGGGCATACCTGCTCCACCGTGATCCCTACGGCGACCTGGTCCGCCGCGTGCTGGCCTACCTGGTGCGACTCACCGAACCCATTCCGGCCGACGACGCCGCAGGGCTGAGCGCGCCGGGCTGGTGGACCAACGACATCCCTTCCCGACCACCAGAACCCGCCCTCGACGCCGGGCACGCCAACCTCGGCATGGCGCACGGCATCAGCGGCCCGCTGGCGCTGCTCGCCCTGGCGATGCGACGGGGAGTCACCGTCGCTGGTCACGTCGCCGCCATCGACCGGATCTGCCAATGGCTGGACTCCTGGCGTCACGAGGCACCAGCAGGACCGTGGTGGCCAGAAGTTGTCACACTCGCCGAATTGCGTACCGGCCGATCGGTGCAGGACGGCCCGGCGCGGCCGTCCTGGTGCTATGGAACCCCCGGCCTGGCCCGCGCCCAGCAACTGGCCAGCCTCGCCCTATGCGACCTGGCGCGCCAGGAGGCTGCCGAACACGCCCTCGCCCGGTGCCTGTCGGATCCTGCCCAGCTCGCCCGCATCATCGACCCCGCCCTCTGCCACGGCTGGGCCGGTCTGATCGCGACCGCGTGGTGCGCCGCCGCCGACGCCAGCTCACCCAACATCGATGCCCACGTGCCGCGCCTGCTCGACACGCTGCTCGACCACGCCAGTGACGCACCACCCGGCAGACTGCCCGGCCTGATCGAGGGCAGTGCAGGGGTCGCTTTGACCCTGCACAGCATCGCGACCGGAACTACCGGCGGCTGGCAGACCTGCCTCCTCCTCAACTGATCAACGACAAACGAGAGTGGACACCTGATGGGCGACCAGAACACCAGCACCGGGTGGCGTCAGGTGAACCTGTGGTGCGACGACTGGCAAACCGCCGAGCACATGGCCGTCACGCACCTCGGGCCTTTGCTGACTCAGGCCGAGGACACCGGTTCAATCACCTGCTGGTGGTTCGTCCGCAAGGGCGAATCATGGCGAGTGCGCTTCCTGCCTGGCGACGGCCGCGACGAAACCGCGGTCGCCCTCGTAGAGGATCTGACGACGATGTTGATGGAACGAGGCGCGATTCACCGGGCGGTTTCAATCGGTCATGGCGAAGTCGTCTACGAGCCCGAGATCCACGCGTTCGGCGGCGCCGACGCCATGGCGCTCGCACACAGCCTGTTCCACGCCGACAGCCGCCACATCCTGTACCACCTCGCCCTCGCGCGGCCTGGCACAGAACACCGTCGCGAGGTGGGACTACTGCTGGGCACCCGGCTGATGCGCTCCGCCGGACAGGACTGGTATGAGCAAGGCGACATCTGGGCGCAGGTCGCCGCACACCGCACCACGGATAAACACCACGAGCCGTCACCGGCGACGCTGGCCGCCGTGCAGCGACTCCTCGCCGCCTACGGCGACACCGGCGAGAGCCCTCTCGCATTGGCGCCCGACTGGCCAGTCGCCTTCGAGCACACCGGTCAGGCCCTCGCCGACATGGCCCAGCAAGGCACCCTCACACGGGGACTGCGGGCCGTTCTCGCCCAGCACCTGCTGTTCGCCTTCAACCGCCTGGGCATCGCCGCCGAGCACCAACACGTGCTGGCCACCGCGGCCAGCCAGGTCATCTTCCAACAAGAAATCGTGCCCGACCCGCCCCTGAGCAGCGGCTCCGGGCGCCCTCACTCGACTACGGTGAGCGCGGTGACCACCGACACCACCACCACGACCACCGATCCGGAGCAGTTGCGGCAGGCCCTGATCTCCTTCATCGACGGCTTCGGAACGTTCCGCACCACGCAGGTCAAAGACGCCTTCCGCACGGTGCCACGACACCTGTTCCTGCCCGGTGTGGACCTCACGACGGCCTACGCACCCAAGCCTGTGGTGACCAGACGTGCCGACGACGGCACCGCTGTCTCCTCGGCCTCCAGCCCCCACGTCGTGGCCACAATGCTCGAACAGCTCGACGTCGCCCCCGGCCATCGCGTGCTCGAAATCGGCGCGGCCACCGGAATCAACGCCGCCCTGCTCGCCGTACTGGTCGGCCCCAGCGGCACCGTCGTCACCATCGAGCTCGATGACGACCTCGCCGCCAGAGCCCGCACGAGCCTGAGCGCGACCGGATACGACCAGGTCGAGGTCCTTTGCGGCGACGGCGCACTCGGCCACCCCGCCCACGCACCCTACGACAGGATCATCGTCACGGCAGGGGCGTGGGACATCGTCTCCATGTGGTGGCAGCAACTCGCCGTCGGCGGCCGACTCGTAGTGCCGCTGCGCCTGCACGGCAGCGGCCTCACCCGCTCGATAGCGTTCGACCTCGAAGAATCCGGCCGCATGGTCAGCGCCGAGGCAGCCGTGTGCGGTTTCGTATCCATGCGCGGCGCTGCGGAAATGAGCGAAGCTCACGTGCGACTCGCCGACGACGTCATCCTTAACTTCGACGCCGATGACTTGCCGGACGAGGCCGCGCTCGCCCCGGCACTCACTCATCCGGCGTACGAGCAGTGGACAAGTGTGCAGGTCCGCCACGACGAGCCCGCCGAGCACCTCGACCTATGGCTCGCGACGACCAACAGCGGAGCAAGCTTCGGCCGACTCTCCATAGGGTCCGCAGCCCGCGCCCTTGGCCTGGTCAGCCCCGCAGTGCGGTGGGCTGGTGCGACCCTGTACGACGGAGGATCCATCGCCTACCTCGCCGCTCGGCCGGCCAGCGACGAAGCGATCGAGCTGGGCGTCATCGCGCACGGCCCCGACACCAGCAAGCTCGCTAACCGGACCAGTGAGCTACTTCACCGCTGGAGCCAGGAGCGGCCCGCCCAGCCCATCATCACGGCTTATCCCGCCGGGACGCCCAACGACAAACTCGCGTCCGGAACCCACATAAGGCGACCAGATACCAGCATCACCATCGGCTGGTAATCAAGCACGAGGTAGCACAACGAGCGACAAGCGTACAGCCGACGGCACGGTCTGGACGAAGCAACGTGCCGTCCACAGTGGGCAGCCCCGCGTAGACCTCGGCCAATCCGCCCGGTGATGGAAGTGACCACTGTGCTCTGGGCTGTACATCAGCCCGGAGTTCTGCTCACGCAGGTACTCGCCCGCGGCCACCAGGAACCCGCAGGTGCCGCTGGCCGGGTCGCAGATCACGTCGTCGACCCGGGGGGCGGTCAGCTCCACCATCA
>JBOHFC010000026.1:0-4731 GCA_050701375.1 Pseudonocardiaceae bacterium
GCACCGCGCCGTGCACGGCCAGCCGATCGCTCATCGCGCCCGCCTGTTCCTTGGTCCGCGGCACCAGCACCTTCCAGCCGTACAGCGCCCGGGACTCCCACCAGGACAGGTTCGCCCGTTGCCCCACCACTGAGCCCACGGTAACCACCAACGGTCCGCTGAGCTCCCCGATGGCACCGCTCAGCGACGCCAGCGTGGTCTCCACCGTGTGCTGGGTTGGCAGCGTGCCCGAGGCGGTGACCGCCACCGGGGTGTTCGGGGCCAGCCCGTGCTCGACCAGCGCAGAGGCCGCCTCCGCCAGGTGTGACGCGGTCGCGTTCAGCACCAGCGGACCCGTTACCGCGGCCAGCGCCGCCCAGTCGACCCCCGCTCGGACGTCGGCTTCAGTGTGCCCGGAGCCCAGCGGTACCCCGGCGAAGGCCGGTACGGCGGTACTCATCGGTACCCCGGGAACCACCTCGAACAATGTCGACGTGCGGGCGACGGCCAGCGCCTCGGCGACGACAGCGTCGGCGGTGAGTGGGTCGCCGGACACCAGGCGCACCACGACCCGGCCGCTGTTGGCTTCGGCCACCAGATCCTTGGCGACGTCACCGGGCTCCCCTACCGCCGGGCGCACCTCGGCGCCGGCGGCAGCCAGCGCGAGCACGTCGGCCGGCACGTCGGGATCGGTCACCAGCAGCTCGGCGCAGCTCAGCAGGTGCTGCGCTCGTACGGTGAGCATCCCGGCGTCACCGGGACCAGCACCGACGAAGGCGATCTGTCCAGTGGTCTTGCATACACGGCTCATCTACCTACTCGTTTCCCATCAGGCCGCGACCAGGGCCGCGCAGCGCTGGGTCTGTACCCAGCGCGCCAGCACCCAAGTCCAGGAGCTCGGCCGCGACCTGGCGACCAAGCTTCTCGGCATCGGTTGGCTCACCATCGGAATACGGCCCATCGGAACATGGCTCGGTGGAATACGGCCCGTCGGAATAAGGCACGATGGCCGACGACCGGAGAATTCCATCGTCCACAGTGGCGGCAGCTCCCCGCAGAAACAGCCGCAGTACAACCCGCCCCTCGTCATCGAGATCCTCGACGACATCGGCGAGCGCGCCGACCGGGGCGATGCATGCGGCGGCCATCGAGGCGAGCAACGCCCGCTCGGCGGTGACCGCTGCACGCACCCCGGCATCATCGAGCACCGTGCCCAGCAGATGCTCGGTGTCCAGGTCATCGACCCGGCATTCGCAGGCCAGCGCTGCCTGCCCGGGCGCAGGTAGCATCTGCAACGGGTCGAGTAGCTCAGTGGCACGATCGATCCGGCCGAGCCGGGCCAGCCCGGCAGCGGCGACCACCACACCATCGACCTCGCCGTCATCGACGCGACGGATCCGCGCGTCGACGTCGCCGTCGATCGGCACCATCTGAAATCCCAGACCCAGTGCCCGCAGTTGGGTACACCGCCGCCGCGATCCCGTGCCAAGCACCGCCCCGGCGGGCAACTCACCCAACACCATCCCGTCCCGGGCCACCAACGCATCGCGCGGATCGGCGCGCTCCGGTACCGCAGCGACCACTACCCGAGGATCCGCCGCGGTCGGCAGATCCTTGTAGGAGTGCACCGCGACATCGGCCTCGCCCACCGCCACGGCGGTGCGCAAGGCCGAGTAACCAGCACTGGCGGTATGTACCGGCACGACCCGAACCGCGATGCCGGCGGCCCGCAACCGCTGGGCCACCCAGTCGGTCTGGGCCAGTGCCAACGCACCATCCCCGGCTGCCAACAGCAACGGCGCCACGGCCATCACCGGGCCCCGGATGGGTCATCGGTCGATGATGGGCGGATCGGCGCGGCGATGGCGGCGGCAGCTTGTGGATCGAGCTCGAACAGCTCGCGCAGCGCGTCGGCATAGGCTTCGCCCCCGCCGGCCTCAGCGAGCTGCTTGACCCGCACGGTAGGGGCGTGCAACAGCTTGTCCACCACCCGACGGACACTGCGGGCCAGCTCATCGCGCACCGCGGCATCAAGTCCCGGTAACCGGCCGTCCAACCGCAGCAGTTCAGCATCGACCACTTCAGCCGCCCGCTTGCGTAGCGCGGCGACCGTAGGGGTGACCTCCGCGGTTCGCTGGACTGCCAGGTACTGACGCACTTCCTGGGCGACAAGTCGGTGCGCGGTGCTGACCGCGTCGGAGGCAGAACCGCGCTGCTCGAGCCGGCGGGCCACGGCGCTGAGGTCGAGCAGGATCACCCCTGGGACGTCACCGACCCCAGGCTCAACGTTGCGGGGCAATCCCAGATCACACACCACGAGCGGGACGCTGCGGTGCCTCTCGGTTATCTGCTCGACGCCGAGCACCGCGCCCGTCGCGCCGGTGCAGCAGACCACCACGTCTACCGCGGCCAACGCGCCGGTCACACCGTCGAGGCTGACGGCCCGGGCGGGGGTGCCCTCGGCCTGGCACACCGCAGCCAGCCGCTGCGCGTGGGAGCGGGTACGGTTGGCCACCACGATCTCGGCCACCCCGGCCCGGCGTAGCTGCGCCGTGGTCAACGCGCCCATCGAACCAGCGCCGAGGACCAGCGCCCGCCGACCGGCCAGCCCTGCCCGATCCACATCCGCCCCGTCCACACCCGCCCCGTCCACACCTGTGACACCAGCCAGCGCAGCTGACGTGGCGGCAAGGGCTTCGGAGACCACGGAGGCGCCCGCGGCGTCGATGCCGGTCTCGCTGTGGACCCGCTTGCCGACCCGAAGCGCCTGCTGCACCACCTCATGCAGGGTGCGCCCGATCGTGCCCGACTGTTCGGCGCCGGCGTACGCGGTGCGCAGTTGACCGAGAATCTGCGGCTCGCCGACGACCATCGAATCCAGTCCGGCTGCTACCGAGAACAGGTGCTCCACACCGGCGGCCGCGTAGTGCACGTAGAGATGCTCGGACAGTTCGTCCAGCACAATCGCAGACTGGCGGGCCAGCACATCGGTGATATCCGCGAGGCCGCCGTGGAAGGTCGCGACCACTGCATAAACTTCGACCCGGTTGCAAGTGGACAGCAACAGCGCCTCCGCGACGTTCTCACGCGCAAGCAACTGGCACAGCACCTTGCCGGCGTCCGTGGCTGACACGGCGACTCGCTCCAGCGCCTCGACCGGTGCGCTGCGATGAGACAGACCGACGACCAGAAGACTCATCGGCTCACCGCGATCGGATCGACCACCTGTCCGACCCCGTTAGTTCCGCACCGGCGGACCTGGTGAAACGACAGGATCTGCAGCTCCGCCGCGAGGTCCACCCGGCGAACCTCGACATCGTCGGGCACCTGCAGCACCACCGGGGCGAAGTTCAGGATGCACCGGACGCCGCCTGCTACCAGCAGGTCACACACCACTTGCGCGGCGGGAGCCGGGGTGCAGATCACGCCGATGGTCACCTCTCGCTCGGCGCACACCGCCGGGATGCTGTCGACGTGGTCCACGGACAACCCCCCGAGGGGGACCCCGATCAGATCCTCGTCGAGGTCGAACAGGGCCGTGACCGGGAAGCCGCGGTCCGGGAAGCCTGGGTAGTTGGCTAGTGCGTGACCGAGGTTGCCGATGCCGACCACAGCGATGCTGTGGTGACGGGTGAGCCCGAGTAGCCGCTCGATGTTCTCCACCAGCCGCGCAGTGTCATAGCCGACCCCGCGGGTGCCGTAGGAACCCACATGTGACAGGTCCTTGCGCAGAGTCGCGGAGTTCACCCCGGCAGCGCCGGCGAGTACCTCACTCGACATCGTGGTCACGCCCTGCTCGATCATCGAGGTGAGCACCCGAAGGTAGACGGCGAGACGGGCGACCGCGGCGTCGGGTACGGCGCGATACGGCAGGTCTTGGATCCCAGTGCTGTACCTGCCGTGCTCGTGCACCGTCACGCGTGCCGTCCTCTCACCCAGCTGACTCTCGATCACAAACTGACTCTCGGCTCACCCGGCACACCGGCTCAGGGGCTGGTAGCACCGTCGCGCCAGGCGTCCACGGTAGCCGCTTGTGAACGCAGGAACAAAGTCGCGATCTTGCTGGACCAGGACATGGGTCAGGGGCGGCTCGCTGGCGGAGCCGCCCCTGACCAGTAGTAGCAGCAGGTACTAGCTGCTGTGGTGCGGTTAAGAAGCCGGCAGTGAAAGCACCTGTCCGATGACGAACACCGTGGCATTCTTGGTGGGGATGTTGCCGCACAGCACCGGCACGTCATTGACAGTCGGCGCGGCCGCGGTGCCCCCGATCTTGATCTTGGCACCCTCCAGGCTGTCCACCGTGCCGGCTTGGACGAGGCCCGCCGCGTCGTAGCGGGTGCCGACCACGTGGTAGGTCAGGATCTTGGCCAGCTTGCTGTTGGGCGTCGCCACATCTGAGGCGGTCGTCAGCTGGTTGAGGATGCCCGGGTTCTTGGCCTCCAGAGCCTGGAACGCCGAGTCGGACGGGGCGAACACGGTCAGCGCGGGCGCGCTGTTGAGCGTGTCGCCCAGGTTGGCTGCGGTCACGGCCTTGGTCAGGGTGGTCAGCAGCGGGTTGTGGCTGGCCGCGGTGGCCACCGGGTCGTTGACCATGCCCGACGCCGAGCCCGGGCCCTCGGTGGGCACCTGACTGCAAGCCGGGCCGAAGATGTCACTGATCTTGGTGACGCCACTACCGGTGGGCGCTGGCGCCGCTGCATTGGGCGCGGCTTGCGCGCTCGACTGGGGTGCCTCGCTGGAAGGTTGACCGCT
>JBOHFC010000027.1:0-8597 GCA_050701375.1 Pseudonocardiaceae bacterium
CGAAGCGGTAGTCGAGGTCGACGATGCCCCGGAACCCGAGCCGGGTTACGAGCTCGGTGGCCTGGCGGTGCAGCTGCGGGTTGTCCACCCAGCGTCCGAGGCTGGTCAGCCCGGCGTGCGCCGGGTAGGAACGTTCCTTGATGCCGACGAAGCCGGGGCGGCAGCGCGACTGGGTGTCGCAGTAGCCGTGAAAGAAGTAGTCCTGGCCCTGCACGTATTCCTGGAGCATCAGTTCCTGATCGGCGCAGGCTCGCCAGGTATCGGCGAGTTCCGCGCCGGTGTGCACGACCGAGGTGCTGCGCGGCCCAGTTGCGCTGGCCGACCGCCACGGCGTGGCCAGCTTGGCCACCAGCGGGAACCCCACCCGGTCGGCGAAGCGCTGGGCCTCGAGCAGGGATCCGGTCAGCGCGGCCGCCGGGCATGGCACACCGAGCCGGCGGCACAGTTGGTACAGGGTGTACTTGCCGGCCAGCTGCCGAGGCAGGTCGCTGGGCGGATCCGGGAACAAGAACCATTGCCGCAGCTCGGCGCCATGCTCAGCGAGGAAGATCGCGCCGGCGTCGTCGGTTGGGATCAGGACGGCCGGCCGGCCGATCCGCTCGGCGAGTGTCACCAGCCCGGCGTGCACCCGTTCGGCATCAGCGACCGGTGGCCGCCAGATCCATCGGTCGTGCAGGTAGCGGGATCTGGCCGCGGGTGCCCACGCGTCCTCGTGCACGCCGTAGACCGGCACGCCCAGGCGCCCCAGGCTGCGGATCGCGCCCAGCCCGCCGTGGTGCATGACGTTGCGATCCAGCTTGAGGATGACCGCCGGTGTCGTGGTGTCCAGCTGCGGCGTCGTCCTCTGTGTCGTCGTCTGGGCGTGGAGTGCGCGGGTCATCAGTGCTCACACCACGCTGCGCTGCGCTGGGCTGTCCAACAGGCCCTCGAACAGGTAGGTCGCGTCGAGCACCCGCGGGCAGTCCCGTACCCAGCTGTAGTCGGCGTCGGGATGCACCACGTGGATGACCGCCAGGTCCCAGTCGGCTCCGGCGGGGGCAGTGACGCCCCGCATCGGGCCATCGGGAGTCTCGACGACCGGTACCAGCGAGTCGTGGTAGCCCACGTGGGCACCGTGCCGCGCGAGGCCGTCGATGATCAGCAGCGCCGGCGATTCCCGGACGTCGCTGACTCCGGCTTTGTAGCTGACGCCGACTACGATCACCTTGGCGCCGGCGAGTGGCCGGCCGTCGGCGGCGAGAACCTCAGCGGCCCGCTCGACGACCCGGGCTGGGCGCGCGTGGATGGACTGCATGGCCTGCTCGATCAGCGGTGTCGGACGGTTGCGCCCATGCAGCTGCCACAGCAGGTAGTGCGGATCGCACGGGATGCAGTGCCCGCCCACCCCGGGTCCGGGGAACGCGGCGAGGAAGCCGTAAGGTTTGGTCGCCGCCGCCAGAGTGACCTCGATCGGATCCAGCCCGAGCGTGCCGCACACGTCGCCGAACTCGTTGGCCAACGCCAGGGTGACCGCGCGGAAGATGTTCTCGTACAGCTTGGTCAACTCGGCGGCTTCCGGGGAGCTCACCAGATACACCGAGTCGGTCAACTGCCCGATCACTCGGGCGGCTTGCAGGCTGCACTGGGTGGTGGCACCGCCGACCACCCGCGGCGTCTCGCGCTGGAGGTGGTCGGCATTGCCGGGGTCGATGCGCTCCGGGCTGAAGGCGACGTAGACGTCCGTGCCGGCGACCAGACCACGGTCTTGGAGGGGCTCGACGAGCAGTTGCCGGGTGGTGCCGACGAAGCTGGTCGAGGTCAAGATGATCGTCTGCCCCGGGTGGGCGTGCGCCACGACAGTCTCGCAGGCGCTGCGCAATGCGGACAGGTCCGGAATGTGGTGCTCATCCACTGGGGTGGGCACGCAGACGATTACCGCGTCGGCCTCGGCCAGCGTGGCGCTGTCGCTGGTGAGCCGGAAGTCGTCGTCGCTGCGCGCCTTTGCCAGCCGGGCCCGGTCGAGGTCGCCGAGGTCGACGTCGCCGGCTTCGATGTCCTGCAGCCGGTCCACGCTGATGTCGAAGCCGGTGATCTGCGAGGCGCCGCCGAGCAGCGCCAAAGCCGTCGGCAGCCCGACGTATCCGAGGCCCACAATCGCAACCGGCCCCAACCGGGCGGCCCCGTTACCGTTGGGCAGCCCATGCGGCGGCTGTTCGCCAGATGATCCATCGCCCGGCGTCGAGAACGGCACGAGCCGCTTCTCCAGAAGTCGCTCACGCCCGTTGATCGCAAGCGAAAGCCGATGCTCGGCCACAATTCCCCCCGACTGTGGATATGTGCTACTCCGACCGTGGCATCAGCCAGGCGCCTGGTCCTCCGTCATCGGCAGTAGGCCACCTACGCCGTTCGGTGGGTAGCGATCCGGCACCGGAGGGGGTCGGCTCAAGCCGCCGCGGCCTGGTCGCCGCCGCCCATCGGTGATCCCGCTTCATCTATGGGATCTTGAAAAGAATCGTGGTGGAGTGGGCGGTCGCGGAGGTCCGCAGTTGGGGTAGTCGGCTAGTCCAACTGACGGTTGGGCGATCTGGACTGTGACGGCGGCGAGTTGTTCGTGGGTGCGGCGGACATCGAAGGCGCCTGCGGTCAGTGCCGCGGCGTGACCCTCGGCGGCGCGCAGCTCGGCGTCCACGAGCCGGTGCGCGAGCGCCTGGGCCATCGTGCGGGCGTCGCCGACCGGGACCCGGGCGCCTACGCCGGGGCTGACCGCCTCCGCGAGGCCGGGGATGTCGGAGACCACCACGGAGCGACCGCTGGCCAGCGCCTCCAGCAGGGTCAGCGACAGGCCCTCCCAGCGCGAGGGCAGCACCATCACGTCGGCCGCCGCGTACCAGGGTCGGGGATCGGTGACCGGTGGCACGAACCGCAGGCCAGGTTGGGTGTCGCCACGCAACGTCGGCAGCAGGTCGCCGTCGCCGACGATGCACAGCTGCGCGGTCAGGCAGTGCTCGCGGACTTGGGGCCACGCCGTGACCAGCACGTCCTGCCCCTTCTGCCGGGTGATCCGACCGAGACAGACTGCCAGCGGCACGTCGCGTCCGATTCCCAGCCGATCCCGGGCAGCGACGCGAGCCTGCTCGCCGGCCGGCGCGAAGTTCGCGAGATCGACGCCATTTCGGACTACGACGTGGCGGGTGCCGACTCGCCGGTGCCGGGCATGGGCGGCCTCACCCTCGCCGACGCACACGGACACGTCGGTCCAGCGCGCCGCGAGGCGTTCCCAGGCCAGCGCCCCGCGGGCGGTCGCGCCCCGAGCTGCCAGCCAGGACCAGCCGTGCGGCTGGAACAGCGTGGGTCGGGCCCCGCGCACCGCGAGCCGCCCGGCCAACCCTGCTTTCGCCGAGTGCAAGTGCACCACGTCGGGGTCGACCTGGCTGATCAACCGGCGCAACCGCTGGGTCTCGCCCACGGTGTCCACGCCGGGGGACCGCGTCGCGGGCCAGTGCAGCCGCGGCACCCCGTGCGCGGTCAACTCGGCGGCGAGCCGACCGTCGGACGGGCAGGCCACCACCACCCGCCAGCCACGGGTGAGCTGGTCCACGGTCGCCGCGGCGACATACCTGGCCACCCCGGCGTCGGTGGGTTGCGCCGCATGCAGCACGGTCAGGGGCCTCACCTGCGTCGCTGCCCCAGGGTGGGGGGTCGGGACCGCAAGTGGTGGCGGTACAACTTGGCAAGCAGCCGCAGTGACCCGTCGCGGTCCCCGATATAGCTCCGCGGCAAAGCGTGTACAGCGGTCAGCGGTGATCGCCAGATCGCGCATCCGTACTGGTAGCCGGCGGCGCGCACCGCGTTGACAGCCAGCGCATCGAGGTGCCCGTAGGGGTAGCAGAACCCCGAGACGTCCTGCCCGGACACCTCCTGCAGGATGGCCCGGCTCCCCAAGACCTCGGTGGTGAGCTCGGCGGTGGTGATTGAGGTCAGCGACACATGCCGGCGACTGTGCGAGCCGATCTCCATGCCGCCGGCGGCGATGTGGCGGATCTCCCCGGCCGTCATGAGGGTCTTTCGGGGACCCGGCTGGTCCCAGGAGTTGGCGCCGCCGAGAAGGTCGGCGATGACGAACACGGTGGCGGTGAAGCCGAATCGCGCCAGCACGGGCAGTGCGTGCTCGCGGAAGTCGGAGTAGCCGTCGTCGAAGGTGAGCCCGACCAGCCCCCGGTCGGCGCCATTGCGCCGGGCCGCGAGCAGCTCGCGCATCGAGGTGGCCCGCAGCCCCCGCCGGTGCAACCAGCGCATTTGCTGTTCGAACCGGTGCGGCCGCACGGTGACGAGATACGGGTCGTGGTCGTACGGCGCCACCGAGTGGTACATCAGGACCGGGGGCCAGAGGTCATACCCGCGGTGATCCGGGCGGTCGGCCGGGCCGTTGTTCGGGCGGATCGCGTCGATCGCTTCGCTCATGGTGCGAACCGACGCTACGGCTGCGCGGTCGCGGCGGGCTCCTGCGCGGAGAGGGCAACAGCTACGCCCGTTGTGGGAGACTGGTCGCGGCTCAGCGCCCCGCGCGCCACCGCAACGGCCTCCAGCCGGCTGTGCACGCCCAGCTTCGTGAATATCTTGTTGCTGTGGGTACGGACGGTGTTCGCCGCCATCCCCAGATCGTCAGCGATCTCCGCCGGGCAGCGGCCCCGTGCCAGGCAGGTCAGGACGTCGCGCTCCCGGGGCGTCAGGACGTCCAGCGGACTTTCCCGGCGCTGCACCCGGCCGACGTCGGCCCGCAGGTCCCGCAGGACATGGCCCAGCTGCTCCGGGGGAAAGTAGGCATCCCCCCGGCTCGCGCTGCGCAGGGCGTCGGCGAGAGTGTCGATCGAGGACTCCTTCGATACCCACCCGTCGGCTCCCGCCCGCGCCGCTTCGACAGCCTGGCGCGGGTCCCGGCTCGCGGTGAGGACCACGACACGTGCCGGCGGCCACGCCGCGTGGAATACCGCCAGCAGCGTGGCCGCGTCGTGGGCCTGCGCGACCTCGATGGTGATCACGTCCGGGCGCAGCAGGGTGGCGAGCACATCGGGATGGGGATCTCGCGTCGTACAGTGCCCGACAACCATGAGGTCAGGGGTGCTGGACAGCTTGGCCGCGAGCGCTTCGATCAGCATCTGCTGGTCGTCGACCAGCAGCACCCGAAGCGGGACCATCGCGCGAACCGTGTCCAGCGGCATCGCCGTGGTCACGGCTATCCCGTCCTCGTTCGGCCCTCGGGCCCGTGTTGCTCGTGGTCGACCAGGTCGTAGCGCACCGCAAAGGTGGCTGCCTCGAGCCGGGAATGCACTCCGAGTTTGGTCAGTAATGACTGCACATGACTGCGCACGGTGGTCGTCGAGACGCCGAGCCGCACCGTCATCGCCGGGGTATCGAGCCCCTCGACGAGCAATCCGAGGCATTCCCGCTCGCGGGCCGTCAGGTGAGCGGCGAGCCGGCGTGCTTCGGACACGTCGGAGCGCGCGCTGGTCGCGGGCCGGGGTGCGTCCAACACGACCGCACCGTCGATTACCCGCTCCAGTGCGTGGACCAGCTTGCGGATGCCACACGTCTTGTGCACGTATCCGGCGGCGCCGAGCCGGACGGCCCGGCGCATCGCGTCGTTATCACCGTCTGCGGCCAGGATGAGTACCCGCGTCGCCGAGCTTACCGCGATAACGTGACTGATTGCGGTAATTCCATCGCCATCGGAAAAACGTCGACCCAGTAGGCAGATATCGGGCTGGTGACGGCGGACCGCCTCTATAGTACCGGCGAGGCTTCGAGCGACCGCCGGTACTCGGAATCCCTGACCCACCAGTACTGCGACCAACGATTCCACGAACACCGCGTGGTCGTCACCCAGCACGATGCTAGACATGGCGGATCACGTCCGACTGACCGGATTGCCGCAGTCAGCCCGCCCCCCAGCGGTCGCCAATATCCCCACCCCATTTATGAGTATTTCGCCGCACACAAGTTCCGCCCAGATAAGCGATTGAACGCCTTCAGCCTACAACCGCAGGCGGCGACTGATTACCGAGATCGCCGATCACGGCACGTAATATCCCCTTCACGGACTACCAACACCCCTCGCCGCTGCCGCCAACCACCACCAACCCAGGCGATGGCGCAGGGGGACGATCGCCTATTGTGGGTACCCGACCCCGTGCGCCGGTCGCGTCCCGGGGAGGGGTCCGCGTCGACCACCCCCGCGCCCGAAAGGTCCACCACGGTGCCCGTAGCGACCGCGCTACATACCACATCCGCTCACCTGTCCGGCCTGCTCGAGGCGGTCCTTCCCGAACCCTCGCTACGCGAGCTGGTCGGCCTAGCCGGTGCCGCCGAGTTGGAGCTGCACGGCCCGCCAGCGGCCCGCCCGCTGGTCGTTGCTGCGCTCGCCCGCACCGGGCACCCGGTGCTGGCCATCACCGCCACCGATCGGGAAGCCGGTGAACTGACCGCAGAGCTGTCCGAGGTCTTGGGTGCCGGGGTGGTGGCTGAACTGCCCTCCTGGGAGACGCTGCCGCACGAGCGGCTGTCTCCCCGGGCCGACACTGTGGGCAAGCGGTTGGCGGTGCTGCGCCGGCTGGCCCATCCCGAGGAAGGCCCAGCGCAGACCCCCGAAAACCCACTGCGGGTGGTCATCGCGACCGTGCGGTCGTTGATCCAGCCGATGCTCGCCGGCCTGGGGGAGATCACGCCGGTGCGGCTGAGGGTCGGGCAGCTGCACGATTTCGACAGTGTGCTCGCTCGGCTGGCCGATCTGGCCTACACCCGGGTCGACATGGTCGATCGTCGCGGCGAGTTCGCCGTCCGTGGCGGGATTGTCGATGTCTTCCCGCCCACCGCTGACCATCCGCTGCGAGTGGAGTTCTGGGGTGATGAGGTCTCCGAGATCCGCTCGTTCGCGGTAGCCGACCAGCGCACTCTGGCGCCCGCCGACGAGCTGCACGCGCCGCCGTGCCGGGAGCTGCTGCTCACCGAAGGGGTGCGGGCCGCCGCGGCACAGCTCGTCGCGCAGGCCCCGGCCGGTCCGGTCGCGCAACTGTTGGAGAAGATCGCCGCCGGTATCCCGGCCGAGGGCATGGAGTCGCTCATCCCAGTGCTCGCCGGGGAGCTGCAGCTACTCACCGACGTGATGCCGGCGGGCACCAACGTGGTGCTCGCCGATCCGGAACGGATCCGGACCCGGGCCGCCGACCTGGTCCGGACCGGACAGGAGTTCCTGGAGGCGTCCTGGATGGTGGCCGCGGGGGGCGGTGCCGCTCCGGTAGACGTCGCGACGCTGGATCTGTCGGCGTCGGCCTACCGCGGCCTGGGCGAGGTCGCCGAGCACGCCCGCAGCACCGGGCTGGCGTGGTGGACGCTGAGCCCGCTGACCACTGGTTCCCATGGTTCGCTGCAACTGCGAATCCTTGCCGCGCAGCCCTATCACGGCGACGTGACGCGCGCCTTCGCCGACCTGCGAGCGCACACCGCCACCGGTGGCGCCGCAGTGCTGGTGGTGCCCGGCACCGGCACCGCACACCGGGCCTGCGAGCAGTTGCGCGATGCCGAGGTACCGGCGGTGCATGCCGCCGACGGGTTGGTCCAGCCCCCCGCTGCGGGCACCGTCACGGTGGTCCGGGGCACTTTGGAGGACGGCTTCGCGGTCCCCGCGCTGGGGCTGGTGGTGCTCACCGAGGCGGACATCACCGGTGCCCGGGGTGGCACCAGCAGCCGCGAGATGTCGAAGATGCCGGTCCGTCGTCGCAACGCGGTGGATCCGCTGGCGCTGCGCAGCGGCGATTACGTGGTGCACGAGCAGCACGGCATCGGCCGGTTCCTGGAGATGGTGCGGCGCACCGTCAAGGGCTCTGCCGAGTCGACCCGGGAGTACCTGCTGGTGGAGTACGCGCCCAGTAAACGGGGCCAACCAGGGGACCGGCTGTACGTCCCCACCGACCAGCTCGACCAGGTCACCCGCTACGTCGGCGGCGAGCTGCCGACGCTGAGCAAGCTGGGCGGGTCGGACTGGGCCAAGACCAAGGGCCGCGCTCGCAAGGCGGTCAAGGAGATCGCCGCTGAGCTGGTGCAGCTGTACGCGGCTCGGCAGTCCTCCCCGGGGCACCCGTTCGGCCCGGATACTCCCTGGCAGGCCGAGCTGGAGGACGCCTTCCCCTACACCGATACGCCCGACCAGCTCGCCGCGATCAACGAGGTCAAAGCGGACATGCGCCGCGGGGTACCGATGGACCGGGTGGTCTGCGGCGACGTCGGCTACGGCAAGACCGAGATCGCCGTGCGGGCCGCCTTCAAGGCTGCGCAGGACGGCAAGCAGGTGGCCGTGCTGGTACCCACCACCCTGCTCGCCCAGCAACACCTGCAGACCTTCTCCGACCGGATGCGCCCGTTCCCGGTCACGGTGCGTGGGCTGTCGCGGTTCACGCATCCCGGTGATGCGACGGAGGTGCTGCGCGGGCTTGCCGAGGGCTCGGTGGACATCGTGATCGGCACCCACCGGCTGCTGCAGCAGGGGGTGCGCTGGAAGGATCTCGGGCTGGTAGTGGTCGACGAGGAGCAGCGCTTCGGCGTCGAGCACAAGGAGCACATCAAGG
>JBOHFC010000028.1:0-4941 GCA_050701375.1 Pseudonocardiaceae bacterium
TGCACCACGAGTTCCACGCCTCGGCGTGATCCGCATGCCCTCGACAGCCGCAATCACGGACACCACACCCGGCATCCTGCGGCGCCTGTTCGATGAGGCGGAGCCGCGGTGAGTCGGCGCGGTGGCAGACGACCCCGCCGGTCTTCACACTGGCGGCAGATCATCTACGACATCAAGGCCCCCCCAAGGCCGCCCAGCTTGCTGAGGGCTACATCAGCATCCAGCACAGGTCCTCAAAAATGGGGAATCTCCCGAGCGCGGCTTGCTGATGGTCGGTGGAGGCTATGGGTCGGTTCGGGTGGTGTTGTTCTGCGGGTCCCAGTGCGTGTGTACGTGACGTGGTTGTTGGTCTGGGCTTTCTGTTCCATTCGACGCAGGCGCCTGTGTGTGCGACATCCCGAAGCTACGGCCAGGGCTCATGTAGGACCCTGCGCTTCGCCTGATCCGCGCTTCCGCGGTGGTCAGCCACGTCGTTGGGGTGGGTCGAGTAGTTCGGTAGCGGCGGTGACGGTGGCGAGCCCGGGTCGGGTGTAGCGGGCGAGGGTGCAGATCGATCTGTGGTGGGTCTTGGCCATGATCACGGTGGCGTCGGCGCCTTTCTCGCCGAGGTGCGTGGCTGCTGAGTGCCGGAGCTGGTGAAGCTGCAGCCCGGTGTGTTCCCTGATGAGAGTGCGGGCGCGGTCGTAGCCCAGGCGCATCCGGCCAGTTTCTGGGCAGAGGTCCCGACTCGGGGTGGCAGTTCGCCGGGCGGGACCAGGGCGGCGTTCAGAACAGAACAGCGGTCCGGCCTCGCGGCCTTTGAAGTAGCGGGGCAGCAGCAGCGCGGTTCCTCGGCCCCACACGATCCAGCCGATGTTGCCGCCTTTGACGGTCACTTTCACCTGGCGGTTGTCGAAGTCGCAGTCTTCGACGTTGAGGTCCAATACCGCGCTGGCGCGGCTGGCGGTCTCGTAGAGCATCCGCCACAGCACGCGCTCGCGCAGGGGCACGTCGCGGAGGGTGCAGATCCGCTCGATCACCGCGGGTGTGACGGCTCTGGTTTCGTCGGCCGGTTCCTTGCGGCGTTCGCAGGTGCCCGGCAGTGCCGGTGCTGTCCAGCGCGCCTTGGTGGCGCACCAGGTCAGCCAGGAACCGACGGCGGCGCGGTTGCGGTTGCAGGTGGTCGGCGCCGAGTGGCCCCACAGGGTGCTGATTGCCTCACCGATCTCGTGGTCGCCCACGTCGGCCAGCTCCCGGCTTGGGTCGAGGTAATCGGCGACGCGGTGCAGGGCGCTGAGGTAGGCGCGGTGGGTGTGGGGCGATTGGTGGCAGCGCGGCGTGGCCAGGAACTCCTCGATCGCGGCGGCGACTGTCGTGGGTCGCTGTTGCCGTCGGCGGGTGCTGGTGCGCGGTGTCAGTTCGGTGACCGTGGCGGCGGCCATACGGGTGTCTCCTGGATCGATGTACCGGATAACGTGCGTTCCTCGTGCTGGCTGGCGCTGGGTGTTCGCGCAGCTCAGTCTACCCAGTTGTTGATCGATGCACGGGATAATGGGCTGTTATCCAGCGCAAGGGCCTCCACCGACGGCTCAGGCCGTGCTCGCTGCGGTCATCCGGTGTTTGTCCCAGGCTTGGGCTGCGGCGTGCAGGCGGAGTTTCCAGGGTTGTGGGTCGTCGTGGGCGATCTGTTCCCATAGCCGGCAACTGGCGGCGGTGAAGGCGTTGATCCCGTGGCGGGGTGCGGCGGTCCAGGAGGGGATCTGGGTGGCCCAGGATTCGGCGGCCGGGGGTGTGTGGCCTTCGGCGATCAGCCACAAGGCGGCGCAGGCGGGGTCGACCCAGGCGGCGCCGAGGGTGGGCCAGGCCCAGTCGACGATGTGCGCGTGCTCGGCGATGAGGATGTTGTGGGGGTTGAGGTAGGTGTGCAGCAGGTGGTTGCCGGACAGCAGGTGCAGTGCCGCGTCGTTGATCAGGCCGGCCCAGCGGTCGTCGAGCCCTCGGAGCGGCAGGTCCGGTGCCTGGATGTGGCCGAGTCGCCGCAGTGTGTGGGCGAGTTTGGGCAGGTCGGGGGAGCCGGGGGTGAGGTTGGCGTGCCGGCCGTGGAGGTGTTCGAACCCCAGGATGGTCCACCCGGCGGTGTCGATCTGCCAGAGCAGGCGCGGCGCGATCGGTGCGACGTAGGGGTTGATCTGGGCTTCCCGTCGCTGGGTGGCGATGCGGGGGTGGTCACTGCGCAGGCCCTTGATGAAGACTCTGCCGGTCGAGGTGTGCAGGAGTGCGGCGATACCGCAGTTGAGCCCCGCCGGGATCGGCTCCACGGACCGGATCGGGCCGGCCGCGGACTCCAGGGCCCGGCGCACGGTGCCGGGAAGCTCGCACCACTGGGTGCGTGGCCGGGTGTTGTGCATGGCCTGGCTGGCGGGTGCGGTAGTGACGGTCATGCCGGCATCGTGTAGGCGAAGCCGAGGGCTGATCATCATGCCGAGCTCGTAGGCGAGCTGGTAGACCTCGGTGAACAGTTTGTCGATCAGTGGCTCGCCGCCGGTGAGCTGCAACCACAACACACCGGCGTCGCGCAGGATGTGCAGCAGCCGCTCCCGGTCCGGCCACGCCAAGCCGTCAAAGGTCTTCAGTCCCAGATAGCAATCCTCGCAGTCATAGTTACATCCCAAGTTGACCTCATAGGAGGCGCGGCCGTACCCGGAGGGCGACGGTGTGCGCACCAGCACCGTCTCGGCCAGCGAGCGCCCGGTGAGGTCAATGTTCCAGCGGCGGCGCACCGCATCCACCAGCCACCCCGGGCACGCCTCGCCGGCCGTGGTCTGCTGGAGCTGCTGGTAGTGGCCGTGCGGCAACTTCAGCCCCTGGGTGCTGCCCGGCCGCAGCACAAGGTAGTCCTCCAGGAACGGACTGGCGATCAGGTCGTGCACGAGCGGGGCTCCTCACCATTTACGGAGCGGAGTGGCGTCGTCTCGCACTCGACCGTGCCGGATCGGCCCTGACACGGTCAACGCGATAACGAGGAAGGCATCGAACGGATCAACGCAGACCGATCACCGCCCTCGGCGATCGTATGGAGGCTCGGTCACCTCACGGGTGTCGCCGGGTCGCGGAGTATCCGACCCGGCGACACCGACACGGCGTTCAATTGATAGGCGACGATGACGGCGATGGCCGTGGTCCGGTCAGGGTTGTGCTCTTCTTTCTTGTTATGACAAGGCGCGCAGCTGGGAGTGTACGTGCCCGAGTCGACCAGCGCGGTTTGTTCGAGGGGGACCCACACCTGGGTGTCGCACCTGCGGCAGTTCCGCAGGTTCGACGGTGCCTGCTGGCCGTCGGCGAGGGTGGGGCACAGCAGCCACTGGTCGGCCATCAGGTGCGGTCCTTGCGCATCGTGGTGCGGCGCGTCCCGACGGGGATCATTGCTGGGGGGTGTTGGGTTCGACCGCATGATTGCGGAAACCGGCGATCCGTCGACGAATATAGGACACCCAGAACGAATACGAATGGCCGTCAGTGGCGGTCTCCAGGTGATCGAGCATCGAGTTAAGCTCGGAAAATGTGAGGCCGGTCTCGTCTTTTTTCACTCGGGCTTTCCTTTCCTCCGGCCGGGCGGTGAGCTCAGCGTGTGGATCAGACCCAGCACCGCGGCGCCGTCGGTGTCGGGTTGCTGCTCGCTCGTCGAGCGGCATGTCGGGCAGGCCTGCAACGCGTCGACCGAGTCCCGGCCGAAGAGCGGGTTGTCGTCGAATAGAGGCCGTTGCGGCCGGAACATCAGCCCGCACCGCGCCGTGACGACAATGCCGTCGTTTGGGTCGGCGCTGTCCTTGATCATGTACTCGGTGATGTAGCCGTAGTGGGTGTCGCCGTCTTTGTCGGACCGCTGGTACCACTTGGTGGTGTCATCAGCCATTGACCGGACTCCCTATCGGATCGGTGCGGCGAATTTCGCGTGCAGCGTGAGCAGTTGCTCTAGCGACGTGGTGTCGCCGCGTTCACCGATCCGCGCCATGCCGCATTCGGTCGCCACGGCGAAGTCCCGGCCGCCACCGAGCGCCGCGGCGTCGAGGAGTTCGGCAGTGCGGGCTTCGTCGCCCTCATAGTCGATCACGCCGAGCGCGAGGCGCCGGGTCTTAAGGTCGCGCAAGGGTTCGTAGTATTTGGGGTCTCGGCCAGCGTCTCGATCCGCCGGCATGTGGACGAAGTGACTGTGGTGGCTAATAGTGTTTGCCACGTCGACACACAACGACAGATCCTCCGGAACCGCGAAGTGACGGTGCCGCAGGTCCCCATAGCACAGGTGAGCGCCGCGTTCAACCTCGTCGGGTGGCATCGCGATCGCGGTGCGCAGCCTATCGAGGATGAACCGCCTGTCGGTCAGCTTGGGCGCTGCGGAGAACGCGCCGCACATCACGCCGATCTCGACTGCTGCGTCAAATTGGATAACCAGATCGTCGGGGTCCACGATCCCGGCTATTGCCCTGACTTCGTCGGCCATCGCGTTCTCGTAGACGCCGAAGAAACGCTCCTGGTCATCGGGCGTCGTGAACATGACCACGGTGGCATATGGCGTGGGCAGGGACACCTGGAATTTCACACCCTCGGGTATCACGCCTTGCTCGCGTAGCCGCTGGAAAATGAGGTACGAGTCCTCGGCGGCGTCGGCGTACCCGAGGTGGCGCACCGGAAGCGCGGTGACCGACTCGGCGATCGTCAGATTCGGGAACACACGGTCATAGACCCGGTCCGTCGCCGCCGGCATGGGTTTGGTTCCCTCACCCATCCCGATGCCGGGGACCCCACGCAGCTTGTCCAGCTGCCACAGCACCCACTGGTCACGCACCCCGGTCTCCCCGTCGGTGACCGCGTGGACGTGCCGGCCCAGGATCCGGCTGGTGGTGCGCATTGCGGTGGTGGCATTGGCTGTTTTCAGGCCACCGACGAGATGCGCGCCGATGACGT
>JBOHFC010000029.1:0-4608 GCA_050701375.1 Pseudonocardiaceae bacterium
GACGCAGCTTTTCAACCTGCTCGTTGAGGTCGCCGGCCCGCCGCAGCGCGGCGTCGCGTTCGGCGCCGATGGTCCCGACGCGAGCTTTGAGAGCGGTGACGTGGTCAGTGACCTGCTGCCGGTGGAAACCACGCAACACGATCTCGAAGGGCGGGGGTGAGCCCACGGCCTCGTCCCGGGTTCCGTGCATGTCGCCGGATGGTAGCCCCGGGACCTCCCGGGCCGCGCTGAGCACCACACGCTCGATCCGGTCGCGCGCGTCGAGCGGCAGTGCGGGGTGACCGTCAGCGGCGCTGTAACCACCAGAGACAGTCAGGCCGAACGAGTCCACCGCCGAGCCGCCCAGGGTGGCGACCCGAGCCCACCGGATAGTGACCGCGTTGCTCTCCAAGGCCGCGGCAACCCGGTACAGCAAACCGATCCGGTCGGTGGTGCGCAGCTCGAGGACCACCGCGCCGGTGGCCTCGTCGTCAAACCACAGCACCTTGGTCTCGACCTCGGACGACCCCGCTCCGGGTGCGGGGGTTTCGCCGTAGTCGCGCTCCTTGGCCGCCAGCGCGTCCGCCAGTTGCAACGAGCCGTCCAACGTCCGCGCTAGTTCCTGGCGCAGCAGCGCGACGTCCGGCGGTCGACCAAAGCGCGGCGAGACGGTGAAGCTCGCCACCGCCGCGCTGCCGCCGGGCAGCTCCACAACCCGAATGTCGGCGGAGTGGACCCGCAGCGAGTGCAGCGCGAGCACCCCGGCCGCCAGCGCAAGCACACCAGGCCGGCCAGGAGCCACGGCCGTGATGGTGGTCGCCGCATCCGGTCCGGTCGCACTGTCCGCTGTGACGTGCAGCGCACCGCTGCTGACGAACTGCAGCGCCAACGCACGGTGCTCCCCGGTAAGCGGCTCCGGGGCCGGCACCGGCCGGCCGGAGAGCACCGCCCGGCAGCGTTCAACGAGGTCGGAGATCAGGCCGGCGCGCCATTCGGTCCAGACACCAGGGCCGGTGGCCAGACTGTCCGCCTCGGCTAACGCGACCAGCAGCTCCAGCAGGGTCGGATCCCCACCCAGGGTGTCCACCACCCGCTGCGCGGTGGTCGGATCGTCGAGGTCTCGGCTGGTCGCGGTGTGGGGCAGCAGCAGATGGTGGCGCACCATCGCCCGGAGCGTCTCGACGTCCGAGGGCCACAGCCCGAGCCGGTGCCCGATCTGCTCGGCGAGCGCGGCGCCGACGACGCTGTGGTCGCCACCGCGGCCTTTGCCCAGGTCGTGCAGCAGCGCGCCGAGCAGGAGCAGGTCCGGGCGGGCGACCGTGGTGGTCAGCCGAGCTGCCTGCGCCGCGGCCTCCACCAGATGCCGGTCCACGGTCCAGACATGGGCCCGATCCCGCGGCGGCAGGTCACGCACTGCGCCCCATTCCGGGAACAGCCGGCCCCACAGCCCGGTACGGTCCATCGCCTCGATGACATCCACCGCCGCCGGGCCGGCGCCCAGCAGCGACAGGAGCTCCTCCAACGCTGACCGCGGCCATGGTCGGCGCAGCTCCGGCGCGGTCTCGGCGAGGGCAGTGAGGGTGCCGGGAGCAACGGGCATACCAGTTCGGGCCGCCGTCGCCGCGACCCTCAGGGCCAGTGCGGGATCCCGTGCCGGGTTGGCGTCGCGGGCCAGCGCCACCTGGCCGCCATGCTCGACAACTCCCTCGTCCAGCGGGCGGCGTACCGGCCCGCGCCCAAGGTTGCGCAGCCCGGTCAGCCGGGCTCGGCCGCGCGACGATGGCACTGCGGCCCGCGCGGTGCGCAATCCGATATCGACCGCGTAGACCACAGTCCGGGCCGCTCCGGAAAGGCGCCTGGCGAGGTCGAACCGGTCGCCGAGCGCCAGTGCCGCGGCAACCTCGTCGGCCTCCTGCGCGCGAAGCACGTCGCGGCCTCTGCCGGCGAACCGGTGCAGCTCGGTGCGCACATCGAGCAGCAGGTCGCGCGCTTCCCGCAGGTCGGGCCCAGCCCGATCCACGAGTTGGCCAGCCGACAGCGCATCGAGCAGCTGCACGTCCCGTAACCCGCCGTGGCCGTTCTTGAGATCCGGTTCGACCCGGTGAGCGATGTCGCCACTACGGAGCCAGCGCAGCTGCGTTGCCTCGATGAGCTCGTCGAGCCGGCCGCGGACGCCACTGCGCCAGGCGCGGCGTACGGCGATGTCCATCGCGGTGAACAACTCCTGGTCGCCGGCGATCAGGCGGCCATCGAGCAACCCCAGCGCGGCACGCAGGTCGGTGGCTGCCACCTGGACAGCCTGCCCGACCGTTCGGACGCTGTGGTCAAGATCGATGCGTGCATCCCACAGCGGGTACCACAACGAGTTCGCGAGCTCGGTCACGTCGCGCTTGCCGTCATGCAGCAGGACCAGGTCCAGATCGGAGTACGGCACGACTTCTCGGCGACCCAGCGCACCGACCGCGACCAACGCGCTACCGCAACCGACGCCCAGCGCCGTGCAGCGTGAGGTGAGCCACAGTTCGTAGAGGTCCGCGAGCGCTTCCCGCAACGCGTGCGCGCTGAGCTGGCGGTGCCGGGGATTCTCGCCCAGAAGCGCCGCTCTGGCCCTGACGAGATCGTCTGCCGGGGTATCCGAGCCGCCGGGGTGAGGGAGGGCTCCTGGCCGCTTCATCGCCCTGCCCTTCCAATGCCGAAGATCGCCGCTTCGATACCGTCCATGCTTGGTATACGTCCGGCGACGTCGGTCGACTTGAGGGTTCGCGAGGCTTGTAACGCTGCGACCGCTAATAGGTTACAAACAGGTTTCGAGCCGATCACCAGCTCGGCGGGGCACCATGAGATGTACCGGTACCCCGCCGAAGTGTCAGCAGTTCCCAGTTCAGGACATCACAGGGCGTCCAGACCTCGCTCACCAGTTCGCACCCGGACCACGGTTTCCACCGAAGTGACCCAGACCTTTCCGTCCCCGATCTTCCCGGTCCGAGCCGCCTCGACCAGAGCGTCGATGGTCTTGTCCACCTGCGCCTCGTCCACCACGACCTCCACTCGGATCTTGGGCACGAAGTCGACCGAGTACTCCGCGCCCCGGTAAACCTCGGTGTGCCCCTTCTGCCGGCCGAAGCCCTGCACCTCGCTGACCGTCATCCCGAGCACGCCAATCTGCTCCAGCGCAGCCTTGACGTCCTCCAGCGTGAACGGCTTGACGATTGCGGTCACCAGCTTCATCGCCGATCACCTTCCTTAGCGGCCGGGGCCGGGACCTTGCTTGTGGAGAGTGCCGCAGTGGGCCGACTGTTCGACATTCCGCTGCCGGTGAAGATCGCGCTGAGCTCGTAGCCGGCCTCAGCGTGCTCGGTCTCGTCGATCCCGGTCCGTTCGGCGTCCTCGTTCACTCGAATACCGATGGTGTACTTCAGCACCAGCGCGATGATCAAAGCTCCCACGAAGGAGAAGGTCATCACAGCGAAGGCCGCTATTGCCTGGCGCCACAGCTGGTCGGTGCCGCCGCCGTAGAACAGGCCGTTCACCCCGGCGGGTGCCGCGGCGGTGGCAAGGAAACCGACCGACAGCGTTCCCGCCAGACCGCCGATGAGGTGCACCCCGACGACGTCGAGCGAGTCGTCGAAGCCGAACCGGAACTTGATGGCCACCGCGAGCGCACACACGATGCCGGCGATCGCTCCCACCGCGATCGCGCCAACGGGCGAGACCGACGAGCAGGACGGGGTGATGGCGACCAGGCCGGCCACCACACCGGAAGCGGCGCCGAGGCTGGTGGGCCGGCCGTCCCGGATCCGCTCAACCAGCAGCCATGCCAGCATCCCCGAGCAGGTCGCCACGGTGGTGTTGATGAAGGCAATACCCGCTACGCCGTTCGAGGCGACGGCGGATCCGGCGTTGAAGCCGAACCATCCGAACCACAGCAGACCGGCGCCGAGCATCACCAACGGCAAGTTGTGCGGACGCATTGCCTCACGCGGCCAGCCGCGGCGTCTGCCGAGTACCAGGCACAGCGCGAAGCCAGCGGCACCCGCGTTGATGTGCACCGCCGTCCCACCGGCGAAGTCGATCGCTTTGAGCTGGTTGGCGATCCAGCCGCCGTGCGCGGCGCTGACGCCGTCGAAGGCGAACACCCAGTGCGCGACCGGGAAGTACACCACCGTCGCCCAGATCGCGGCGAACGCCAGCCATGGCCCGAACCGCATCCGATCGGCTACCGCACCCGACACCAGAGCCACCGTGATGATCGCGAACATGGCCTGGAATGCGACGAACACCGTCGCCGGGATGGTCCCCACCAGTGGAATCGCAACCTTTGAGGTCCCGCTGGCGATGTAGGTGCCCCCGTACAGACCCTTCAGTCCCGCATGGTTGAAGGGGTTGCCGATCAGACCGTGACCGGCATCGTTGCCGAATGCCTCTGAGTAGCCGTAAAGCACCCAGAGGACGCCCACGATCCCCATCGCGGACATACTCATCATTATCATGTTGAGGACGCTCTTCGAGCGGACCATGCCGCCGTAGAAGAACGCCAGGCCCGGAGTCATCAGCAGCACGAGGGCGGAGCTGGCAAGCATCCAGGCAGTGTCACCTGTGTCTGGCACGGGTTCACTCCTCTGTGTCGAG
>JBOHFC010000030.1:0-2997 GCA_050701375.1 Pseudonocardiaceae bacterium
GCGTTATCCCTGGTTCCGGCGGCTTTCGGCGGACCAGCGGGCAGGAGTCCTGCTGGTCACCCAAGCCAGTGTGGCGAACTTCGTCGAGTGGCTCAAAGATCCGCAACACTCGATCAAGCTCACCATCGATGCGTTTCGCACCGCCCCGAGAGATCTCACCCACTGGGTCAGCCTGCGTCAAACCGTCGAGCTGGTCCGGGTCGCTGCCCTGGTGTTCGAGCAGCAGCTACCCGACCTCGCCGCCGACGACGCCGAACGCACCGTGCTCACCGAGGCATCGTTGCGGTACAGCCGGGAGGTCGCCTTTGCCGCGGCCAGCACCTATGCCGGCGCAGCCGAGGCCCGGGGCGCCTGGGACGCCCGGCTGGAAGCGCTGGTGGTGGACGGCATCATGCGCGGCGACGGTGAGGAGTCGCTGCTGTCCCGCGCTGCGGCGCTGGGTTTGGAGCCTGCGGCGCCAGCGACGGTCCTGGTCGGCAATCCACCTCCGGAAGAACCGCCAGAGCTGCTCGCCGACATCCGCGGCAGCGCCATTCGCACCGGTCGCGGGATGCTCGTCGGGGTGCAGGGATCCCGCCTGGTGCTGGTCGTCAGTGGCCGCCCCGGCTTGGCAGAAGACCCCCATTGGATGATCGATGCCTTCGGCGAAGGGCCGGTGGTCGTCGGGCCGACGGTCCCGTCTCTGGCCGAGGCACACCGAAGCGCCGCCGACGCCTTGTCCGGGCTGCGCGCCGTCGCGGCGTGGCCCACAGCACCGCGCCCGGTGCGGGCCGCCGAGTTACTTCCCGAGCGGGCGCTGGCCGGAGACCCGGAGGCTGAGCGGCTGCTGGTAGACCAGGTGAGGCGCCCGCTGGCCGCGGCCCGCGGTGGACTGGTCGAGACGCGCGACGCATTCTTCGACGCCGGCGGAGTACTGGAGGCTTGCGCCCGGCGGTTGTTCGTGCACCCCAACACGGTTCGCTACCGGTTGCGCCGGATCGCCGACATCACTGGGCGAGTGCCCGGCGATCCGCGGGATGGGCTGGTGTTGCGAGTGGGCATGGCGGTCGGCCGGCTGGCCCGTTCCCGCGGCTTGTGGTGACGGGTCTTTGTAGGTAGTCCACAAGAATGTGTCCATGGACTTCGTGAACCACAGCATCACGGCCATGGCCGGGCAGGGTGTTCAGTGAGCGCAATGATTGCGCTGCTCGCACCCGGACAGGGTGCCCAGTCCCCTGGCATGCTGGCGCCCTGGCTCGAGTTACCCGGCGCGGAAGATCGGATCGCGGCATGGTCGGAGACCATCGGGCTGGATCTACGGTGGCTGGGTACCACGGCGGATGCCGACGAGATCAAGGACACCACGGTGACTCAGCCGCTGGTCGTCGCGCTGTCGCTGCTGGCAGCCGAGGAGTTGGTGCGGCGGCTGGACCTGCCGACCGACGCCCCGGTGGCCGGACACTCAGTCGGTGAACTCGCCGCGGCAGCCGTCGCCGGAGTGCTCACCGCGGACGAGGCGGTCGCCTTCGCGGCCGTCCGGGGCCAAGAGATGGCCCGGGCGTGCACGCTGGCGCCGACCGGGATGTCCGCCGTTCTCGGGGGCGACCCCGATGACGTGATGGCGGTACTAGCCGAGCTGGGGTTGGATACGGCCAACTACAACGGCGCCGGGCAGATCGTGGTCGCCGGGCAGATCGACGCGCTGGCGACGCTGGCGGCGCACAAGCCGGCCCGAGCACGGGTAATGCCGCTGGCTGTTGCCGGGGCGTTCCACACCCGGTTCATGGCGCCGGCTGAACACGCGCTGGCGCGGTACGCCACCCAGCTCACCGCCAAGGACCCAGCACGCCCGCTGCTGTCCAACGCCGACGGTGAGGTGGTGGACGACGGCAACGGCATGCTGCATCGGCTGGTCGAGCAGGTGACCAGACCGGTGCGCTGGGACTGCTGCATGGCAACGCTGGGCGCCTTGACAGTCACCGCAACGGTCGAACTTCCGCCCGCCGGCACGCTGACCGGCCTGATCAAACGAGGCATCAAGGGCACACTCACGCTGGCGTTGAAGACTCCCGCGGACCTCGACAAGGTCGCCAGGCTGATCCGTGACCAGTCCGAAACGGCCCGCGACAGGGCCGAGCACTCAGGAGCCGACCTATCAGAAACAGTGGCGTGAGACCCCCGCTCCGGCAGCTCAGCCCGACCGCCGGTGCGCAAATCCTGGGATTGGGCAGCAGGCAGCCCGAGCAGATCGTGACCAATGCCGACATCGCCGCCCGCGGGGTCGACACCACCGACGAATGGATCCGAGCCCGGGTTGGAATCGTCGAACGGCGCTTCGCCCGCAATGATCAGTCAGTCGTTGACATGGCAGTCGATGCGGGTTCCAAGGCGCTCGCCGACGCCGGGCTAGCCCCGGGCGATATCGACGCAGTCCTGGTCGCAACCTGCACGATGCCCGCGTACATACCTAACGCCGCCGCGCAGACCGCAGACCGGATCGGGGTGCGGGCCGCCCCCGCCTTCGACATTAACGCCGCCTGCGCCGGCTTCTGCTACGGGCTGGGTACCGCATCGGACATGATCCGCTCCGGCTCCGCGCGGCACGTGCTGGTGATCGGGGCAGAGAAGCTATCCGACTGGGTGGATCCCCTGGATCGCTCCACCTGCATCATCTTCGCCGACGGCGCGGGCGCCGCGGTGATCGGCCCGGTCGACCACCGCGGCGAGCGGCCCGGGATCGGCCCGATTGCCGCAGGCAGCGCCGGGGACCTGGTGGAGACCATCGTCGTCGCCGACCGCAACTCCTTCATCCGCCAGGAGGGCCAGGAGGTGTACCGGTGGGCGATCACACAGATCGCGCCGGTGGCGTTACGAGCATTGGAGCTGGCCGGCGTCGGTCCAGCGGACGTCGACGTACTGGTGCCACATCAAGCCAACCTGCGCATCGTCGAGGCTATCGCCAAACGCCTGCGGGCAGCCGGAGCCCGCGAGGACATGGTGGTGGCAGACGATATCGTT
>JBOHFC010000031.1:0-1888 GCA_050701375.1 Pseudonocardiaceae bacterium
CATCGGCACACGGCTGGGGTGTCGCGATGTCGACGGACACGGCTTTCGCGCTCGGCCTGCTCGCGCTGGTCGGTCGGCGCCTGCCGGACTCCGTGCGGGCCTTCCTGCTCACCGTCGTTGTCGTCGACGACGTCGTGGCGCTCGCGGTGATCGCGACGGTCTACAGCGGGCACGTCGCGTTGCGGCCGCTCGTCGTTGCGTTAGCGATCTTCGGGGTGCTCCTCGCCGTCCGCGCCGGCCGGATCCGCAACGGCCTGATCTACGCGCTACTCGGCGTGGCCGCGTGGGTGGCGCTGTTCTCCTCCGGTGTCGATCCGGTCGCCGTCGGCCTGGTGATCGGGCTGTTGACCTTCGCCTACCCACCTGCGCGCGACGACCTCGAGCGAGCGACGGGTCTGTTCCGGCTCTTCCGCGAGCAGCCAACCCCAGAGCTGGCCCGCTCGGCAAGCACCGGGCTCGCGGCGGCGCTGTCACCCAACGAGCGGTTGCTGCAGCTCTACCACCCCTGGACCAGCTACCTGATCGTGCCGCTGTTCGCGCTGGCCAACGCAGGTATCGCGATCAGCGGCGGGTTCCTCTCTCGCGCCTATACCTCGCCGATCACCCTCGGCATCCTGTTCGGCTACATCGCCGGGAAGCCGATCGGTATCGTGGGCAGCTCCTGGCTCGTCACCCGGCTGAACCTGGCCCAGTTGCGTCCCCCGGTCGGCTGGGCCGCCATCGCCGGTGGCGGCGCGATCGCCGGTATCGGTTTCACCGTGTCCCTGCTGATCTCGACCCTCGCCTTCGGCGGCGCGCAGCTGCAGCAGGCCAAGCTCGGCGTGCTGTCCGCGGCGCTGTGCGCATCCGTCGCGGCCTGGATCGTCTTCGGCATCACCGCGCTGCTGCCGCCACGGCGCCGGATCAGAGCCCTGCTGGGCACGGCGGAGGCCATCATCGACCTGGCCGAGCCGGTCGATCCGGATCGCGACCACATCCGTGGTCCGGCCGAGGCGCTGGTGACCGTGGTCGAGTACGGCGACTTCGAATGCCCCTACTGCGGGCTGGCCGAACCGGTCGTCCGCGAGCTGCTCGCCGACTTCGGCGACGTGCGCTACGTGTGGCGGCACCTTCCCCTCACCGACGTCCACCCGCGGGCCCAACTGGCGGCCGAAGCTGCCGAGGCCGCGGCCGGCCAAGGCACGTTCTGGCCGATGCACGACCTGCTCCTGGACCACCAGGGGGATCTGCGCCCGGCCGATCTGACCCGTTACGCGGGCGAACTCGGCCTCGACGTCGAACGGTTCCGCACCGACCTCCGCAAGCACATCCACGCTCCCCGAATCGCTGAGGACGTCGAATCCGCCGGCCTCAGCGGCGTGTCCGGGACACCCACGTTCATCATCAACGGACGGCGACATTATGGCGCCTACGACATCACCACCCTCACCGCCGCCGTCAAGACCGCCAAGGCACGCGCGGTGATCACGACCCAGCCAGACACCGGCCCGGGACTCGTCGACAACGCAGTGGACGAGACCTGACTACTGGTGCCGACTTCCTCCCAGGTGGCATGCTCGCACGGATGCTGTCGGGAGGTGCCGGCATGTCGTTCTCGTCTCCGCCGGAGCGGCCCGAGATCGAGCTGGTCGTGGAGCGCTTGGCGGACGGGGAGGTTTCGCCCTACCTCACCGACGTCCTGCGCGCGGGTGACCTTCTCGTCGACGACCTCATCGGTCGGGACGAGCTGGACCACCAACCTGCCACCGTCGAGGTGAACCTGAGAGCCTGTTGGCAAATGCTGTTGGTGGTGTTCACTCCGGGGGTGACAGCTGGTAGCGATTTGGTCACGGTGGCGTGTCGTGCCGGCGCGAGAGGGGGCTCCTGGTACTGGAGGAGTAACCAGCTA
>JBOHFC010000032.1:0-7154 GCA_050701375.1 Pseudonocardiaceae bacterium
GCGGCGGGCATCCCGGTGGCGACGGTCACCGAGACACTCGTTCCGCCCACCGCCAGCTTCCAGGACTGGCAAGCCGACCAGCTCCAGGGCATCGAGCAAGCACTGTCCCAGGCGAGCGCCCGATGAAGGCCCGGGACTCCCGAAGCTACGGCCAAGTGCAAAGTAGTCGGATGTGGTGGTGATGTTCGTGCGTACGTGTCGGTTGAGGTTTACAGGTTTTCGGCCCAGCTGGCGGCGATGTCTTCGGGCGGGTTGGTGTAGAGCCGCAGGTAGCGGTCGTTGGCGTGGCCGAGGCGGCGTTCGAGTTCGGCGCGGTTGTGCCCGGATGCGGCGGACAGGCGGTAGGCGAAGGTGTGGCGGGCGTCGTGGGGTCGCAGGGTGCCGAGCTTGCGCTCGGTCCCGTCGACTTCCAGGTCGTGGATGCGGCCCACCTCACCCACGATGGTGTTGATGGTGCGCGGCGACAGCCGGCCGCTGGGGCGGCGAGTCGCGATCGAGGCTGCGGCGAGGAACAACGCTGAGGAGTCTGGGGCGGTGTCGCTGGGGCGTTCGTGTTCGAGGTAGTCGGCCAGTGCGAGCCTGGCATCGAGGCCCAGGAACATTGTGCGTTGGGTGCGGCCTTTGCCTCGTACCCCCAGCAGGCGGGCTTTCTTGACTCGCCGCAACTCGACCGGGTCGTGTGGGTGTAGCTGTGCGAGATCGAGGTTGACGAGTTCGGCGCGGCGCAGGCCGGCGGCGAACAGCACGTGGGTGATCGCCTTGTCCCGCAACGGCCGGGCGTGCCGGTGGGTGCTGGGTGGGGTTGATCCGCCTTGGTGGCGGCGGCCTTTAAGGCGGTGGAACCCGTCGAGCCGGTCGAGCACGTTCTTCACGGTGCGGACCTGCGCCTCCGACAGCGCCCGCGGCTCGGGCGCGGGCAGCGGCAGCAGCTCGGCGCCCTTGGTGGGGTCGCCGTGCGGCAGCAGGCTGGGTTCGGCGTGCGCGGCGGTCCAGGTGAAGAACGCTGATAGGTGCGCGAGGTGGTTGTTGACCGTGGCTGGGGCCATCAGTTGCTGTCGGCCCGCGGCGAGTTGCCGGACGACGGTGGCCGCCAGGTGGTCTCGCCACAGCGTGACTTCCCGCGCGGTGACCGCCGCGATCCGGTCGTGCCCGAAGCCTTCGGCGAACCAGTCTCGGAAGCGGGCAAGATGCCGGGTGATCTTCCCGGCGACCTCGGTCGAGCGGACCCCGCGCACTGCGGCGGTGGGGTACGCCTCAATCCAGAACGAGGCGGTCTCGGAAGCTGCCTCGGGCACGCCGAGCACGGCCAGCATCTTTCGTGAAGCGAACTCGCGGCGATCTTCGGGGGTGTTCTCCGAGGACGAGGCGGCCGTCATGCGCGGTTTCCTTCACAGAAGAGCCATTTCCTGAAACGATGTCAGCCTAGCGATGGAGCCGATCAGATGGGGATCTTGTGCCGCGCGACGGGGATGCACACACAGCCGACGGGATCGAGCTGGCGGTTTCCGACCAGTCACAGTTCTCGGCGCTGCGCGACTGGATGCGAGGTCTGCCCGGCGTCGAGGTGGCCGTGGTGGCTGGGACGCCGGGAGCGAGCGAGCTCGGCGTGGTGGACGTGCTGACCGTGCTCGCTGGCAGCGGCGGGGTGGTGGCGGCGATCAGGACGCTGCCGGACTTCATCCGCTCGCGGCGTTCCGGTCTGCGGATCGAAACGATCATCAAGGGTCGGTCGGTCGTTCTGGACGCGACCAACGTCGAGGAGGTCATCCCGATTCTGGAGCGGCTGCTTGATGACTGACGCCGGCCTGTGGCGCGATTATTCGCGCTCGCGGGCGGTGCTGATCGGTGTCTGGGGCTACTCCCATCTGCCACCGGTGCCGGCGGCGCGCACCAGCCTGCAGCGGATGGCCGGACTGCTGACCGGCCCACTGGGCGGATGGCCGGCGCAGCGCCTGGAGATGCTGCGCAACCCCCGCCAGTGCGACCGCCTGCCGGACCGGTTGATGGAGCTGTTCGACGGGGTTGTCGATGTTGCCCTGTTCTACTTTGTGGGGCACGGACAGTTGCACGGTGACGAGCTGTGCCTGGCGTTGGGGCACTCGCCCAAGGACACTGCGCGGCGGTTGACGATCGGGTTGCCGTTCGCCGATGTGCGCGCCGCGTTACGTGAGTGCGACGCGCAGACAAAGATCGTGATTCTGGACTGCTGCTTCGCCGGCCAGGTGACTCGGCCCGAGCACAGCCTCGCGGCCGCATCCGCGGATGTGATCGACAAGACGGCCGGAACGGGCGCGTTCACGATGACCGCCAGCGGGGCATACCGGACCGCCTGGTTCGAATCCGATCCGGGCACGATCAACCCGCAAACCTACTTCACCAAGTACCTGATCGATGTGATCGAGCAGGGACTGCCCGGCCATCCCGAGGGCCTACCGCTGGGCGCCATCTTCACGGCGACGGCCGACGCTCTGGCCCGCGACCGTCGGCCGGAACCGACCCGGTCCGTCCGGCACGACGCGGACCGCTTCATCCTGACCCGCAACCCAGCCGGGCACGCCACGACTCCCGCCTCACCACCCAAGGCCCTGCCGCTGTCATTCCCTGCGAGGACACCTGCGCTGAGGATGTCTGGGGGGAAAATGCCGTGGTTGCTTACGTTGATAACGGTGGTGATCGTAGGCGTGTTCGCCGGCCCCAGCATCTACCGGCAGCTAACGACCGATCCCACACGCACTTCCGGTGCGGCCACCTCCGCGCCCAGCGCGCCCACTGTGGGTGGTGTTTGGGTGCATCCGCACGATCAGCACGCCACCATCGGCGCTGACGGGGTACTCGTGCTGGAGGCCGACGCGTATGGCGCCGGTGGTGGAGTTGATGTTGGTCGGGTCCAGTTCACGACAGATTGGGGCGGTTGGCACGTGCTCTGCTCTGAGCCAGCACCACCGGACGGGGACCGCCGCTACTCATGTACCTGGGACATGAAGAAATCCGGTGTTCCTATCGGACAAGAGGCAGCGGTGAGTTTCGATGTCTATGGAAAAGATGGATCGAAAAATCTGGCTCCCAATGGTATCCATCATGTGCGGTGGGGGTCTTTCTGCGTCGCTGGCCCGGGGGGAACCTGCGGCGGTTACTGACCTTTGTCGGGAGCGCAGACCGCCCTCACTGGCCAACCCTGGACCACCGGCCCGAGCTCGGGGCGTGGGTGTCCGGTTTGAGGGAATCGACCAGCGGTGGAGGATGAGACCCGCGGCCGACCAGGTTAATCATGCCGGTCGGGCGTAACACCATCCAGGAGCATAACGATAGGTTACAAACTGCAAACATCGCGTTAGCGCCCGATTATGTCGGCTTGGACCGAGAGGACTCGACCAGATGATACGTTCCGTGCATGCCGTTGTGGTCATGCTTTTGCTCGCTGTTGGTTCGGGTGCCGACGTGTCGACGGCCCACACTTTCGACGTTGCCACCTCCGCGCCCGCTGTGGGTGGTGCTTGGGTGCATCCGCACGATCAACACGCCACCATCGGGGAAGACGGGGTACTCGTGCTGGAGGCCGACGCACATGGTGGTGGTGGCGTTAATGTTAATGTTACCCAGGTCCAGTTCACGACGGATTGGGGTGGTTGGCACGTGCTCTGCTCTGAGCCAGCACCACCGGACGGGAACAGCCGCTACTCATGTACCTGGAACATGCAGCAATCCGGTGTTCCTATCGGACAAGAGGTAGCAGTGAGTTTCGACGTCTACGGAAGCGATGGATCGAAAAGCTTGGCTCCCAATGGTATCCATCATGTGCGGTGGGGGTTTTCCTGCGTCACTGGCCCGGGGGGGAGCTGCGGCGGTTACTGACACTTGTCGGGAGCGCAGACATACTGATGGCAGTTTCCTGCTGTAAAGCCGATTCTCACAGGAAAACGCCATGGGAGTCAGCCCCTGCGGGGGTGACCGGCGTGGCAAGCAGTACGCCGAGGTCCAGGCGCGTGGTCATGTCCAAGTCGAACTTGCCATAGAGGTTCACGTGCGTCCAGAACAAGGGAGTCAGGGCACGGCGGTCGGCGTCGGTCATCCGCGCGGCCCACTTCGGTTCCGACAAGACGATTTGGACCAGGGCCGTGTTGAGGTGCACGAGCGCGGCCTGAAGTAGGTGCAGTGCGAGCATCGAGACCTCGACGTGCTCGCGGTCCGGGCCGGTCAGGTCCCCGCCCTTGCCGTAGTGCAGGTCTTTGTTTCCCGAGTTCCAGTTCTCGATCACCTGTAGGCCCTCGTGGATCTCGCGGCGCAGCTCGTAGCTGGAGCCGTACTCACAGATGAAGATCGTGCGCATCACCCGGCCCAACTCTTCCAGCGCCTGGTAGGTGGGGTGCTTGGGGCCTCCGCCGCGGGTGAAGCGGCGTAGCACCTGCTCGGACTCGGCGGTGCCCAGCCGCAGCGCGGTGGTGTAGCGGATCATCTGGTCGTACTGCTGGGCGATCAGGTCCCAGTCGATCGCCCGCCCCGACAGCACCGGCGCCAGCGTGGGCCAGGCGTCGATCGAGCCGGCCTCGGGCCGGTACAGCTTGGCCTTGGGCAGGTTCTTGTCCCGGGGCAGCAGCCGAAACCCCAACAAATGAGAGAAGGCGTGCCCAAGCAGGGAGGCACCGTGAGTATCGGTGTACTGGCGAGCCACCTCGGCGGCGGTCAGGTGTCGCAGCAGACCCTCGATCATCGCCGCCACCTCCGACGCCGAACAGGTCTTGACCTGCGAATAGATACAGACCCGGCCTTTCTCGACGTGCCAATACACCATGATCCCCGGACCTCGGTAACGCTGGTGCCACTCGGTCATCAGGTTCGATGACCAGGATCCGAACTTCCGGGAGTCCGACGCGCACGCGGTGCCCTCGCCCCACCAGGCCGGGTCGCGCATGGCCAGGGTGTTGTTGACCAGTCGACGGATCGCCGTGCGCAGGTTGTCGCGGGTGATGTGGGAGGCCCGGACCCGCCGCAGCGCCGCCTCGGTGTCGGCGGTCCCAGGGTCGGCGGCCGACAGGCCGTCGGCGACCCGTTTGATCCCCACGTTCGTCCCCAGCGCGAACAGCACGAGCAACAGCCGGCGGCGGAGCACCTGCTCGGGCAGCGCTTCGCGGGACAGCACCGAGGCGAGTTCCTCGGTGAAGCCGGTGAGGAAGTCGGCGTTTTTCAGCACGTCGAGCAGGTCGATCACCCCCCACCGGCGCTGGACCTCGGCCTTCAGCGCGGCCAGGTACGGCGGCTCGGGCACCTTGTCCATGCTCGGCACCGAGATCCAACCCTGGCCGTGTCGGGTGGTGATCCGCACCCCACCGGTAGTGCCCTCGGTCAGCGCGGTGTCAAACGACGTCAACGCCGCGTCCAGGCGCCGCTTGAGGTCCGCGACGAACTCGGCGCCGTCCAACGGGGCGCGGATGGCGGCGTAGTGCACGTCGCGGTTGTCCTCGAAATCGGCGGGCAGGTCGTCGTCGGGATTGCGCCACCGGTTCGCCCCGACCACCCAGACTTCCCGGCGGCGGATGGCCTCCCGCAACGCTTTGAGCACGCACAACTCGTACGGGATCCGCTCCACCTTGCCCGTGTCGTCGATCACCGCCTCCCGCCACGCCCTGGGCACCACTCCGTCCAGTGGTACCCGGTCGGCGCGGGAGTAGTGCGGCCGGTCGGACACGTCGATGTCCTTGTAGCGCGCCAGCAGCTCGACGGCGTCCATCACCGGCCGGTGTTCGGTGTTGTTGCAGCGGAACTCCAGCGCCGCCAGCAGGTCCGGCAACAACCGGCGATAGTGGTGGGAGTAGGAGCCACGCAGCACGGTACGGACCTTGCTGTTGTAGACCGCCTTCTCCGCTTTGGCCTCCTTGGCCAGCTCCCGCAACGTCGCCTCCCCGACCGCCGGGTAGATCACCTTCCGCACCGTCTCGTCCGGGCGCTCCACGGCCGCCTCGGCGACCCGGTACAAGATCCCCGTCTTGCCCGCCACCCGCTTCAAATCACCCAGCAGCTCCTTCTCGACCCGCTTCTCCGCCCTCGTGTCGATCTTCAGCACAAGCTGGATAAGCAGCTCAACCAGGCTGTCGGTGATCTCCGTGGTGCGGGCCTGGCACAACGCCGCCAGCAGCGTCAGCCGCACCGGACGCGGTGCGGCCACCAGATCTGAGGGGTACAGTCGCGCGGCCCGGTCCCGCCACGCGATCACCAGCCTGTCCGTCCACCCCTCGAACAAGCCCACCGGCAGCCCCAATGCCCGCGTCCGCTCCAACTTGGCGACCTCCCGGCGGAAGGTCTCCGTGCCCACCACCCCAGGGTCGGATTTCAGCTCATACAAGAACCGCTCACCGCCACCCACCACCGCGCCCGGGTCCTGTTCCCCCAGGCCGATCAACTCTTCCAGCCGGCAGCCACCCCACCCGCCGCGGCGTCCAGCCTCCCCTCGGTGGCACGGCAGAATCGTTCCTCGAACGCGCGCACGGCGCTGCTCACCAGCCGGGACAGCTGCCCGGACGTCGGCGGCTCCAGCCGCTCCGCGCGACACCGGGCGATCACCGCGTCGCGCAGCTGCTCCCGGCGTAACTGCATCGGGCACAGCTCCCGCGACAGCCACCCGCCCAGCTGCGCCTGGTCGGCCTCCGAACACTCCCGGAACCCCAGCTCCTCGCGGATCTGCATCCGGTGATACTTCGCCGACCGCGACGAGAAATCGTACTTCGCGAACAACGCGGCATCGACCTTCACCTGCTCGGCCAGATACGCCACAGCCCGCTCGGGAACCTCAGCGGCGTACCCCGGGAAACGCCCCTCGACCTCGAAAAACTTCAGCACAGCGCTGAACCCCAGACGCGTCGCCCCCGACTTGTTGGCCACCAGCCGCCAGTCCGGCTCCACCAACGTCCAGTGCGCGATCAGATCCTCGGGCTCCCACTCACGCCGCACCAACGGCACAACGAGTCACCAGCCACACAGAATCGACTACGCTCCGCTACTTTGCACTTGGCCGGAGCTTCGGGAGTCCCGGGCCTCCTCGGCTGGCTCGCCACCCACGACCGCGCCCTGCACACCTGCAACCAGGCCCACATCGACACCTGGCACGCCGAACACAACGAACGCGACCGCCGCTGCCTGCGCGGGTTCCTCCTCTGGGGCAT
>JBOHFC010000033.1:0-6841 GCA_050701375.1 Pseudonocardiaceae bacterium
ACTGGGCTACCAGGTCACCCTCGAACCCGTGGCCTGACCACGGCTCCCCCGTCCCGGCTCCAACCAAAAGGCACAGGTCGAGCCGGTGGTCCCGCGCGCCCGTCCCCGACTTGATTTTCGGATCAGCTTTCAAGCTGGCGCTGCCGACCTCACCTGGGCGATGCCTGGTCTTTGCCGCCGGTGTGGTGCTCGCCGTGGTGGTCAGCTTCGGCCTGCGTTTCCTGCTCAACCTCACCGCGTTCTGGCTGCTCGACTCGCGCGGCGTTCTCAGCATCTACGCTGTCGTCGCGCCGCTACTGGCGGGCCTGATCATCCCCGTGCCGTACTTCCCTGGCTGGGCGGCGTCGGTACTGTTGGCGACACCGTTCCCCTCGATGGTCCAGACCCCGACCGACCTGCTGCTCGGGCGCGGCGCCGCAGGCTGGCTGCTGGCCAGCCAGCTGCTATGGCTGGTGCTGCTGCTCGGCGCCGGCCGGTTGGTGCTGGCCCGGGCAGTGCGCCGGCTTGTGGTGCAGGGTGGCTGAGCGGCCGGGGCTGGAGGCCTACCGCCGCCTGCTGGGCGGCGCGGTGCGCAGCCAGCTCGCCTACCCGGCGTCGTTCGGCCTACAACTCGTCGGCCAGGCCCTCGCGCAGGGTGTCGACCTCCTGGCGATCCTGGTGCTGTTCGGCCGGGTCGCCGCGATGGGCGGGTTCTCCCGCGACGAGGTCCTGCTGATCTACGGGCTGGCCTCGGTCGGCTTCGGACTGGCCGACCTGGCAGTCGGGCAACTGGACCAGCTCCCGGACCTGATCCGCAGCGGCCAGCTCGACGCGATGCTGCTGCGCCCGCTGAGCGTGCTCGGCCAGCTCTGCGCCGCCGACCTCGCGCTGCGGCGACTCGGCCGGGTGGTCGCGGGCGCGGTGACATTGGGCTACGCGCTGCTCGCGGTAGAGATCACCTGGACGCCCGCCCGGGTAGCGCTGATGATCGTCTCGCCGCTGTCGGCCGCAGTGATCTTAGGTGCGATCTGGGTGGCGGTCGCATCGGTCTGTTTCTGGGTGGTGGACGGCCGGGAGCTTGCCAACAGCGTGACTTACGGGTCCAACGAGTTCACCAGTTACCCGATCACCATCTTCTCCGACTGGGTGCGCCGGCTGCTGGCATTCATCGTGCCCGGCGCGTTCGTGGCCTACTACCCGGTGCTCGGGCTGCTGGGCAAGCCCGATCCGCTGGGTCTGCCTGCCGTGTTGCGCTGGTGTGCCCCCCTGGTGGCGATGGCGGCGGTGACCGCCGCGACGCTGGTATGGCGGACGGGCCTACGGCGCTATGTGGGGACCGGCTCGTGAGGCCCTCGTCTCAGAGTCGAGCCGGGTCGCCAGCGGTCGAGACCCAGGACCTGCGCCGCGAGTTCCGCCGCCGGCGGTCCGATCCGGTGGTCGCCGTCGACAGCGTCACGTTGTCGATCGCTCCCGGCGAAGCCGTCGGGTTCCTCGGACCCAACGGCGCCGGCAAGTCGACAACGATCAAGATGCTGACCGGCATCCTGGTGCCGACCGCGGGCCGCGTCCGGGTGTGCGGGCTGGAGCCGGTGCGCCGGCGCCGCGAGCTAGCGCGCCGGATCGGTGTGGTGTTCGGCCAGCGCAGCCAGCTGTGGTGGGACCTGCCGTTGGTGGAGAGCTTCGAGCTGCTGCGAGCAGTGCACCGGGTGCCGGCGGCGGTGTTCGCGGACCGGCTGGAGCGCCACGTCGAGCTGCTGGACATGGCGGGTTTCCTGCGAACCCCCGTCCGGCAGCTGTCGCTCGGTCAGCGGATGCGGGGTGAGGTCACTGCCGCGCTGCTGCACGACCCCGAGTTGGTGGTGCTCGACGAGCCGACCATCGGGCTTGACCTGGCCAGTAAGGAACGGCTTCGCGGCTTCCTCGCCGCTGTCAACGCCGAGCGCGGTGTGACGCTGCTGCTCACCACGCATGATCTGCCAGACGTGGAGCGGCTGTGCCGCCGGCTGGTGGTGATAGACCAGGGGCGGGTACTCGTCGACGGCGACCTCGACACGCTGCGGCGGCGCTTCGGCGGGGCGCGTCAACTGGTGGTGGAGCCGTCGGCCGCGCTGGACGGGCTGCCCGGCGTGCTCGCCGTGACGGTGGAGGCGGGCGGGCTGCGCCAGCGACTGGCATTCTTGCCCTCGCAGACCACGGCCGCCACGCTGATCGCCGACGTGGCGCGCCGGGTGGCGGTGCGCGATTTGACGGTGACCGAGCCGTCCATCGAGGATCTGGTGCGCACGTTGTACGCGAGCTGATCTCGGCGATCCGCCCCGCTCAGACGGCGAGCTCCGCGGTGATGAGATTCGCATCCGGGGTCGGCTGCGCCCGGCCGGTGCGTCGGCTGCGCCGTTCGAGGTAGCCGGCCAACAATGACAGCGCCGTGCACAAGGTGATGTAGACCGCGCCTATCACGAGTGCAGTGGGAATGATCGGGCGCCCGAATTCGGCGAGCCCACCGAGATACCGAGCCTCGTAAAGCAGCTCAGGGTAGGTGATGAGGAAACCCAACGCGGTGTCCTTCAGGAGAACGACGAGCTGGCTCACGATCGTCGGAAGCATGGCACGCACCGCTTGGGGGAGCAGCACCGCTCGCATCACCTGATTTTTGCGCAGGCCTAATGCGTATGCAGCCTCGCGCTGGCCACGCGGTACCGACAGCATCCCGGCCCGGAATACCTCGGCGAGCACCGAACCGTTGTACAGCGTCAGGCTTACCACGAGCGTCCAGAAGACACCCAGTTTGAGCCCGGCCTGCGGTGCTGCGTAGAACAAGAAGAAGATCATGACGACCAGCGGGATCGCCCGGAAGAACTCGACGATGGCGAGCGCCGGCATGTGCAGCCACCAATGCTCAGACAGCCGGCCGACGGCAGACAGCAACCCGACCACAAGTGCTAGCACTGCCGCAACGACGAAGGCAGCCAGGGTGGCGCCCAGCGCTGCGAGCAGCTGTACCTGAAGATCCTTGTAGAGCAGCCACTGCCATTTCGTACTCTCGAACTGACCGGTCGCCCAAAAACGGTAGCCGATGAAGCCGGCCAGCGCGACGATGCCGAAGGTGGCCAGCACGCCGAATGCCTTGTTCCGGGCCCGGGCCCGCGGACCGGGAAGGTCGTAGAGCGCCGAGGTCATCGGGCCGCGCTCCACCGCTTCTCCAGGGCGCGCTGCGTGGCGGTCAGCGGGACGACGAGGATTCCGAATCCGATCGCGATCCAGAACATGCCGATGAGCAAAGGAGCGCCACGCTCGGAGAGTGCCGGGGTGATCTGGCCGGCCTCGGCAACGGAGAAACCGGCGGCGATCGTGGTGTTCTTCAGCAGCGAGTTGAGCACACTGGTCAGCGGCGGCACCACGGACCTGATGGCTTGCGGGACGACGACCGTGGTGAGGGTCTGGATGAAGCTGAAGCCCAGCGCCCGCGAAGCCTCGAACTGCCCCGCATCCACGGTATTGATGCCGGATCGCACCACTTCACACACGAACGCCGCGGTATACATGGCAAGGGCGAGCACGGCCCTGGTGAAAAAGGAGACGTCTAACAGTTCCAGGCGTGGATAGGCGAAGGCGAAGAAGAAGAAAACCAGCGTAAGTGGAGTGTTCCGAAAAATCGTGACGTATCCGCTGCCAAGGAGCCGCAATGCCGGCACCGGGCTGACCCGCATCGCGGCGAGCAGCACCCCCAGAACGAGGGAGCCGATGCCAGCCAGAACGAACAGCAGGATCGTGTTGAGAAATCCTTTAAGGAACAGGTCGCGGTTGTCCAGGAGCAGCTGGATCACGCAGGACTCCTGCGATCAGTAACGGTCGACCGCGGGCGGTGTCGCGCTCGAACCGGAGGCGCCGAGCGTCCCGTTGTAGATCTGCGTCCAGGTGCCGTCCTTGGCGGCGCCTTCCAGAATATCATTGACCTTGGCTCGCAGGGCGTTGTCCGTAAGCGGCAGACCCACACCGTATGGCTCCTGGGAGAACGGCTTACCGACCACCTTGAGGTGCTCGGGATCCTGCGCCGCGTAGCCCTTGAGAATGGCATCGTCGGTGGTCACGGCATCCACCTGACCGGCGAGTAGCTGATCCACGCACTGCGAGTAGTTCTGGAATTCGACGATCTGGTCGGTGAGGCCTTGTTCGCGCACCCGGCGGATGGGGGTCGATCCGGTGGCCGAGCAGACCCGCTTGCCCTTGAGCGTTTCTGGACCGGTGATCGACTTGTCATCCGCTTTGACGAGCAGCGATTGGCCGGCGATGAAATACGGGCCGGCGAAGGAGATCTGCTTCTTACGGGCATCATTGATCGTGTAGGTGCCGACGTAGTAGTCGATCTGTCCGTTGCTGATCGCCTGCTCGCGGGCCGCGGACGGGATCGCCTTGTATTCGATCTTGGTTTGCGGATCGAACCCGAGCTTGGCCGCGATGAGCCGAGCGATCTCGATGTCGAAGCCCTCGTATTTGTTGGTCTTGGGGTTGAGGTAACCCAGACCGGGCTGGTCGTTCTTGACCCCGATGATGACGGTGCCGCGCTGGGTCATCCGCGCAAAGGTGGGTGAGCCGGCAACAGTGACGTTCGGTGCGACGCTCTGCACCGGTACCTTGGTACCGCTCGCCGCCGGCGAGCTTTCCCGACCGCAGGCGACCAGCACGAGGCTACCTAACAGCAGGCCGACCACCATTGTGCGCAGCTTCATCTGCCACTCCGTCCGTTGGTTCTGTTGTCAGTGCGTCAAGATCTTGCCGAGGAAGTCTCTGGCGCGGGCCGAGCGCGGCGCGGTGAAAAACTGCTCGGGCACCGAGTCCTCGACGATCTCGCCGGCGGACATGAACACCACCCGGTGCGCGGCGCGGCGGGCGAAACCCATCTCGTGGGTGACCACCAGCATGGTCAGGACCTCTCGGGCCAGCGACGTCATTACGTCGAGGACCTCCTGCACCATCTCCGGATCCAGTGCCGACGTCGGCTCGTCGAAGAGCATCACCTTTGGGCGCATGGCCAGCGCGCGGGCGATCGCGGCGCGCTGCTGCTGACCACCAGAGAGCTGTGCGGGGTACTTGTCGGACTGATCCCTGATCCCGACCCGGGTGAGCAGCTCGATCGCGGTGTCCTGCGCTTCGAGTCTGCTGATCCGACGCACCCGCACCGGAGCGAGCTCGACGTTCTCCGCGATCGTCTTGTGGGCGAAGAGGTTGAACTGTTGGAAGACCATGCCGACATCGGCCCGTAGTCGGGCCAGCGCCCGGCCTTCTTCGGGCAGCGGTGTTCCGTCAATCTCGATGCTGCCCTCGTCGATCGGCTCCAGCCGGTTGATCGTGCGGCACAGCGTCGACTTACCGGACCCGGACGGTCCTAGAACCACCACCACCTCGCCGGGTGCAACCTCCAGGTTGATGTCGCGAAGCACGTGCAGCGACCCGAAATGCTTGTGCACACCCACCATCCGGATCATCGGCGGGTCGGCTGTCGCGGGCGCGCTCATCCGATCCTCCAAGTGGGTGGGGCGTCGAGGTCATCCCTACCATGTGGGTGACGATGCGACGAGGGTGGCTCGATAGCGGTTTCGACCCGGCCCTACCCTGGATGGGTAAGGAAGGGTGATCTGCGGATGACGGCGAGTACCAAGCAGCGTCCACGGAGCTACCGCGTGGGCACCTACGGCTGCCAGATGAATGTGCACGACTCCGAACGGTTGGCCGGGCTGCTCGAGTCGGCCGGGTATGTGCCTGCGGAGCAGGACACTACCCCCGATGTGATCGTCCTCAACACCTGCGCGGTGCGGGAGAACGCCGATAACCGGCTCTACGGCAACCTCGGTCAGCTACGGCCGATCAAGCGCGATCATCCGGGAATGCAGATCGCCGTCGGCGGCTGCCTGGCGCAGAAAGACCGCGGCGAGATCACCCGGCGGGCGCCCTGGGTCGACGTGGTGTTCGGCACTCACAACATCGGCTCGCTGCCGGTGCTGCTGGAGCGGGCCCGGCACAACGGTGAAGCCCAGATCGAGATCGCCGAGTCACTGGAGGTCTTCCCCTCCGCGTTGCCGGCGAAGCGCGACTCGGCGCACTCCGCGTGGGTGTCGATCTCAGTGGGTTGCAACAACACCTGCACCTTCTGCATCGTGCCCGCGCTGCGCGGCAAGGAGGTCGATCGGCGCCCCGGGGACGTGCTCGCGGAGATCGAGGCATTGGTGGCCGAGGGCGTAGTCGAGGTGACCCTGCTGGGACAGAACGTCAACGCCTACGGGGTCGACTTCGGGGATCGGCGAGCATTCGGCGACCTGCTGCGCGCCTGCGGGGCGATCGACGGTCTGGAGCGGGTGCGCTTCACCTCGCCGCATCCGCGGGACTTCACCTCAGACGTCATCGAGGCGATGGCGTCCACGCCGAACGTCTGCCACCAGCTGCACATGCCGTTGCAGTCCGGCTCGGATGCGGTCCTGGCGGCGATGCGCCGCTCCTACCGGGCGCAGCGCTACCTCAAGATCGTCAAGGAGGTCCGGGCTGCGATGCCCGACGCGGCGCTGTCCACCGACATCATCGTCGGCTTTCCCGGTGAGACCGAGGCCGACTTCCGGGCCACCCTGGATGTGGTGGGCGAGGCGCGCTTCGCCCAGGCGTTCACTTTCCAGTACTCGCGCCGTCCCGGCACTCCGGCCGCGGACATGGCCGGCCAGGTGCCCAAGGCGATCGTGCAGGAACGCTATGAGCGGCTCGTCGCGTTGCAGGAGAGCATTTCCTGGGAACTCAACCGGAGCCTGGTCGCCAGCATCGTGGAGGTGCTGGTCTCCGAGGGCGAGGGTCGCAAGGACGCGGCTACCCTGAGGATGAG
>JBOHFC010000034.1:0-2985 GCA_050701375.1 Pseudonocardiaceae bacterium
TTCACGGGGCCTGGCAACGGCACACCCGCGGAGTCGACTCAACCCGCACAGTTGACTCGAGATTGACGGCCGTGCCGCCTGAACCCTCTACCGGGGCGATCGTCAGCCTGATCGGCGCCGTGGACAGTTTCACGATCTCCACCATGCCCCAACACGACGCCACTGAGGACGTCATCACCGACTACTCCTTAACGGGTAGTGGGGAGATCATCAACGGCACAGTGCACATCCACGCTGTCATGGCCGTAGAAGGTGATCAAGCAGTCGCCGGTCATCTACACCGCGCGGAGATCGGAACGTTCTTCGGTCGCGCCTACATCATCTCCTCTTGAGGTCTGGAACTGATGTTTTTCAACGAATCTGCGGGATCACAATATCGCGGATCGTCTCGAACGTGTCCGATGAAATACTGTACTGGCCGAGGAACGGATGATCCAAAGCGGCGACCAGAAACAACATCAGGCTTAGGAAGACGGCGAAAAGCCCGGACAATGCCAGGTGGGCACTCAACTTGTCTATCCCGAGCATGGCGATGAGCGCGAGGTTGATGAGGGCACCGAGGATGAGGACCACCCAGAGTGTGTCTGGAAGTTGCGACTGCATCTGATTTAATCGTTGATTTCGGGCGTCAATGAAATTGCCGAACTGGCGGAACGTTTCACTATCCAGCGCTTGCTCGCCAAGGTTGGCGGGCGCGAAGGAGGCGATTCCATTCTGGATGTCCGTCGCCACTGGTGTGGCAGCTGCCAGCAGTTTTCCCTGGTGCGCCGAGGGAAACTCCTGTGACATGACCACGTCCAGATAGTGGACGACACCTGCACGAAGCTCCGACCGCAGTGGTTCTGGGAAGTTCGACACGTCCCGGTAGAGCACACCTGCGGCGTTGGCCTCGTGTGACACCGAGTCTTCGGCGGTCGAATAGTCAGCGTATGCGCTTACCGCGATCAGGCCCAGGAGTAGCCCGTAGAACAGGCCGGTGCCGGCGACCAAGATATCGATGATACTGTTTCTACTCTCTTTCTCATCGCCGAACCACCGTACCATCAAGGGCCGGAGGAGCCGTATCAAACCCCAACAGATGGCGACCGAGACCCCAGCGAACAGCAGCAACATCTGCCAATTCGCTAAACTGTAGAGCCACGCTGGCATGGTGAGACCTCCTCCTTGATCGGGGTTGTGAACGGTGCCGGAAGCTGCCGATCAGTCGGTCGGCGGCGATCCGTATCGCGCCAAGGCCTCGTCGATGAGTGTCTCGACGATCTGGTGTTCGGGGACGGTTTTGATGATTTTGCCGTGGACGAAGATCTGGCCCTTGCCGTTGCCGGCGGAAACCCCTAGGTCGGCTTCGCGCGCCTCGCCGGGGCCGTTGACCACACAGCCCATGACCGCGATGCGCAGCGGAACGGGGAAACCGTCGAATGCGGCGGTGACCTGTTCGGCAAGCGTGTAGACATCGACCTGGGCGCGCCCGCACGAGGGGCAGGACACGATCTCCAGCCGGCGGGGTCGCAGGCCGAGGGATTCCAGGATCTGGTTGCCGACCTTGACTTCCTCGACGGGTGGGGCGGACAGCGAGACACGGATGGTGTCGCCGATGCCCTCGGCGAGCAGCACCCCGAAGGCGACGGCCGACTTGATGGTGCCCTGGAAGCGGGGGCCCGCCTCGGTGACGCCCAGATGTAAGGGATAGTCGCAGCGCTGGGCCAGCTGGCGGTAGGCGGCGATCATGACGAGTGGGTCGTGGTGTTTGACCGAGATCTTGATGTCGCGGAATCCGTGCTCTTCGAACAGCGAGCATTCCCAGAGAGCGGATTCGACCAGTGCGTCGGGGGTGGCGTGGCCGTGTTTGGCCATCAGCCGGGGGTCCAGGGAACCGGCGTTGACTCCGATGCGGATCGGCACACCGGCACCGGCGGCCGCAGCAGCGATCTGCTCGACCTTGTCGTCGAACTTCTTGATGTTGCCGGGATTGACCCGGACCGCGGCACAGCCGGCGTCGATGGCGGCGAAGACGTATCGGGGTTGGAAGTGGATGTCGGCGATGACCGGGATCTGCGACTTGGCGGCGATGGCGGCCAAGGCGTCGGCGTCGTCCTGGCTGGGGACCGCGACCCGGACGATGTGGCAGCCCGCGGCGGTGAGCTCGGCGATCTGCTGCAGGGTCGCGTCGATATCGGAGGTGCGAGTGGTCGTCATGGACTGCACCGACACGGGCGCGTCGCCTCCGACGGGCACGTCGCCGACCATGACCTGGCGGGATGCCCGGCGCCGCAAGGCCGGCACAGCCGGCTGGTTCGGTGCGGCCGGCCGGTTCGGCGCAGCCGGCGGCGCGGGCATGCCCAGTTGCACAGGTGTCATCACATCTCCTTGGCGGTGACCTTCTCTGGGACCTTTCCGCGATGTGTGCTGGCGAGCCGTTGAGCACCGCGGTGGCGATACCGGTCGCGTCCAGTCCATGGGCGTGCAGGATCTGATCGCGCGAGGCGTGCGGCAGGAACCGGGGAGGCAGGGCGAAAGTGGCCGCGCAGGTATCCGCTCCGGCGGCGGCCAGTGCCTGGGCGATCCGGCCGCCGAGCGCACCGGTGGTGGCGGAGTCCTCCACGGTGAGCACCAGGCGGTATGCGCCCGCCAGCGTGAGCAGGGACGGGTCCACAGGCGCGATCCAGCGGGGGTCGATCACGGTGACCGGCACGCCGTGCGCGGCGAGCTCGTCGGCAGCGGCCAGACAGGGCGCCGCCAGCGGTCCGACGGCGATCAACAAGCCGACGGCAGCGGGGTCGTCACGGAGAATGTCGCACTGCCCAACTCTGCCGGTGGAGGGGATGTCCGGACCCACCGCGGCCTTCGGGTAGCGGATCACCGTGGGTCCATCGGCGACGTCGACGGCCTCGCGGAGTTGCGCACGCAGCTGTGTGCAGTCCCGGGGAGCGGCGAGGCGCAGGCCAGGCACGACCGGCAGGACGCAGGCGTCCCACATGCCATGGT
>JBOHFC010000035.1:0-3636 GCA_050701375.1 Pseudonocardiaceae bacterium
GCTCGAAGGTGGGGTCTACGCAGACCCCACGGTGGCGCCGCTCCTGGCGTCGGGCACTCGGGTAGCGGGAACCGACAACACTCCGCGAGAGCTGTCAGCCAGGGAGGTCGAGGTGCTCCAACTGGTCGCCGACGGCCAGTCGAACAAGGAGATCGGTGAGGCGCTGAACCTGTCCGCGCTCACCGTCAAGAGCCACTTGTCTCGTATCGGGCGCAAGCTCGGCACCGGTGACCGGGCGCAGATGGTCGCCCTCGCCATGCGCGCGGGGGTCATCCGCTGACCAACACAACTCCGGTTCCGCTGCTGGAGCCGGCCGCGGGGGTGCCACCAGTGGTCGCCTCCGCGGGAGCTCTGGACGCCGCGGTCGCGCTGCTGCGCGGTGGCACGGGTCCAGTGGCCGTGGATACCGAACGGGCCTCCGGCTATCGCTACTGGCAGCGCGCCTATCTCGTACAGCTTCGGCGAGAGGACGCGGGCACGGTACTCGTCGACCCGATCGGTCTTGACGACCTGTCCGATCTGGCCGGCGTACTCAACCCGTTGGAATGGGTGCTGCACGCCGCATCCCAGGACCTGCCCTGCCTCGCCGAGCTGGGACTGCATCCGACCGCGGTATTCGACACCGAGCTTGCCGCTCGGCTGGCCGGGTTCGAGCGAGTTGGCCTGGCGCCCCTGGTCGAAGAGCTGCTGGGCTATCACCTGCAAAAGGGACACGGCGCTGCGGACTGGTCGCGTCGGCCGCTGCCCGCGGACTGGCTGACCTACGCCGCCCTTGACGTCGAACTGCTGCTGCCACTGCGGGCCGCGATCGCCGTCGAACTAGACGCCCAGGGCAAGTCGGCCTGGACAGCGGAGGAGTTCGAGGCAGTGCGGACCGCAACGCCGCCCGTTCCCCGGACTGACTCATGGCGGCGGACCTCGGGAATGCACCGGCTCCACCAGCCGCGGCAATTGGCCGCGGTCCGTGAGTTGTGGCAAGCCCGCGACCAGATGGCCCGGCAGCGTGACATCGCCCCAGGTCGGGTACTGCCCGATGCCGCGATCATCGACGCTGCGCTGGCCGAGCCGCCGGACGAGGCAACCCTGCTGTCGCGGCCGGTGTTCAGCGGCCGCTCCCAGCGCCGGCACGTCAAGACGTGGCTGACCGCGCTACAGACGGCCAGAGGATTGCCGGCCGGCGAGCTACCGTCGCTGCGCGCCCAAGGCGAGAGCCCCCCTCCGGTGAACCGATGGCCAGACCGGGATCCGGCCGCTGCGGTCCGGCTCACCGCGGCGCGTGCCGCACTGACCGAGATCGCCGAACACCACCGGCTGCCGTTGCAGAACCTGATGGCGCCCGACCTGGTTCGCAAGCTGTGCTGGGAACCCCCTGAACCCCTTGATGCAGCTGCGGTGGAACGCGACCTCGTCGCCGGTGGGGCCCGGCGATGGCAGCGCGAACTCACTGCGCACCCCCTCGCCACTGCCCTCAACTCACCCCCGAGGTAGCCCTTCAAGTACCGCCAACCCGGCTTGGCGGCGCCCCTGTGGATAACCCACGACCGTCCACGTCGGGGGGATGGTAGCGGTTACCAGCGCCCGGAAGTAGGGTTGGCAGTCCTTGAAGGGCCACCTACGCGGCTGGGAGATGCACCGTTACTGCGAGGCCGCCACCGGGGACCGGTTCGGCGACAGCCGTGCCACCGTGCGCGGCGACCACGGCACGAACGATTGACAGGCCCAGGCCTGCCCCATCGTGTGCGGTCCGAGCGACTCCGCCGCGGTGGAAGGGCTCGAACAACGCAGCTACCGCCTCGGGCGCGATCACGTCACCAGAACTGGCGACCCGCAGCGTCGCCTGCGCTCCCGCCGGACCCGTGCAGACTTCCACCCAGCCACCGTCGATGTTATGCCGCACCGCGTTCTCCACCAGGTTGCCTACGACCCGTTCCAGCAGCGCGGGGTCACCCACCGTCAACGCCGGCGCCCTCCTCCCCCGCACGTGCATTCCCCGACTGCGCAGTTCGGGCGACGCGATCCGCAGCGCGGCTTCGGCCAATCCGGCCAAGTCGGCCAGCTCCCGGGCCCGAAGCGCGCCACCCTCGGTCCGGGCCAGCAGCAGCAGGCCATCGACTAGCTGCTGAGCCCGCAACGTCGCGTCTCGGATCACCTCAGCCATCCGGCGCAGCTCGGCCGCATCCGCGGCAGGATCCGCCAGCGTGACGTCCACCTCGGTGCGCACCACCGCCAACGGGGTCCGCAGCTCGTGGCTGGCATTGGCGACGAATCGGCGTTGTGACTGGAACGCGGCTTGTAGCCGATCCAGCATCGCGTCGAAGGTATCCGCGAGCTCGGCCACCTCATCGCGTGGCCCGGGCAGCCGCAGCCGCTCGTCCAGCGACTCAGCGGACAGCCGACGCGCGGTAGCGGTCACGTCGTGCAGCGGTCGCAGCATCTGGCCGGTGATCACCCAGGCCAGTAGCACGGTCGCCGCGACCGCAAGCAGGAATGCCACCGACCCGGCCTGCAGCACACGCTGCCTCGCCGCCTCCTGCAGCGCCTCTCCGAGCTGGCGGGCGGCCACCGGCACCCCGTTGATCTTCACGGTGCTGCCCGGCGGCAAGTCCGGCACCGCGGCCACTACCCCACCGACCAGTAGCCACCCCAACCACAGCAGCAGCGCGCTGACCGCCGCCGATAACCCGGTGGCGACCAGCGTGAGTCGGGCACGCAGCCCCGGCCCGCGGCGCGGCCTCACCAACCGCTCAGGCCTCACCAACCGCTGCGCCATCACCAACCGCTCAGCCGGGCGCAAGGTCGGCGCTGGGCACTCGGTAACCGGATCCCACCACGGTCTCGATGATGCCCGGGTCACCGAGCTTCTTGCGCAGGGTCATCACGGTGACCCGCACCGTGGTGGTGAACGGATCGGCGTTCTCGTCCCACACTCGTTCCAGCAGCTCTTCGCTACTGACGACGCCGCCGCCAGCGGCGAGCAGCACTTCCAGCACCCCGAACTCTTTGCGGGTGAGGTCAACCGGAGTACCGGAGCGGCTGACGGTGCGCCGGGACGGATCGAGCAGCACGTCGCCGGCGGTGAGCCTCGGGGGTACCGCGGGCGTTGCGCGCCGACCGAGCGCCCGCAACCTGGCGACCAGCTCGGGGAACGCGAACGGCTTGGACAAGTAGTCGTCGGCGCCAAGTGACAGCCCGGCCACCCGGTCGGTCACGGTGCCGCTGGCCGTGAGCATCAGCACCCGGGTCACCGCCCCGGACCCGGTGATCTCGGCGCACAGCCGGTCGCCGGACATCCCGGGCAGATCGCGGTCGAGCACCACCACGTCGTACCGGGTCACGGCAGCCTTCTCATGGCCACTGTCGCCGTCGTAGGCGACATCCACGGCCATCCCCTCACGACGCAGACCACGAGCAACGGCGTCGGCCAGCGGCTGCTCGTCCTCGACGATCAAAATGCGCACCCCCCAACGGTGCCACACCTCGCTGCCGGTCCTACACCGGCTCGGATGCGCCTAGATGGTTGATTCCGTGAAGATCGTGTGAGGGCGCGTCGTTACCGCAGATGTGGGCGGAGGGCGTTCAAGATCAATGTGTGACGAAAGAACTGAACACCCTCCTGACTGCACTGTACGTGTTGAT
>JBOHFC010000036.1:0-4828 GCA_050701375.1 Pseudonocardiaceae bacterium
ATCAACACGTACAGTGCAGTCAGGAGGGTGTTCAGTTCTTTCGTCACACATTGATCTTGAACGCCCTCCGCCCACATCTGCGGTAACGACGCGCCCTCACACGATCTTCACGGAATCAACCATCTAGACCGATCCGAGATTACCGCATGCCCCCATGCGGCCCAGTTGCTTGACGCGTGATCGTTTGCCGCTGGCCCGACGCCAGCGCATCGGACACAACGTCCCACACTCGGGCCATCTCAGCTCCCGCCTTCGGCAATCGCGGTTCGATCAACTGCGCGATCCGCAACGCGTAGGCGCACGAATCGACCGGCGGACCGGCATAGAGGCCCGCCGGCGCCACATGCACCGTCAACGACACCGGCCCGCCATCCATCAACTGCGTGCAGTCGGTGCGGTCAGGATCTACCGAGAGACCACTTGCAGCCGACCAAGCCGGGCATGTCCAGCGACTTGCGGCTGTGCATGTCCAAACCCAACTCGGGCAACTCGGCGTCGGTCAAAACTGTGCACAGGCCCACCCGGTTGGCGTCGGCCATCCGGGGTGATGGTGCGGCCCCAGGCGCTTGGGAACCACGCCGGCGGCGAGCAGCGCCAGTGCGACCACGAGTATCCGCCGCACTGGGACTGGCCCCGAAACATCTGCTCGTTCGCCGCGTCGGCCTCGGTGACGGTGCGCCCAGCGGCCCGGGTAGGTCGCCGCCATGTTCCGGAACACCAGCGCCCGCCGGATTGGATAGCCTGCGCGAGACATTGGGCGATTCCAGACGACAATTGGGATTGCCCAGACGCTGCGGGATGTCGAGGAGCTGTCCCAGTCAGGGCTTGCGCCCGACGGCGCCGACGATACAGTGCTGCACGGTGTCTAGTGGCTTGACCCGGGGGCCATCGGGCCACCAGTCGGCGCACAGTACCAAACCGGGATCGAGTAATTCTAAACCTGTGAGCATGCCCTCGATCTCGGTGTGGGTTCGAAATACTCCACGGCCCATCGGGCTGCGCAAGAAAGCCTGTTCCAGCCTTCGGGCGAACTCACTCAATTCGCTGGTCTCGGGATCGTAGAAGTGACTAATCGCAACATAGGAACCCGATGACAGGGCGTCAATGTATTCAGCCATGATGCTTTGAAGGTCGCGCTCGCCATTATAGAAGGGCAGCGTTCCGATCTGGAACAGTGCCATCGGCTCGGAGAAGTTCAGATGTTTGCGAACGACATCATCGTTGATGATCTCATCTGGCTTGAAGATGTCGGCAGCGCTGAAATGAGTCTGTTCGTTCTCCTCGAGCAGCGCCCGCCCATATGCCAGCACAACCGGATCGTTGTCGACATACACCACGCGGGAGTCGGACTGGATCCGCTGAGCGACCTGGTGAGTGTTCTCCGCCGTCGGCAGACCTGACCCGCAGTCGAGGAACTGAGTGATACCCGTCTGGTTGGCGATGAAGCGGGTAACCCGAATCAAGAAACTCCTGTTGTCCCACGCCATCAGGCTCATCTCCGGCGCGACCTGACGGAGCTGCCGAACAACCTCACGGTCGACCTCGTAGTTGTCCTTTCCGTTCAGGACAGCGTCGTAGACCCGGGCGATGCTCGCCTTGGTCGTGTCGATGTGCGCTGGTCGGCCATCGTCGAGGCCATCGTCGGACTGCGAGGCGTCGCCATCGGACATGAGAGACCCTCACAAGAGTTACAGTACGGACATGGACCCGACTGAGCCTAGGCTAGCCGATCCGGTCCAGCCGGCCGCGTTCCGGCAGGGACGAGGGTTCTGCGACATCTGTACCGGCGTGCTCGACGCTGCTCGGCATTGCGTAGCCTCCTCGTCCGACCCGGCGCACCGGGTCTGGCACCGCCCGTCGCCTGAGGAGAGCCATGTTCGACACCGACCCAGACGAGATGGAGCGCCGGCTGACGCAGTGGGCGCAGGGGTTCACTGACAAGGCCGAGCAGTTCAAGGCGATGCGCACCCACGTCGAGCAGGTCCAGGTGACCGAATCCACTAGGGACGGCGCGGTCCGGGTCACGGTGGACTCTCGCGGAGCGCTCACCGATCTGGCATTCACCGACAGAATCCGCGAGGTATCGCCGCCGGAGCTCGCCGCTGCGGTGTTGAGCTGCCTACGGCGCGCCCAGCAACAGCTGGCACCCCTGGTGCAGGAAACCATGCAAGCCACCGTCGGTGGCGAGGATCCACTCGTCGCCAAGGTGGTGTCGGGCTACCGGGAGCGATTTGGCGAAGACTTGACACAGCACAGCTCGGGACCCGACCCGATGGTGCTCGGGCTCGGCGTGATCGAGGACGACAACCCGCCCCGGTATTATTCGCAACCACCGAGGCGACAGCCCCGCGCGGCACCGCCTGACGATGAGGAGTACTTCGCCGACCGCGGTTACCTGCGCTAAGGAGCCTGAAGATGGCCGACCAGTACGAGGTGCTCAGTGAAGCGCTACGAGAACACGCGAAGAAAATCGACCGGGTGAGTGACCGGTTGGCGCAGGCAGTCGACGCGGCGCGGGAGATGAACCTGCCCACGGATGCCTACGGCGCCTACTGTCAGACCCTGCCGATGATGCTCAACCCGCTGCAGCACCTGGCAGCGACCGCGCTGGACAGCAGCGTCAAACGCCTGAGTAGCGCCGCGGCTAACGTCAGGGCAGCCGCCGCGGATTATGCGGACATCGATGACGCCAACGCGGTGGCCTGGTACCGGACGAGGGGATCTGAATAGATGTCGGCGAACCCGTTAGTCGCTCACGACGAGCACTCCACCGATTTCGCCGGAATAGGGATACTTGATCCAGCCCTCCAATGTGTCAATGCAATTTCCAGCGGAGACTGGGTCGAGGTCGGGATCGACACGGCCTCGGCGAGCGTGGACACGCTCAACTACATTTCAAATCCGGCCGACGCGCTGTTGTCGTGGGACATCGGGTGGCTGATGGAGCACGTCGAGATCCTTTCCGAGCCGCTGGACTGGCTGGCCGGCAGCCCCGATGCGATCACCGCTCACGCCCAGACCTGGGGCAACGTCGCCGATGCGGTAACCGCCGCGCGACAGGACTACGCGCACGCCGTCTCCGGCGATCTCATGACGTGGCAAGGCGCGGCCGCGGAGGCCTACCGAGCCCACGCCCAGGGCAGCGACCACCTGCTCGAAGCGATGGCCATCGCAGCCGATGGCATCCGCGTCGCCGTCACCATGAGCGGGCTGATCGTTGCCGCGGTCCGCGAGCAAATCCGAAAGATGATCACCGAACTCGTCGGCTATCTGATCGAGTACGCCGCGGAGCTGCTCGCCAGCGGCGGGATCGCGGCCCCTGTGGTGGCCGAGCAGGCCATGACCCTGATCGCCGAGTGGGCCACCAAGATCGCTGAGCTGATCGTCAAGTTGCTCCATACCGTCAAGAACCTGATGCCGCTGCTGCGGCACCTCGATGCGATCTTCAGCGAGCTCCGTAGCGCCGTCACTGCGCCAGAACGCTGGTGACCAGCTTGGTGCACCAGTCGAGCAGCTCCCGATCGCGCAGCGGCGCAGCGCCGATACCGCCGGAGCCTTCGCTGGGCCGGGGCACCGTCAAGGTCTGCCCAGCGGAGCGATACCCCGCCACGGGATAGAGCCGGTTGAGGCGCACCACCTGGGAGTCCCGGAGGGTGACCGGGGCAAACCGCAGCTTGGAGCCTTGCACCGTCACCTCTGCCACCCCGTTCGCCCGGCAAACCTGACGGAAGCGAGCGACTTCCAGCAGGGTCACCACGGGAGGCGGCAGGGCGCCGTAGCGATCTCGCAACTCGTCGATGATCGCGGTCAGCGCCTCAGCGTCCAGCGCTTCGGCGATCTTTCGGTAGGCCTCCAGCCGCAGCCGCTCACCAGGGATGTAGTCGTGCGGCAGGTGCGCGTCCACTGGCAGCTCCACCCGCACCGGCGCAGGCTCGGCGGCACCATTGGACGGGCCCGCGCCGGCCGCACTGCGGAATGCCTCGACGGCCTCCCCCACCAGCCTGATGTACAGGTCGAAACCGACTCCGGCGATGTGCCCGGACTGCTCACCACCCAGGATGTTGCCCGCGCCGCGAATCTCCAGGTCCTTCATTGCGACAGCCATGCCCGCGCCCAACTCGGTGTGTTGGGCGATGGTGGACAGCCGGTCGTGGGCCAGCTCGGTCAGCGGCGTCTCCGCCGGGTAGAGGAAGTAGGCGTAACCGCGCTCGCGACCCCGCCCGACCCGCCCGCGAAGCTGGTGCGCTTGGGCGAGCCCGAGCAGGTCACCGCGCTCGACGATCAGCGTGTTGTCGTTGGAGATGTCCAGCCCGTTCTCGACGATCGTGGTGCAGACCAACACGTCGTACTCACGGTCCCAGAATCCGGCCACGGTGCGCTCGAGCTGGTCCTCATTCATCTGCCCGTGCGCCACCGCCACTCGCGCCTCGGGCACCAGCTCGCGGATCCGCCGGGCGGCCTTCTCGATCGACGACACCCGGTTGTGCACGTAGAAGACCTGCCCGTCGCGCAACAGCTCGCGGCGGATCGCGGCGCCGACCTGCTTGTCGTCGTAGGCGCCGACGTAGGTCAGCACCGGGTGGCGATCCTCCGGCGGGGTGAGGATGGTCGACATCTCGCGGATACCGGCCAGGCTCATCTCCAAGGTCCGCGGGATCGGGGTGGCCGACATGGTCAGCACATCGACGGCCGTCCGCAGCGCCTTGATGTGCTCCTTGTGCTCGACGCCGAAGCGCTGCTCCTCGTCGACCACTACCAGCCCGAGATCCTTCCAGCGCACCCCCTGCTGCAGCAGCCGGTGGGTGCCGATCACGATGTCCACCGAGCC
>JBOHFC010000037.1:0-8741 GCA_050701375.1 Pseudonocardiaceae bacterium
GACAGCCGCCGCACGAACAGCCGGCCGTCGGAACCGTTGAGCACGGAGTCCATCGCGTTCTCCATGCCGCCCGAGCCGTAGCGCAGCGAGTAGTAACCGGTGACCGGGGCGTACATCGCGCCGTCAAGGTACCTGCGCAGGAAGCGCAGCTGACCGCTGGTCTCCACCGAGCTGGCCACCGGTAACCCACCGGCGATGATCTCGCCCCGCTGGCGGCTGTACTCGTCGAGCAGCACCCGCCGGTTGCGCGGGTCGGAGCGGTAGGTGTCGGCGTTGACGACCTGGATGTAGGTCGCGTTCAACAGCAGTAGAACGATCATGCCCATCACGGCCAGCGCGACTCGGCGAAGCGGTGTGTTCACGGGCGCTGCACCATCTCGGTGTGCGCCTCGGCCAGCGGGGCCACCGGCTTGCGTGGCGCCGCCGACGCCGCGGGCGACCGCGCCGCATGGGAGATCCGCAGCAGCAGGGCTACCAGGATGTAGTTGGCCAGTAACGAGGAGCCGCCGTAGGCAAGAAACGGCGCGGTGAGCCCGGTCAGCGGGATGAGCTTGGTCACCCCGCCGACCACGATGAACACCTCCAGGCCGATCGCGAACGCCAGGCCCGCGGCGAGCAGCTTGCCGAAGGTGTCCCGGACGGTCAGCGCGGCACGCATTCCCCGCATGACCACCAGCAGGTAGGTGAGCAGCACCGCGGCCAGCCCGACGAAACCCAGCTCCTCGCCGATCGCGGCGGTGATGAAGTCGGTGTGCGCCTCGGGCACCAGGTCGGGACGGCCGGCACCCAGCCCGGTGCCGAAGACCCCGCCGGTGCCCAACCCGAACAACGACTGCGCCATCTGGTAGCCGGCGCCGTCGTAGTCGGAGAACGGGTTGATCCAAGCGGTCACTCGCTGCTGCACATGCTTGAAGATCATGTCCGAGACCGTGGCACCACCGAGGAAGAAGATCAGCCCGATCACCAGCCAGGCAGCCCGTTCGGTGGCGACGTAGATGAGAACCAGCACGATGCCGAAGAACAGCAGCGAGGTGCCAAGATCCTTCTCGAGCACCAGCACACCCAGCGAGATCCCCCAGGCCGCCAGCAGCGGGGCGAGGTCTCTGGCTCTGGGCAACTCCATGCCCAGCACTTTGCGGCCCGCCGTGGTGAACAGGTCACGTTTGGTGACCAGGAATGCAGCGACGAAGATCATGATCAGGATCTTGGCGAACTCACCCGGTTGGATGGTGAGCCCACCCAACCGCAGCCAGATCTTCGAACCGTTGACCTCGGACAACGCGCTGGGCAGCAGGCCGGGCAGGGCCAACGCGGCTAGTCCGACCAGCCCGCAGGTATAGCCGTAGCGGGCCAGCATGCGATGGTCCCGGACCAACGCCAGCACCGCCACGAACAGGGCTAGACCGAAGGTGGTCCAGGCGATCTGATGCGGGAGGTTGCCAACCGGAACCGGTTCGCCGACCGAGGCGGCCGATGCCTCGTCGGCCAGGTCGAGCCGATGGATCATCACCAGCCCCAGCCCATTGAGCAGCGCGACGCAGGGCAGGATCAACGGGTCGGCGTAGGGCGCGAACCACCGCACCGCGACATGGGCGGCGCCGAACAAGGCCAGGTAGGCGGCTCCGTCGTAGAGCACCGACCGGGTTACCCCCTGCGGCTGGTTGAGCTCCACCAGCACCAGCGCGGTGGTCACCACGATCGCCGCGAAGGCCAGCATGATCAGCTCTAGGCCGCGTTTGGTAGGCGGAACGGACCCGGGCTGCGCGCCCGGGTCCTGAGCAGGAACTGGCGTGACCATCAGCCCACCGTCCGGCAGTCCACTCCGGGTTCCGAGGGCTTCGCCGGCAGTGGCGTACCGGTCGTCGTGGGCACGCCAGCGGTATCCGTGGCGCCGCCACCGGGGGGAGCTTCGGTGACCGGGGACGCATCCACGGGGAGGTTTCCGGTACCAGCCCGGGGACACAGCGGCAGCAGATCGTTGGTGCGGAGCCGGCCGATGATCTCGCGAGCTCCCTCCAGCCCGCTGTTGCTGATCATCCCGCGGCGCACGTTCGTCCGGGCGTACGGTTGCAGGTCGCGCAACAACACCGTCTCGCAGCCGCGGGCACCGTCGCGGCAGCTCCCTTCGGCCCAGGTGTGCAACGGCAGACCGACGAACTCGCCCCGGACGCCCTGGAAGACGCCCACCTCGCCGGTGCTGGCGGCCCCTACGTAGTACTGGCCCAGCACCATGATCGAGCTGATGGCGACGACGGTGCCGAGTAGCACGGCGAACACCGCCAGACCGATCAGCGCGCGCCGCTGCTTGCGACGGCGCAGCTGCGGGTCAGGTTGGGGGGGCTCAATCCGTCGGGGCTCCGCTGGGCGGCGGGGCAGCGTGGTCGTCGCTGCCCGCGAGGCCGCCGAATCGGGCTGCGGTTCCTCGATCCCGTCGCCGGCTGCACCGCCGATGATGGGCGCGTCGTCGCCGTACTCGACGTCCACCACGTCGGCGACGATGCAGGTGATGTTGTCTGGGCCACCGCCCCGCAGCGCCAGCTCGATAAGCCGGTCGGCGCAGGCCCGGGGTTCGGGAATTTTCAATCCCTCGGCCAGCGTCTCGGCGCTGACCACACCCGAGAGCCCGTCGGAGCACAGCAGGTAACGGTCCCCAGCGAAGGCCTCCCGGACCGTGAAGGTGGGCTCCACCTCGTGGCCGGTGAGGGCCTTGAGTAGCAGCGAGCGCTGCGGATGGTGGCTGGCCTCGTGCTCGGAGATGCGTCCTTCGTCGATCAACGACTGGACGAAGGTGTCGTCGTGGGTTATCTGGCTGAACACCCCGTCGCGCAACAGGTAGGCGCGCGAGTCGCCGACATGCACCAGGCCGATCTTGCTTCCGCCGAAGAGCACCGCGGTCAGCGTGGTGCCCATGCCTTCCCGGTCGGGTTCCTCGCGGACCAGCTCGCTGATCGCGGCGTTACCAGCAAGGGTCGCCTCGTGCAGCTGGTCCAGCAGATCGTTACCGGGTTCGTCGTCGTCGAGCGGGGCGAAAGCCGCGATCATCACCTTGGCTGCCATGTCACCCGCCGCGTGACCGCCCATCCCGTCAGCCAGCGCAAGCAGGCGCGGGCCCGCGTACACCGCGTCCTGGTTGTTCTGCCGGACCAGGCCGCGGTCGCTTCGGGCTGCGTAGCGCAGAACCAGAGTCATGAGCGCAGCTCTATCACCGTCTTGCCGATGCGGATCGGGACTCCAAGGGGAACCCGGGTGGGCCCGGTGACTTTAGCTCGGTCCAGGTAGGTGCCATTGGTGGAGCCCAGATCCTCCAGAAACCAGTCTCCGCCCTGCAATCCTAGGCGGGCATGCCGGGTGGACGCGTAATCGTCATCGAGTACCAGTGTGGAGTCATCGGCGCGGCCGATCAGAATCGGCCTGCCATCCAGCGAGATGCGGGTGCCGGCGAGGCCGCCCGCGGTCACCACCAGCTGGCGGGGCGTCCGGTCGCGCGCCGCGCGCGCACCACGGCGGGACATCGGCAGGCTGGCCCGCAGTCCAGAGGCCACGAACAGGTCGGAGCGCACGACGCGCAATGCGGCCACCACGAACAGCCAGAGCAGCAGCAGGAAGCCCGCTCGGGTCAGCTGCAGTACCAGCTCCGGCACGCTGTGATTACTCCTGGGTACGGAAGACGAGCCGGGACTGTCCCACCCGTACCACGTCGCCGTCGACGAGCTGCCAGGTCTGCACCGGGGTGCCGTTGACCGTGGTGCCGTTGGTCGACCCGAGGTCGGCGAGCATCGCGGTCTGGCCGTCCCAGGTGATCTCCACATGGCGCCGGGACACGCCAGTGTCGGGGAGCCGGAACTGGGCGTCCTGGCCACGGCCTACCACGGTGGCACCCTCGGTCAGCTGGTAATAACGATCCGACCCGTCGTCCAGCGTGAGCGACGCCGAAAGCGGACGGTAACCCGGCTGGTCTCCTGGGGCATAGTCCCCCCGGGCATAACCGCCATAGCCTGGCTGTCCGCCGTCATACTGACCGTAGTTCTGCTCGTAGCTCTGGTCGTAATTCTGGTAGCCGGGCTGGTAGCCGCTCGGATTCTGGCCATACCGGGAGCCCGGAGAGTCATAGCCGGCTGGTTGCCCGTAATCCGGGCCGGGTTGCTGGGTCATGGCTCGGTCTCCTGCACTACGTGGTTGCGGTGTGTCTGGATCGACGGACGAGCTAGTACGGAACTGTCCAGTGTGCAGCGTCCCAGATCGCTTCAAAGCCACCATAAGGTCACCGTAGATATCCCAACCCTGCTCTGCGAGATGGCTCTGGATGCAGCCCTTCAGCATCCGGATCACCCGCTGCTCGTCGCCTGCCAGCCGGTCGTAGTCGGTCGCCCCGAGTCTTACGGTGTAGCAGTTCGGCGCGAGGACCCGCCCGCCCGCGAGCGGACGTGCGTTGTCGTCAGCTTCCCGCTGGAGCGCCTGCGCCACTTCCTGCGGCACCACGTTACCGCCGAAGACCCTGGCGAAGGCGTCGCCGACCATACCCTGCAACCGACGCTCGAACCGCTGCGCCTTGCCCACGGCGACCTCCGTTCCCAGGTTCGCGCCAGCCCTACCGGCGGGCTGGCCCGATGGTATCGGGGACGGCCAGCCGGTCGAGTCCGCTGCGTCCTAAGTCGATGAGGGTGCGTGATAGGCTGCCGCGGTCACTCGGGCGAGTGGCGGAATGGCAGACGCGCACGGTTCAGGTCCGTGTGTCCGTAAGGACGTGGGGGTTCAACTCCCCCCTCGCCCACTTCTCACTTCAGCTTCCCCGGTGAGCCGGTTCTCCTAGGTAAGTGATTCCAGGAGGTCACTACCGGCGCTGCACCACCTCCGCGGTGCCGACCGGCCGTTTGGCCGTCATCGACTCGCGAGGCTCAGTCCGTGCGGTGGCTTTCGTCCCTCCGTGAACTCGACACCACCGACCTCGCAGTCGCTCACAAGGTCGGTGGTGTCGAGTTCACGGACCGCGGCCACCCAGCGTGCCTGGCCGCTAGGCATGTCACCGGCTCTGGTCTCCGCGTGGGACGCGGGCCGGGAAACGGGCCGTGAGCCGCTCGATCACCGCGGCCGGGCTGGGTTGGCTGGCCATCTCAGCGCTCACCTCGCGTGCCGCCGCGCCGAAAGCAGGTTCGCCCAGTAGCCGCTCGACGCAGGCCCGCACCCTGGCGGCGTCCACGGTCTTCGGATCACAGGACAGCCCCACACCACGGTCGACCACCCGCTGCGCCGACAGGTAGCTGTCCGCGAAGGACGGCATCACCAGTTGCGGGATCCCATAATGCAGCGGCGCGGCGGTGGTGCCCGACCCGCCATGGTGCACGATCAGCGAGCAGGTGGGCAGGAACGTCGACAGCGGCAGGAACCCCACCGACCGCACATTGGCCGGCAACGCGCCAAGCGCGGACAGGTCAGCCCGGCCCGCGGCGAGGACCACGTCGATGTCCATCTCCCCGAGGGCGGCGATTGCGGCGGACAGGTTGCTGGTGCCGCTCATGATCGGAACCACCGTGCCCAAAGTGACGCACACCCGGGTCCGCGCTGGACGGTGCAAGGCCCACTCGGGCAGCACCGCGCCGCCGTTGTACGGCACGAAACGCATCGACCACCACGGGACGGCGTCGCGCGGGTCCGGTTCGTCAGCGGACAGGCCGCCCATGCTCGGCGCGCGCGGGTCGATGCGGGCTACCAGGTCGGGGTCAGTCGCCCCGATCTCCAGCTTGGTACGCAGGTGGCGGGTGATCTCGTCGGCTTCGGTGGCGCCGTGTTCGGCTCGGAACTGCTCGTCGCGCATCGACCAGGAGATCCGGTTGCCGACCTCCACCGCCGGGACGGCCAGCGCGACAGCGGTGAACCAACCGGCCGCGTGGTCCGAGGTGTAGATCACCAGATCGGCGCCGAACGCCCGGCCTGCGGCGATGGTGCCCTCGGTCATGGTCAAAGTGAACAGTCCGAACGGATTGCCGTCCTTCTTGGCCAGCCGGTACTCCTCAGGCAGGTCGTCTTCGCCCGCACCGTCGGCTTCGCCGAAGACGGCGGCCAGCAGCTCCGACCAGACGTCGCGGTGCGGGAAGACGTCCACCACCGGCAGGCCCGCACTGGCGCCGACATCGGTCATCTCCGACGTCGTGGCGACCAGGATCTCGTGCCCCGCAGCGCGCGCCGCCCACATCAGCGGCACTACCGGCAACATCAACCCGTACCCGGGCGCGACCGCGAAAAGGATCTTCACGACAACCAGCCTGGCACAACAGCGCAAGCACTTATCGCCAACGGTGCCCCGGGGAAACAGTGGCTGGCGACCTGTTGGGAAGTCGGTTGAACAAAATAGTGGAGGGGTGGCCCTGTTGCTGGCCACCCCTCCACTGCTGACGACACCGCACCTGATCGTCTGGCTGATCGGGCGGCGGTACCGCACGACCGCATAGCAGTCGGCTGCCCCGGCACCGCCGCAGCGGCGCCAGTCACGCGGAGCCGTTCCCTAGCAAACGGCCACCGCGGTTCTTACTGGATCAACTCAGGCGCCGCCACCGTCGGCGGAACCACCGGCGCCGCCGGAGGCGTCACCCGCGCTGGCGACTCCCGTGCCCAGGACGCCGAGGCCGCTCAGGACGTTGACGCCGACGCCGCCCTGGGCGTTGCCACCGGCGCCGCCCGTGCCACCATCGCCACCCTCTTCGCCGAGGACGAACATCGACATGACAGTACGCGCGGGGAGCAGCTCCACGTGCTGGCCGTCGATCTCAGTAAAGCTCAATGCGTCAGACATGCATATCCTCCTCAGAAAGGCCCCCAACGGGCCGGGAACAGAACACCTCGTCGACGTGTCGCCGATTCGGCTTAGCTACACCATGACTGGCGGAAAGTCCCAGGGCAACATCCATTCTCTACCTAAAATCACTTCCGAATCACCTAGCTGTGATCGCTGAGGACAAACTGCTCGGCCGGGGCGGCGGGTCACCAACGACTCGCCGGTACGCGCGCATTCGACCAGCATCACCGCAGGTCAGAATCATTGCTGGCGATCGCGTTAGACAATGCCGGAGACGTCCGCTATCGAGTCTGGTCCACTACGACCAATCCCGCCCGCTGGCTGAACCGTTGAGAAGGCAATGTCATGCTCACTGCCTAGAAGCAAGCGCCGTGACTACCTAATTTCCGAGCTATTCGGGAGTCGCCAGAAAATAAACGGAAGGGGTGGCCAGAAATGGCCCCCCCTTCCGTTACCAACGACACCGCACGATCATGCGATCGCTGACGGTACTGACCCGACTTAGTTGCAGTCGGCTGCCCCAGCACCGCCCTCAGTGCCGCCGGCGACGCCGGTGCCGTTCCCTAGCCAACGGCACCGGACGTGTCTACCGATTCAGCTCAGCCGCCGTTGGCGCTGCCGCCGCCACCGCCGGAAGCGTCACCCGCAGTGGCGGTCCCGGTACCCAGGACACCGAGGCCGCTCAGGACGTTGACGCCGACACCGCCGTTGGCGTTGCCGCCGTTGCCACCCGCGCCACCGTCGCCGCCGTCAAGGCTGAACATGGACATGACAGTACGTGCGGGGAGCAGCTCCACGTGCTGGCCGTCGATCTCAGCAAATCTCAATGCGTCAGACATGCATATCCTCCTCAAAGAGGCCCCCAACGGGCCGGGAACAGACCACCTCGTCGACGGTCTTATCGACTCGGCTTACCTATACCTTGGACAGCGGCAGCCCCTATGGCAACATCAATCCTCCACCTAAAATCACACCAACACTACCTAGTTGTGATCCCTGGTTTCGAGCTGTCCAACTACCCAGGAATTCCGCGACGAACACGCCGACCGCGCTACCTTCTCGGTCAGAGCGGCGCACTACCTAGAACCGGTGCCGTGACTACTCAGTTCGCCGCTCAAGTTCGTCAGGCACTGGACATGTAAACGGAGGGGTGGCATTTCTGGCCGCCCCTCCGTTTAACTAAACGACACCGCACATTTGCTGGACGGTACTGACTCGACCAAGGCCGTGGCCGGCTGCCTCAGCACAACCGCGACCGGTGCCGTCTCCTAGTCCGACGGCACCGGTGTCGCCCTCACCGCCTCAGCTCAGCCGTTGCCTGAATCGTTAGGACTCAGCCACCGTTGGCGTCGCCGCCGCCGCCGCCGGTGGCGTCACCCGCGCTGGCGACTCCCGTGCCCAGGACGCCGATGCCGCTCAGGAGGTTGACGCCGAGGCCGCCCTGCGCGTTGCCACCGTTACCACCCGAGCCACCGTCGCCACCATCAAGGCTGAACATGGACATGACAGTACGTGCGGGGAGCAGCTCCACGTGCTGGCCGTCGATCTCAGCAAAGCTCAATGCGTCAGACATGCATATCCTCCTCAGAAAGGCCCCCGATGGGCCAGGAACAGCACACCTCGCCGACGGTGTTGCCGACTCGGCATACCTACACCATGGCCAGCCGTAGCCCCTATGGCAACATCAATCCACCACCTAAAATCACACCAGAACTACCTAGTGTAGTGTCTCGTTATTGACTTTCCACTTGTTGGAGGGCGACCCGTCCGCGGGCGACCTTGGCGAGGATCTGTTCGGCGGTCGCGGTCCACACGAATGGTTTAGGGTTGTCGTTGTTGACTTTCAGGTAGTCCTCAATCGCGGTAACGAGGTCCTTCACGCTGTGGAACACGCCCCGGCGGATGGCCTTGTCGGTCAGCTCCCGAAACCACCGTTCCACCAGATTAAGCC
>JBOHFC010000038.1:0-24692 GCA_050701375.1 Pseudonocardiaceae bacterium
GGCCACCAACCCGGTGCCGGCTGCGCGAGCCAACATCTCGGGTGCCCTGATGTGCTCGAGGCCTGCCTCCACGAGGAGGAATGCGCCAGCGAGCACGGGCACCCCAAGCAAGATCATGCGGGCTCCCAAATCACGCTCAGGTCGTCGAGAAAGGCTAGCGCTTCGTTCGGGTCCGCGGTGTCGGCCGGCCCGGGGACCAGCCGGGTTATCGCTGTGGGCGTAGCCAGGACCAGGGCGTCTGACCGGGATCGACCCTGGGCGCCGGGCCCGAGCGGCTCGCGCCACAGCTCGCCGTGCTGGGTGAGATGGCCCCGGAAGTCGGGGACCGCGATCTGGCTGGTGCCGGGTCGCTCGAACGTCAGGTAGCCGATTCCAGGGATCTGCTTGGCCACCCGCAGCGGTTCCAGCTGAGCCTGCCTGGCGCTGCGCGGCGCAGCCAGCAGCCCCAGCGGTGTGTCGGTCAGGCGGAATGCGTCGAAAATCGTGCTGATCCCGTCCGGGGATCCGGTTGCTCGGGTGTGCAGCTCGAACCACGGTCCACGCCAGGCAGCCCGATAATCGGGTGGACGGTCGCCGGCGGTCTGGTTGCGGAGGCCTACGACCAGCTCAGCGGCGTTGTAGGGCTGGCGCAGTAGCTGATCGTGGATGGTGGTGAACGTGGTGTGCCAGTCGAAGGCGCCGGCCTCGGCGACGGTGAACGATCGGCGAGCACCACGCACCAGGGCGATGAACCCGCACGACCACGGCCTGGATGCATCCAGCGCCCGGCCGTGCAGGACGATCTGTGAGCCGTCCGGGGTGACGAATGTGGGACCGCCCCGCCACGGCCAGTCGTACCGCCCGCGTTCCAGCGACGTCGTCATAGATAACTCCTGAGCCTGGACACTGTGCGCGATAGTCGCACACCCGCGGTCATCACGGGCACACGGTGTGTTACGGCGTGTCCTAGCTCGCCACCAGCTCGATGGGCACGGTGATCACGTCGACCATCGCGCCGTTGCGCAGCACGGTGATCGGCAGGCTGGTACCGATGGCCTCGGAGAACAGCTGGCGCTGGATACCCTGGGCGTCGGTGACCGGTCTGCGCCCGGCGCTGAGTACGAGGTCCCCGGTGCGCAGCCCGGCCCGGTCGGCGGGACTGCCGGGGATGACCTCGACCAGCCGCAGCCCGGAAGCCTGCCCGGTCCGTTGTTCGACCGCCGCGGGCAGTGGAGCGGGCACCCCGACGAGCCCGAGGTAACCCCGCCGAACCCGGCCGTCGGCCAGCAACGCGCCGATGATCCGGCGGGTCGTGGTGTTGATCGGCACTGCCATCCCCAGCCCGACACCGGCGACGGCGGTGTTGATCCCGATCACCTTGGTGCTGGCATCGGCCAGTGCGCCGCCGGAGTTGCCGGGGTTGAGCGCGGCGTCGGTCTGGATCACATCCTCGATCACCCGCACGGCCCGGCCCGAGCGCACCGGCAGTGATCGGCCCAGCCCGCTGACCACTCCAGCGGTGACCGATCCGGCGAGCCCGAGGGGATTTCCGACGGCGACCACCAACTGCCCGACGACCAACCCGTCGGCATCACCCAGGGCGATCGCGGCCGGCGTGGCGCCGCGGGCTCGAAGCACCGCAAGATCGGACAACGGGTCGACGCCCACCACGTCGAACCGGCACTCGGTGCCGTCGGTGAACGCCGCGACGCCATCGCGGGCGCTACCGACCACATGCGCGTTGGTCAGCAACAATCCATCGTCGGCGAACACGACGGCCGAACCGGCGCCCGACCCGACCCGCAGGCTGGCGACGTGCGGAGTGACCGCCGCCGCTACCGAGCTGACCGTCCGCGAGTAGGAGTCCAATGGATCCACCGCACCCACCGCCTCAAAGCATTACACCGTTACCCCGCAATCAACGTTGCCACATCCCCCGCTGTTCCGGTAGCCGGATCCCGCGCGCCTCCCGAACCCACTCTCAGCAGCCCTCAGCCTCCCGAACTCAACAGCAGAACCTGAAGTAGCACCTTTGTGCTACTCTGGATGTATGGAGTCGGTGGGTATTCGGGAGCTCCGGCAGCACGCTTCCCGGTATGTGGCGATGGCGAAGGCAGGCCAGCGCATTCCCGTGACTGAACGAGGAAAGCTGGTCGCCTACTTGGTACCTGCCGTGGACACCGGAACGTTGCTGGAGAGTCTCGCTGCGTCCGGGGACTACGCGCCGCCAGCCGGTGCTATCGATGATCTCCTTCCGCCGCCGTCGATCCCGCAGGGACGGCGACCGCTCAGCGAGGTCGTCACCGAACTGCGGGATGCGGAGCGTTGGTGATCTATCTCGATACCTCCGCATTCGTCAAACTGGTCTGGGCCGAGCTGGAGAGCGACGCACTCAGTCGGTTCCTCACTCGGCGGCCCGCATCGCCGCTGGTGTCAAGCAGCCTGCTCACCGTGGAGACGCGTCGCGCCGTGCAGCGTGCGGATCCCTCCGCGCTCGGCCGGGCCGACCTCCTGTTGACCCGGATCGGTCGCATCGGCGTGACCTCGAGCATCGTCGAATCGGCAAGCCGGCTTCCCGACCGTTCGCTCCGGTCGCTGGACGCCATCCACCTGGCCACCGCGCTGTTGCTGCGCGAGGACCTCGACGCGATCGTCACCTACGACAAGCGGCTTGCGGCCGTGGCTGAGGCACACGATCTGCCCGTTGACTCACCTAGCTGAGTTCGTCCATTGAGCGATCAACATTGAGCGATCAAGTCGGTGGCCACGCGGATGGGTCTACCACGGACGTCCGCCAGGTCGTATACGCGCGTGGGCCACGTGTGCTCAGTCTTCGGGGCGGCCTGCGGCGGGATCCCAGGCCAGGCCGGGCACGCCCCAGCCTTGGGCTTTGATCATTTTCTTCGCTTCGCGGGCATGGCGGCCGATCAACCGGTTGATGTAGAGCATCCCGTCGAGGTGATCGGTCTCGTGCTGCAGGCACCGGGCCAGCAAGCCGGCGCCCTCGACGGTGACTGGCCCGCCGTCGGCGTCGACCCCGGTTACCCGCGCCCAGCTGGCCCGCCCAGTTGGGAACGATTCACCGGGTACCGACAGGCAGCCCTCCCAGTCGTCGTCGGGATCGGGCATGGTCTCGGGACGCTCACTGGTTTCCAGCACCGGGTTGACGACCACGCCCCGCTGGCGCGCGTCCTGCTCGTCGGCGCAGTCGTAGACGAACTGGCGCAGGTCCACGCCGATCTGGTTGGCGGCGAGCCCGACGCCCTTGGCGGCCGCCATGGTGTCGAACATGTCGGCGACCAGCGCGTGCAGCGGCGCGCCGAACTCCGTGACGAGCCGGGTCGGGTTGTGCAGCACCGGGTCGCCAACGATCCGGATCGGGCAGACAGCCATGAAGGAGAACAGTAATCGGTGACCTGACCCGCCCGGCGTCCTGGGGACGTTGGGGGCGCCCCCGGTCGGTCTCGGCCACCGCGTGGTTCAATGCTGGCCAGAATCACACCGCTGTGATTCGCACGGCCCAGGGATTTGTCAGGCGCGGGGTTGTGCCACGCGCGAGATTGTGGACGAGGGAGCGCGATGGACGCCGCACGGGCGCTGCACCCGATCGAGGACCAACCCGAGGGTCTGACCGATCAAGAGTGCGAGATGTTGGCTTTCGAGCGTCAGTGGTGGAAGTACGCCGGCGCCAAGGAGCAGGCCATCCGTGAGCTGTTCGACATGTCACCCACTCGCTATTACCAGGCCCTCAACAGCATGATCGACCGGCCGGTGGTGCTGGCCACCGATCCGATGCTGGTCAAGCGACTGCGTCGGCTGCGGTCCGGTCGCCAGCGCGCACGGGCCGCTCGTCGGCTCGGCACCGGCCCGAAGTAGGTCATGGGCACGCCGGGTAGTACTGGAGCCAGCCGGCGGCTGCGCACCGCCGGATTGGCGCTGTTCGCGCTAGCGCTCGTCGCCGCCGTGATCGGGCTGGTGCTGGCCGTCACCCGTGGAGAGCGGACGACGGGCACTGGGAAACCTGCGATCAGCGCTACCCATGCTCCGGTCAGTGCGTCGATGGTCCCTTCGGTGATTCCCTACCCGCCACCAGTGATCTCACCATCCGCTGAGGCTCCCGTAGTTTCCCCGTCCGCTGCGCCGAATACCGCCGAAGGTGCTCCCTCCGGCGACAACGGCGCCAGTGCGATAAGTGCCAACCGCGGCGAGGTGCGGGTCTTCAACAACAGCACCATCCGCGGTCTGGCCACGCGGACCGCGGGTGATCTCAGTGCTGCGGGGTGGACAGTGGTCGAGGTCGCCAACTATGCACAGGGAACCATCCCGACGACCACCGTGTATTATCAGGACGACACCGACCGCGCCGCCGCTGAGGCCCTCGCCGCCAAGTTCAAGGTACGTGTCGAGGCTCGGTTCCCGGGTATCGAGAAAATCGGTCCGGGACTGATCGTGATCGTCACAAACGACTACGTTTCCCCGTGAGTCGCCAAGCCGAGCGTTAGCCCCGGATTGCGACGAAGTCGGGTGTGATGTGGAGGGGGTTGCGGCGCGGTGGTCCGCCGAGCCAGGGTGGTGGGTGGAATTGCGGGATGCCGGTGGTCATGTCGATCCGCCAGTGGGAATGGTGGATCAGAACCGGATGTGATGACGAACAAACCGCAGCTATGGATGCGTCACGAGGTGCGGCCGAGTGAACGTCGCGCACCCATCGTGCCGGCGGACGCCCGGCTTCTGGTCGAGGACGGTGTCGCGGTCACAGTCGAGGATTCCCCGTGGCGAATCTTCCCGATCTCGGACTACGCCGCGGCCGGGTGCCGGATCGTCGAGCCCGGCAGCTGGGTCGGTGCGCCCAGTGACGAGTACATCATCGGTCTCAAGGAGTTGCCGGAAGAACCTGCGGCGCTCATCCACCGGCATGTGTTCTTCGGCCATGCGTACAAGGGGCAGGGCGGTGCAAGGCAGCTACTGCATCGATTCGCCGCAGGTGGCGGAACCCTGCTCGACCTGGAGTATCTCGCAGACGTCAGGGGACACCGCCTCGTAGCGTTCGGGTACTGGGCCGGCTACGTCGGGGCCGCACTCGCCGTGCTGCAGCACAGCGGCCGGCTCGGCGCGCCGCTGCAGCCGCTGTCGAAGGAGTCGCTGGTCCGGGCCCTTGGTCAGTCGCGCGGTGGGCCGTCACCCCGGTCGCTGGTCATCGGCGCCTTCGGGCGGTGCGGGCGCGGCGCGCGGGACGCTCTCGCCGTCGCCGGCATCGCACCGACCGGCTGGGACACCGGAGACACGCACGAGCTGGACAAGGCGGCCCTGCTCGAGCACGACATTCTGATCAACGCCGTGCACACCACCAAACCGGTGCCGCCATTCCTGACTCAGCTGGATCTCGACGACCCCACCCGCCGCCTGACGGTTGTCTGTGACGTCACCTGCGACGTCACATCGGACTGCAACGTGCTGCTCATCTATGACGCCACCACCAGCTGGCGGGAGCCGGTGCGTCGATTGCGCCACGGCCCCCGACCGTTGGACATCATTGCCATTGACAATCTGCCGTCGCTGCTGCCCCGGGAGGCCAGCATCGCCTTCTCGGCGGACCTGTTGCCGCACCTGACGTCCTTGGGCAGCTTGGCGCCGCCCTGGCAACACTGCCTAGGAATGTTCCACGCGGAGTGCGACCGCGCCGGACTCGCCTGGGCTGGATCACCGGACAACGTGGGCTGAAGGGCCAGGCTGACGCGAGGACCCCCCGGTGCGGTAGCTCTGCACGACGGCGTCCAGCGCCTGGCGCCACGGGGTCGCCGTGACTCCCAGTTGCTCGACGGTGGCCGACGAGTCGAGCAGGTAGGGCGCGCTGAACTGGTAGCGGGTCTCGGCGAGTTCCCGCAGCAGCGGCACGGCGAGCCCGCCGGTGCGCAGCAGCCACCACGGCAGCTCCTCGACCCGCACCGGTGCCGCGCCCGCGACGTCGCAGAGGTCGGTGACGGCTTGCCGCGGGGTGAGCGCGGGAGCGCTGGGCACGTGCCACACCCGGCCCCAGCCCCGTTCGGTTGCGGCCGCTGCGACGACCGTCGCGGCCACGTCGGGGACGTAGGTGAAAGTGTGCGGAGATCGGGTGGGCACGACGAAGCGGGCGCTGCGCCCGCGCACGATCCGCCCGGCGACCAGGTCGCCGAGATGGCTGTTGCGGCCGGTGGTGAGGTAGTCCGAGCCGCGCACCTCGGTGACCCGTACCCGGCCGGACTTGTGCGCGGCCAGCGCGTCGCGCCACATTCGGGCGCGAACCTTCGCCTTGGGCCCGGGAGCGGCCATCGGTAGGTCGGGGGTGATCGGTCCGTCCACCGGGCCGTAGACATACAGGTTGGACACGGTGGCGAGCACGGCGCCCGCCGACTCGGCCGCGGCGAGCAGTGCGTCGGCCATCGGCGGCCAGTCCTGCTGCCAGCGGTGATACGGCGGGTTGAGGCAGTTGTAGACCACCGCCGACCCGGCCGCGAGCGTGCGCAACCGGTCGGTGTCGGCGGCATCAGCAGCCACGCGGTCGACAAGCGGGTGGTCGGGGCCGAGTCCGCGGCGGCTGACGAGGCGGACCGGTACGTCGCGGCTGGCGAGCAGGCTTGCGACAGCGGTGCCGACGGGGCCCGCCCCGACGACCAGGTGGCTGGCGATCATGACAAAGTCTCCCGAGATCATAGTTCCGATACCAGAGCGATGCTCTGAAAATCCAGTGTCTGCGCAGTCGCCGCACAATGTCAAGAGCATCGCTCATAATTGTTGCCGATGCTCGCGTTAGGTAGCATCATGGTGCAGATGAGCAACTCGCAGCCCGCCCACCGCACGGCCCGCGAACGGGTCAGGGCCGAGGTCACCAGCGAGATCGTCGACGCCGCGCGGCGCCAGCTGGCCATCGTGGGCGCCGCCGCGCTGTCGCTGCGCGCGGTCGCCCGTGACCTGGGTATGGTCTCCTCAGCCGTTTACCGCTACGTGCCCAGTCGCGACACGCTGCTGACGATGCTGATCGTGGACGCCTACGACGCCCTCGGGGCAGCGGTGGAGACCGCCGAGGGCGCGATCGACCGCGCCGACCTGCTCGGTCGGTGGATCGCCACCGGCACCGCGGTGCGCGACTGGGGCTTGGCGCACCCGCACGACTGGGCGCTGATCTTCGGTTCGCCGGTGCCCGGCTACGCAGCGCCGCAGGACACCGTCCGGCCCGCTTCCAGGGTTCCCGAGGTGCTCTGCGGAATCCTCGCTGACGCGGTGTCCGGCGGACGCCTCGACAAGTCGCAGGTCGGCGAGGTATCAGCAGCGGTCGGTCGCGCCATGGCTCCGGTCCGGACGGTGATTCCCCGCGACCGGGTGCCCGACCCGGTAATGGCCGGTGGGCTGACCGCGTGGGCCGGGCTGATCGGTGCGGTGTCCTTCGAGCTGTTCGGCCACCACCACAACGTGATCGATGACCACGAAACGTTCTTCGGCGAGGAGCTGCGCAGGCTGATCACGTTGATCGGGCTGAGGTCCTGAGAAGCGGTCGACCAACGCGCATAGCGGTCAGCCATGGCGCGGGGCCTCGGCGACGTTGCTGGCGAGGTGACGGCATGTCGTGCAGTAGTGGTACGGGCTGAGCCGCCGGTCTATGACCCGGGCGGCGCTGTGCTGCTCGCCGATCGAGTAGCCGTCGAGGCCACAGACTTGCTGCCTCCTCGGTCGCCGACGCGCCGGATGGCGATCCGCTTGCGGGCACTGTCGAGAGGGGCCCGCGAACCGTGCCGCAGGCGGATCGGGCTACGACCCAGTGGCACGGAATGACCCGACGGCGCCGTCATCGAGTCATCGGCTACCGACAGGTGTCTGAAACCGGTTGCCGGTGCAGACCTGGTCCTGGTCTGCTACCCGCTTGGACCGACAAGCAGTACTCGCTGCCTTCGATGTGCAGATACGCCAACACCCGGGACCGGACGCGCTGAGCGGGCCCCTCGAGCACGACGAGTGCGTGGTTCGGAGTGTGCCCGCCGGGGACGGGTGGACCGGGGTGATCTGGTGCGATCTAGATCAGGTCAACGCCGACTCGGTTATCGCTGGGCAGATCAGCCGATTCGCGGAACTGTCTCGCCCCTGGGAGTGGAAGCACTACTCCTATGACCAGCCCCCAGACCTACCTGACCGGCTCCTCGCCGCCGGGTTCACCTCCGGGCCGGCCGAGACCCTGCTCGTCGCTGAGATCGCCGACCTCACCCACGATGCGCCGCCGCCACCAGGTGTGGAACTGCTCGCCGTCGTCGACGCACGGGGTGTCGAGGCGCTCGCGTCGGTGCATGACGACGTGTTCGGCGGGGACCACTCAGCTGTGGGCAGAGCCTTGCTGGCCGGTCTGGCGGTCCAGCCCAGTACGGCTGCGGCCGTGGTTGCTGTTGTCGGGGCAACTCCCATCGCCGCTGGACGTGTGGAGTTCCACCCTGGCACCGACTTCGCCAGCCTGTGGGGTGGCGGCACGCTACCTACCTGGCGGGGCCGTGGTGTGTTCCGCTCGCTGGTAGCCCGACGGGCTGCCAGCGCGTCTGCCAGAGGCTTCCGCTACCTACTGGTCGACGCGACCCCGGACAGCCGACCGATACTCCAGCGTCTCGGCTTCGTCGAGCTTGCTACCACGACCCCATTCACACACCCAGGCGGAACCGGCTGACGACCGGCGTGGTCGGTGGTCAGCTCCTCGCCGGGTTCGACGTTGCGCATGCCGGGTTTGTCCCTGGCCGATGCGCGGTCAGGAAGACTCGTCGGACTCGTCCCCGCAAGTGTTGCCAGCGGCGTCCCTCCTCGGTGAGGTCGCTCACCGCCGGGTCACCGGGACCGTCCACCTCTACCGCTGCGGCTCGGTAGTAGATGCCGAGCTGGCGTTCAAGCCAGCTTGGTTGCTCCGTGTAGGCGTCGACCACCAGGTCCGCGTCCTCGATGAGACGTGGAAGATCACGTGGGAAGCGACCCGGCGCTGCGTCGCACCCTTCCCAGGTGGTCACGACGATCCGGCCTTGCGGCCGGACCAGTCGGGCCGCCTCATCGATCATGGCGGCATGGTCGGTGAAGCGCTGCAGGATGCCGACCGAAGCCAGCGCATCCCCGCACTCATCGGCACCGTGCTGGCACGCCAGCGGCGATAACCCTCATCGAAGCCGACGCCCAACGTAACCACCGCGCCGAGTACCTGCGGGCGAACTGGCGCACATACGACATCGAGGCGTACAGCGTCGTCGAATGCCCGTGATCCCGGGCAGGCGCCCTCAAGATCAGCGCGTCAGAAGGTCCAGTAGGCCCGGGAAGCGTTCGTCGAGGTCGTCGCGGCGCAGCGAGATGAACCGCAGGGTCCCCTCGGCGCCCGGTGCTGCTCGCGGCGCTGGGCACGCTCACGGGCGCGACCGTCGTGTTCATGCTGGCCGACTCGGTTGGGTGGCTGTTCGTCGTACGCGCCGTGCAGGGACTGGCTACCGGGCTGGCGCTGGGAGCGGCCAGCGCGGCACTACTCGACCTGCACCCGCGTCGCGATCCGGCTGCGGTGGGCCTGGCTAATGGTGTCGTGAGCGCCGGTGGGATGGGGCTGGGCGTGCTGGTGTCAGCGGCGTTCATCGAGCTGCTGCCAGCACCCCGCGTGCTGCCCTACGTGGCGCTGTCGGTGCTGTTCGCGGTTGCCTTCAGCGGCGCGCTGCGGATGTCCGAACCCGTCGCGTGTCGCTCGCGATTACGAATCGGGGGCGCCGGTGCCACCACGCTCGGCGCGGCCAGCTCGACGACCTGAGCACGGACGATACGGCCACCGCGTGCACCATCGTGGCCTTGCCGACGCCCTCGGGGCCGCGCACTGACACCCCGAGGCGGGTGCTCGCGCCGAGGCTACGTAGCAGTTCGGGTCGGTGGAAGGACAGCTCGAACCACTCGGCCAACCGCCGCGCGTGATCCGAGGTGCGCTCACGACGCCCGAGATTACGGCCTCGGCCACTGACGACTTTCAGTCGTGATCCAGCACCGCCTTGCCGGCGAACCTCCGGCCCAGCAGTCCGGCCACCGCCTCGTCGAACTGGCGCCAGGAGCCACGCCAGCCCACGTCCACGGTCAGTCGTCCCGCAGCGACCAGGTCGAGCAGATACGCGAGGTCGGCACCGAAGGCGATCCCGGCCTGGAAGGACACCAGCGACTTGGCCGGCCCGACGGTGCCGTACACCGGGAGCACGGCTGGCTCGCCCGACGTCCAACCGATGCTCTGCAGCACGCCACCCGGCGCCAGCGCGGTCCACGCCTCGACCAACGTGGCGCCGCCGACGTTCTCCAGCACGACGTCCACCGGGTCCAGTCCGCCTGGCCTGGCCACCACCTCGCGGGCGCCCAGCTCGGTCAGCCCCTCACCTCGGCGCGCGGTCGCGATCACGTACGCGCCACCGAGGGCGGCCAGCTGCACCGCGTACCGGCCGACCCCGCCGGAGGCGCCGGTGACCAGAACCCGACGGCCCAACAGCGCGCCGGAACGGCGCAGCGCACGCAGCGCGGTCACCCCCGCCACCGGCAGCGCGGCGGCCACCGCCAGGTCGACCGACGCCGGCACTACCGCCAGCTCCGCCGCCGGCATCGCGCGCAGACTCGCCCACGCGCCGGCGTAACCGAAGGTCAGCACCCGCTGTCCGGCCGCCGGCCCGGACCCGTCCTCCGCCGCCTTGACGACCACACCGGAGCCGTCCCAGCCGGGCACCGAGCCCGGGGCCGCGCCCGCGACGCCGCTGACGTCGCCGAAATTCAGCGAGGAGTGGTCGATCTCGACCAGCGCCTCATCCGGGGCCGGCGCCGGATCGGGCGCCTCTCCCAATACCAGGCCGGACGGTGAGCCAGGGGTGACTACCAGCGCGCGCATGACAGCTGCCTCTCCGAGGAACGTCAGGGATGACGCAATCCTGTCGGGCAACTCTGGCGGCGTCCGGACTATTCCGGGTGCCAGTTCGGCTGGTTGACAGCCGGCTGCGCTGTCCGTGCAGGTCATCGAATGCGTCCCGGACGTGGCAGCGGCCCTGGCCGAACTGCACCGGGTGGTGCGGCCTGGTGGACGCGTGGTGGTCTGGGACGTGGACTGGAGTGGCCGCACAGCTCCGATCGGTGGGTTTCGACGGATGTCCAGATAGTGGGCCACGCCTTCGCAACTTCTGCGCTCGATCCGGATAGTTACGCAGCAACGGTCTTTCACTTCGTCAGTTCGTCACCGGCCGATGCGGCCTCACCTCGGATGATGTTGCCGCTTGGGCAGCGGAGCAGCGCCAGCTCGACCAGCAGGGCGAATTCTTCTTCGCCTGCGTCCAATTCTGCTTCAGCACTACCCCGCCCGTGAGGCGAGGACGAAACTGCTGGTCGCGTAGCTTTGAATTCCGGGCTAAGGGCACCTCTGAGGTGCGCGGGTCAGGTCCACCAGCAACCGATGGAGCACGTTGGGGTTGCTGGGCAGGGAGAAGTGGTCGACGCCGGGGTTGTCGGTGAGACTGAAGTGGAAACAGTGCATCGCCCGCCATGCGAGGACGGCGTTGTTGGTGATGTCTTCCTGGTTGCCGTCGCCGTCACGGGTGAACAACTTCGTGGACGTGACAACGACCTGCCCAGGGGTCAGGTTCGCCAGCCGCGCCCCGACGACGGTCTGGACGCCCGATCCTTTCTCGGCGTAGACGTCGACGCCGGGGAACGAGCCGGGATCGGCGATCTTGACGAAGCCGACGTAGTAGTCCGCGATGTCTTTCGCCCAGCCCAGGTTCGCGTCCATGATCAGCTGCCGGTAGTCCCGCGGGGTGTAGGTCCGGCCTGTGGACGCGTCTTCGATGACGATCTCACGATCACCGAAGATTGTTGGGTCGGACGCGCTCAGATAGGTCGACGGTGCGCTCCGATAGAGCTGGGCGCTGCTCGCGGCGTTGTCCTTCGTCGCCGGATAGCCGAAGTCTTCGATGTTGAGCCCCGTGAACAGGACCGCGTAGAGCAGGCCCTGACCTGGGAAATTACCGGCCAGAGACGTGAAGCCATGGATGTATTTCGCTCGCCACGCCGCCGTTGTGTGGGTGAGCAGGTATTGCGTATACAGCGGTCCGTTGGAGTGACCAATGAGGTGCACCGGACGATTGCCGTTGTCCCGGTAGGTGTCTTCAATGAGCTTCTGCGTGCGCTGCAGGAACCCGCCCATGTCGGGGGTGAGCCGCGAGTCGTAGCCGGCGACACGGATGTCGCGATTCCGTCGGTAACCGGTGGACTCGAGCGCCTTGTACAGCGGCTCGTAGAACGGGGCGCTTTCCGTCGTCCCGTAGTTCTTGATCTCGACGGTGACTCCTTGCTGGTTGGCGAAGCGCTGCGGCATGAGATTGGAAGGAGCCGTGTCATAGCGAAGTGTGAGCAGCTTGTCCTGGCAGACCTGGCTGAATGTCGTGCTCAGGTGGTCGTTGCGGAACCAGTCCTCGAAGTTACCCGTGCGAGGGCACTCGGGCGCTGCCACCTGATCGTGCACCGTGACCTGGAGCTTCGTGAGGTGAAACGCTGGAAACAGGACTACCGGAGTGCGGGCGGCGCCGCCTGATTCACCTGCCTGGCAGCCGACAAGGATGACCAGCGTTGCCAGGACCGCAACCAGCGGTGCCCTATAACCGGCCTGGTAATAGCTCATTCGTTCCACCGCTCCGTCCAGTCGTCTGCTCGCTGCCGAGTAATAGGTGCGGTTTCGGGGAGGAAGGACAGGCAGACGCAGCCGACCGCGGCCAGCGACACGACCACGACGGCGATCGGCCAGGGAGGGCCGGAATCAGTGGATAGTGCCGTGGCGGCGATGGGCACGAGACCTCCACCGACCAGGCCGGCCAGATTGTAGGTGAGCGCAGCGCCGGTGTAGCGCACCCGGGTGTCGAACAGCTCGGGCAGGTAGGCACCCATGGTGACCAGCGCGACGATCCCGATGGCCAGCGCGATGGTGAACGCTACCAGGATTAAAAAGGGCTCCGCGCTGCCCAGCAGCACCACAAACGGGTACGCCCACCCGGCGGCCAGCCCGCAGGCAATCAGGCAGATCCGGCGCCGCCCCCACCGATCCGAAGTGGCCCCGATCGTCGGCACCACGAGGGCCACCATCCCGTAGGACAGCATCGCCAGACAGATCATGGTCTGCATGGGCAGGTGCAGCTGGCTGGCGCCGTAGGCCAGCCCATAGCTGGTGACCAGGAAGACCATCGCAAAGCCCAGCACGGTGGCACCAGCGGCAAGCAGCACAGTCCTGCACCGGTAGCGCACCACCTCCCATACCGGCACCCGGACGGTCCCCCCACGAGCGGCGAGCCGCTGGAATACCGGCGTCTCTGCCAGCGAGACCCGCACGTACACGCCGATCGCGATCAACACGACGCTGGCCAAAAACGGGACCCGCCAGCCCCAGGCGCGCAGTGCTGCATCGGGCAACAGGGCGGTGAGCGCGAGCAACGACCCGTTGGCCAGCAAGAACCCGATGGCCACGCCGGTGATCGGGTAGCTCGAGTACCACCCGCGGCGGTGCGCGGGCGCGTGTTCGGTGGCCAGCAGCACCGCGCCGGCCCACTCACCACCGACCCCGAGGCCCTGCCCGAAACGCAGCACGACCAGCACCAGCGGCGCGACCAGCCCGGCCGTGGCGTAGCCGGGCACCAGCCCCACCAGCACTGTCGCCGACCCCATGACCACCATCGACGCCACCAGCGTGACCTTGCGACCGAACCGATCACCGTAGTGCCCGAACAGCACTGCGCCGACCGGGCGAGCCACGAAGGCCGCCGAGATCGTCGCCACGGCGGCGATCGTGCCGCCGGCAGTGGACAACTGGGGGAAAAACAGCGGGCCGAAGATCAGCGCCGCGACGCTCGTGTAGAGGTAGAAGTCGTAGTACTCCACCGCGGTCCCGACCATGGTTGCCGCCGCGAGCCGGGCCATCGGCGCACGCCTCGTCGGGAACGTCGGTTCAGCGAGCACCATCACTGCTCCTCTTCTCGGGGGTGATGTCAGCGATTCGTTGGTAACGCCGGGTGATCGCGGCCAGCTCGGCGACGCTGATCACGTCCTCGATGCGCTCGAATCCGTCCGGGGCGCGCTGCTCCACAATGTCCAGGCACTCCTCCGGACCGCCCCGGCGGTTGGCCAGCACGACCTCGGTGGTGGCGGGACGGCGCTGGGCCTCGTAACCGGCCAGCCCGTCGGCGACGGTGACCGCGCTAGCCAGAGCGCGGGCGAGTACCCGGGCGTCGAGGATGGTCTGCGCCGTGCCGTTGCCGCCGTAGGGATACATCGGGTGCGCGGCGTCCCCGAGCAGGGTGACCGGCCCGATTCCCCACCGCGGCAGCGGGTCGCGATCCACCAGCGGGTACTGGTAGATCGCTGGCGCTCGGCGGAACAGCGCGGGCACGTCCAGCCAGCCGAAGAGGTAATCACCGAACGGCTCGAGCACGTCTTCCAGCTGTCCCTGATAGTCCCAGTCCTGGCGACCCATCGGGTGACCCTCGCCGAGCCGGTAGAGGGCCACCCAGTTGACCAGGGCGCGACCCCGGTCGGCGTACCGCCGGGAAATCGGGTAGACGACGATCTGGCGCCCGTGGTACCCGGCCTGGGCCATGGTCTGCCCGCCGAGGAACGGCTCGGCCTCGGTGGTCCCGCGCCACATGGTGATCCCGGTCCACGGCGGCGGCCCTTCCTGCGGGTGCAGGATGCGCCGCACGGCCGACTGCACGCCGTCGGCGCCGACCAACACGTCGCCCTGGACCAGGCTCAGCGGCTCGCCGCCGCGCCGGTCGACGAACTCCACCCACACCGTGCCGTCGCGCTGTTCACTGAAGCGGGCCAGGTGATGGCCGGTATGCACGTGCCCGGCCCCGAGCCGGGCCAGCACCGCTCGGTAGAGCACCCTCAACAACTCACCGCGATGAATCGCGAGCTGCGGCCAGCGGTGCCCGGCGGCCAGCCCGCGCGGCTCGGCCCAGATGCGCTGCCCGCGTTTGGTGAAATACGCCTGCCCAACCAGTGCGACGCCGGTCGCGTACAGCTCATCGAGCAGGCCAAGCTCGGCCAACTCCCGTACCGCATGCGGTTGGAGGGTCAGCCCAACACCCAACTCACGGATGGTCGCCGCGGACTCGTACACCTCGACATCGGTGATGCCGGCGGCGTCCAGGCTCAACGCGGTCGCCATCCCACCGATGCCGCCACCAGCAACGATCACCCGGGGCATCACACCACCCCCGGCGTTGGTCGCGGATCGCGCCAGCGCGGGTAGACCAGGAAGGCGATCGGGATCCCGGCCACGCCCGTGACCGCCCACCCGGTGGACGTGCCGCCGGCCGTGGACGCCAAGGGTGCCGCCGCGCCCAGCACGAAGAACACCAGGGCCACGGCGCCGAGCCGATCCGGTGCCAAGGCTCCGGTGCCTCGGTGCCGGTTACCCGAGCGCTCGGCCATCGTCGCGCTCGAGGGTACGGGCCGCGATACGGCGGCCGATCAGATAGAGCAGCACGCCGACTATCAGTGAGACGACCGTGATCCCGGCGACCAGGTAAAACCACAGCCCGTAGGAGATCGTGGCGCCCAACGCCGTGATCGAGCCGGCATCGTTGGAGATCAGCGGAGTCTGCGAGCCGGACAGCGTGCTGACGATTCCGACCAGCGAGGACATCGCGCCCAGGGCCGCACACGCCCAGAACACCGCTGGCCGGGCCAGTGGCCGGAACTGGAACCGCGGCCGGTACCGGCGAAGGATCACCAACACGTCGATGAACAGCACGATCATCGACAGGCACCAGATCACCGTGGTGGCGGCGGCCAGCACGTCGTAAACCCGGGTCGCAGTGTCCAGTGCGCTGCCGCGGCTCAGCCCCGGGAGCACGATGAACGCGACGGCGGTCACCACCGCCACGACCGCGGTCTGGGCCCATAGCGCTGCGTGCGGCACCCGGTTGCGGTTGAGCCGGCTCAGCCACGGAGGCAGCCGCCGGTCCAGCCCGGAGACGAACACCAGCCGGGCGAAGGAGTAGTTGTAGACCACCAGCATGAACCCGGTGACCCCGGCCAGCAGGATCGCAGCCAGCTGACCCCAGGCCGGACCGAGCGAGCGGCCGACCACATCGGCGACCGCGGTGATCTGCACCGACTGGTTGGCAGCGGCCGGGACAGTGACCATCACCGCCCAGGTGGTAGCCAGGTATGCGAGGACCACTGCGGCCGAACCCCACAGCAGGTACCGGGTGATCGCCTTCGGATCGCGGACTTCCACTCCCATGTTCAGGGGTACCTCGACGCCGAGCAGGGCCAGCACGACCACACCGAAGAAGGTCCAGTTAGCGAAGTTGATCCCGCTGCTCCGGGACGGCGACCAGGTACCGAACTGGGTCGGGTCGGTGGCCGCGGCATGCCCGGTGACCAGGTAGGCGATGCCGGCCAGCACCACCAGCAGGATCACCAACCCGTACAGCACGCACACCGCGTTGACCACGTTCTGGACAATCCGCAGCCGCAGCTGCGCCACCAGCGCGGAGACCACCAGCGCCGCCACGATCACCGCCCCCTGCAGGGGAACCGACAAGCGGCCCACCGTGCCGGGAAGGGCATACCCCAGGTAGGCGACGGCGTTGTCGGCGAAGGACAGCATCGCCAGCAACCCGGGCCACCACGCGCAGAATCCGGCGAAGAACCCCCAGAAGTCACCGAATGCCTTGTGCGTCCACAGGTAGATCGATCCCTCGCCGGGGAACATCACCCCCAGCTGACCGGTCACCACCGCGCCCGGGATCAGGAATGCGACCACGCCCAGCACCCACCAGCCGAACGCGGCCGGGCCGGCCGCCTGCATCGTCGCCGAACTGGTGACCAGGAGCACGATCGCCACGAAGATCGCCACCATGTCGGACGACCCCAGCACCTGGGGCAGCATCCCACCCGCCACCCGCTCCGAGCGCAGCAACTCGGTACGACCGGATTCGACGGTCGTGCTCATCGGCACTTCCCCTCCCCAGCTCCCGTCGCTGGGCCCCTGGCGACTTCACCACATTCGCCGGTCACATCTCCAACGATTTTTCGCGTCCGCGGGCCGTCGGTGATACCGGTTGTTCCCCTTGCCGCCCCGATGTCCGGCTTCGCCGGATTCCCCTTTTGCGGACCCGCCTTAATGGTGGCCGCCAACGGGCAGCGGAGGCTATATGTCTTTCAGCATGGTTACAGCGCACGGTCCCGGCTCTAGGCTCGCTCTAGACTGGCCATGATTTTCGCCGACGTGGTACGTAAGCGGCGTTCGGCGTCTCTTATCACCGAGGACAGCACGCACGACTGGGGGAAGGTGATCTGATGTCCGACGTATCCCACGGGACTCGGCTGCGTCGAGAGCTGAGTGTCTGGGAGGCCATCGGTATCTCACTGGCCATGATGGCGCCCTCGATGGCGGCCAACATCAACCCCCAGGTCACCGCCGGGGCGGTGGGCCGGGCCGTCCCGCTGGCTTTCGCCCTGGCAACAGTCGGGGTCTTGTTGATCGCGTATACGTTCGTGCGGTTGTGCCAGCGGTTCCACCACGCCGGCAGTGTCTACGGCTTCGTCGGGGCGACCCTGGGTCCTCGCCCGGGAGTGGTGGCCGGGTGGGCGCTGCTGGGTACCTACGCCCTGTTCGCGGTGGTCACCTCGACCGCGGTGGGCATCTTCGGGGCAACCTTCCTGGACAGCCTGGGGATCTGGACGCGCCAGCCGCCGTGGGCGGGCTTCGCGATCAGTGCCATCGCGCTGCTCGGCGTTTATGCGCTGGCCATCGCCCCGGTTCGGGGCGCGGGGCGGATCCTGCTGTCGATCGAGGCCGTCACCATCGCGCTGATCCTGGTGGTGACCGGAGTGATCGTGACCCGGCTGGTGTCCGGCACCGCGCCAGGAGGTCATCGGGTCGATCTGTCGGTATTCACCGTCCCGCCCGGTACCGGCGTCTCGGCGGTGTTCCTCGGTGTGGTGTTCGGGTTCCTGTCCTTCGCGGGTTTCGAAGCTGCTGCAACGCTGGGCGAAGAGGCGCGCAAGCCCCGCCGAGACATCCCCCGGGCGATCCTCGGTACCGCCGTTTTCGGTGGGGTGTACTTCGTGATCGTCACCGCGGTCGAGGTGATGGCCTTCGGCACCGACGACAAGGGCGTCGCGGCGTTCAGCAATTCCGGCTCGTTGCTAGGTGAGCTCGGCTCGCGGTACCTGGCGAGCTGGGTCGGTGACCTGATCACCATCGGTACCGCGATCAGTGGCTTCGGCTGCACGCTGGCGTGCCTCGTCGGCGCCGCCAGGTTGCTGTTCGCACTCACCCGCGACGGCGTCGGGCCGGCCGCTGTGGGGCGTGTCTCGGTGCGGCGGGGAACCCCGGTCCGGGCCAGCGGCGTGGTCGTCATCGGGGTGTACCTGGTCATCGGGTTCAGCTGGTTGGTGCTGGAGGCGAAGCCGTTCGACCTGTTCGTCGCGGCGGCGACGATCGGGACGCTGATCCTGCTGGTGGTCTACGCGCTGGCCACCGTCGGCGCGACGAAGCTGTTGTTCTTCTCCGGTCGCCCCGACATCCTCACCAGCTGGGAGATCGCCGTGCCCGCACTGGCGCTGGCGTTGATCGGCTACACGCTGTTCCGCAACACCTGGCCCTACCCGACCGGCGCCGCCGGCGCCTATCCCGTGGTGTCTGCCGCCTGGCTGCTGATCGGGGTGATCTGGGTGCTCGCCCGGCCGGGACAGGCTCGCCGAGCCGGTCAGCTGTTGGCCGCTGATGACGGCCTCCGCGCCGGGGAACCCGACCCGGTGCGGATCGGGACCGGGGATCCCGGGACCAGGTAGACGCCAACATCGCCCGTGCTGGCTGTCGCATTCATCGGCCGGGTGTCCTTCTCGCGAGCGGGAGCATAATTGTTTCTTGCAGGATTCCGCATGGGATCAGACATTGATTCTGGCCCCCGCCGTATGGGCAGGCTATACGCCTTTCGGCATGGTTACACCCGGCGGCATCGCCGCTACGGGGAGCAGATGGGCAGGGCGCGCCGCGAGTGGGTGGCGGTGAGCGTCTTCGTGCTGATGACTCTGGCGGGGATCGGCGCCACACAGCTTCCCGGACCGGCAGCCGTAGTGCCTTCCGCTGTGCTGGTGACGTGTACGGCGGGCATTGCCCTGGGCTGGACGCGCACCTGGGGCGCTTTGGTGGCGGCGACCGCTCTTGGCTCGGAGATGTCCGTCGTGGCCTCGATCATCTCCTTCCGGGCGCCTGGTGGGGCTGGCGGACCGAGTCCAAGCCCTGGGCGGGAACCTGGACGCCGGCCCGTACGGTTGCTCAGGCTGGCGGGTGAGCGCGGTACTGCCACTAGCGGAAAGAGCCGAGCTGACATCATGATCAACGTGGCCACCCGCGTACTGATCGCCGACGATCAAGATGACGTCCGGGGCGCCTTCCGGCTCATCCTGAACGCTCAAGTGGTCCGAGCCGCCATGGCCGCCGATTAGTAGCCGTCCCCCGGATGACGAACTCTCCCGGTACGGTGTCGGATCAGCTGGCTGTGGCCCAGAGAACACTGATTGGCAGAGCCAGCAGGCGCTCTCCGAGGTGCAACGCGGTAGAGCCGGTGTTGAGTACTACGCCCGCAACGAAGCGGTGGCCAAGTCGATCGCGGAGCTTCGCGAGATGCCGAAAATCCCGGTGCCCAACGTCAGCGCCGGACTTCACCTCGATGCCGGCCACTCGACCATCCGGGGCCTCGACGATCACGTCCACTTCGGCCAACTGGCGGTCCCGGTAATGCAATAGCCGGGCACGCGTGTGTGACCAGCCCAGCTGTCGGATCAGTTCGCTCACCACGAAGCCTTCGAGCACGGCTCCATCCGCTCCCTGCGCAATCTCCGGCCGGGCAAGGGCATTGATGTCCATTCCGCGTAGTGCAACGGCCACTCCCGGATCAGTGAGGACGATCTTGGGTGCGCGGATCTCGCGTTGCGCCAGGCTCGGGGACCACGCAGGTATTCGGCGCACGAGGAACACTGTCTCCAACACGTCGAGATAGCGATACACGCTGCGTTCGGGCAGACGGGCATCCCGAGCGAGATCCGCAACGTTGAGCACGGTCGCCTGCCGTGCTGCTACGAGTCGGAGCAGGCGAGGGAGCTCGTCGGTGCGTGGCGAGGTGGTGATTCCCGGTGCTTCCCGCTCCACGACGGTCTCAACGTATGATTCGAACCAGCCGACGCGGCGGGTGCGGGCACGGAGCACCGCCTCCGGGTACCCGCCCGCACTCGCCAGTTCCAGGTAATCCCGCTTGGTCAGCGAGCTTGCATCCTCCATCCCGAGTGCGCCATCGAGCAGGAGATCCAGGAACCTCTCTCGGCGTCCGGCGAGCTCCCCCTGGCTGAAGGGCCACAATTCGAAGCGTTCGATCCGGCCGGCCAGCGTCTCGGATACTCCACGGTTGGCGCTGAGCTGAGACGATCCGGTGATGATGAACCGTCCAGGCCGGAGATCAAGGTCGACCACAGACTTGATCGCGAGTAGCAGATCGGGCACCCGCTGGACCTCGTCGACAGCCAGCAAACCCGGCCGATCGGCGACGAAACCGTGGGGATCAGCTTCGGCTGCGAGCCGGATGCGGCGGTCGTCAAGCGACACATAGACAGCGTCCGGCCGGGCCGCGACCAGCGAGCGGGCCAATGTCGACTTGCCGGCCTGGCGCGGACCGACGATGCCGATGACGCGGGTATCGGCGAGCGCCTCCTCGATCGGGCCGCAGATGTGCCTCCCTACTGCTCCGGCAACCCGGCAGTCGACATGGCAGATATGGTATGCCTGGGGTGGCGGAGATGGATGATCCGGCCTGGCGGAAATGGCAAGCTGATCACGGCAGCGGGGCGGTTGCCGGCAGCAGCGCCTCGACGTCAGTGATCAGCAGTACGCTGGGCTGGCGCCGGGAGGCGGCAGCTACCGCGTCGTGGACCCGCTGGGTGGCAGCGTCAGGCTGTACCGCCGTCACCCTCGGCGCGGCCACCTCGACGACCTGAGCCCCGGCGTCACGGGCCACCGCACGCACCATCGTCGCTTCGCCGACGCCCTGAGTGCCTGCGACTGCACGGGCTGGTCCCCGGTGCGGGAGCCGTCGCGCCAGCCGACCACAGTGAACGGGTGCGGGGCAACGGGGGCCTGCCGGGTCGGTGCCCGTCACGGTGACCAGCTCGTTGGTCCAGGTGATCCCGATCGCGGTGGCCAGCCGGCCACGCACCGCGACGGTATCGGCCCCAGACGCCAAATCCTGCGGGAGCAGAGACACCGCGTCCAGCGCGGAACCGGTGATGGTGATCGAGCGCGCCGCGGGTACCAGCATCGGTGCGAGTACCATCTCGGAACCATCGATCAGCCCCAGGTTGGACAGCGTCAGGTCGTCGAGCAGCGCGCTGCCCGGAGCGGGACCACACCCCGCCGCGCATCCAGCGCGGAGTGGTGAGCCTGGCGGTGAGGGTGATCTTGGGCGCGCTCACGATGCCCGAGCCTACGACCACAGCAGTTACGACGGGCCCACGTCCACCGTCACGTTCGGACTGCGGCGCAGGGTGTTGGTGACGTAGCACAGCCGTTCCGCTGCCGGCACCAGCCGCCGCAGACCGTCGGTGTCGGGCGTGTCGGCCTGCACCGAGAGCCGGATCGCGGAGAAGCTCGGGCCGTCGTAATGGCCGGTCGCCCGCACCCGCAGCCCGGCCAGCTCGACACCCCGCTTGCCGGCTGAGTAGGCCATCGCCAACGTGAAGCAGGAGGCGACGGAGGCGAGCAGCAGCTCGGTCGGCTGCGGGCCCTGGTCCGTGCCGCCGACCGACTCCGGCTCGTCGACGATCAGCTCGAAGCGCCCGGCAGATACCCGGCAGCGCAGTCCCCCGTCCCACGCCGCATCCACCGAACGGGTGCTCACCGGTGTCCTCCTCGATCGGTAATGCGTGGTGTTTCACCAGCGTGCAACGTGTGTGCAACGCGCCGGAGCACTGTGACCTGCACGTTCATCCCAGCATCCCTGCCACCCCGGAGGTCTGGATGACTGTTCCCCGGCCCCGTGCCACCGAGCGGGTCGCCACGCTGCCGTGCCGTGCCGGCTGCGGGGTGGACCCAGCATTGCGCCGCCACCACGACCGGCTGCTCACCGTCGAATCCGACGTCGACGAGCTGCTTGAGCTCGTTGAGCTCGCGGTGACGTGGGGCGAGCTGGACTACTCCGGCGCCGGCGTCGTGCCGCCCCGGCAGTGGCTGGAGTTCGCCGCCTGCCACGAGTGGCGGGACCCGGATCGCGCGGCGCGCATCTTCAGCGTGGCCACTGACATCGCGTTGCGGGTCGGCCGGCAGGAGAACGCCGACCTGCTGCTCAGCCAGGTCGCCACCGCAAGCTGATCGGGACACCCGGGTCAGCGCCGGCCGAGCCGGGTGACGTCGTCGACGGCAAGGTCGAAGACGGTGGCGCAGGTGTCTCCTAGCCGCAGCGCGAGCTGCCCCGAGTCGTCGATCCGGCCGACCACGGCCGCGTGCAACCCGCGGTCGGTGAACGGCTGCGCGCAGTCCGCCTCCCGGCCGGCCGGGGCGCAGAGCAGGAACCCGAAGCTGGGAAAGCAGGTCAGCCAGGCCGGTAACTCGACGCCACGAGGCACCGACACAGCGTCCAGCGCGAGCGTGACGCCGTGGCGTCCCCACTCCAGCAGCATCGCCAGCGACCCGACCAGCCCGGCCATGCTGATGTCCTTGGCCGCTACGCACGCTCCCGATTCGGCGAGCTCGGCGAAGAGCCGTACGTCTCCGGCGCACCGCGACCCGCGTTCCTCGAAGGCGGGGAAGAACGGGAAGTCTGGGCGCATCCAGCCCCCCAGCGCGGCGACCACCAGCAGGCTCTGCCCGGCGCGCACCCGGGTCACCGACAGCGCCTGGCCATTGGTGGTGCCGACGCCGAACGCCGAGACTGCGGGCTCGCCATCGTGGCGCGTGAGGTGCCCGCCGAGGATCGGCACATCGTAGAGCTCGCTGGCGCGCCGCATGCCGCGCAGCGCTGAGCGAGCCATTTCCTCCGAGCCGACGATGGTGTCGACGATGCCCAGCGGCAGCGCGCCCATCGCAGCCAGGTCGTTGACGTTGGTGAGCACCGCGGCGAAACCGGCGCCGTACGGGTCGGTGGCCACGAAGGGCGGCCACAGCGCCTCACCGCAGGCCACCACCTGCCCGCCCAGTGCGTTCACCGCCGCGCCGTCGTCGCCCGGCCCACAGATCCAGTCGGCTGGCCCCAGCACCTCGCTGACCAGCCCGATCGTCGCCTTGCCGCGCAGCCCGGGGTGGGCGCGCAGGGTCTGCACCAGCTCGGCCAGCGCGGCCGATGAGTCCACTGCCGCCGTCGTGTCGGCCATCGCCGCCTCCGTCTCCGCTGCCGTTTCCGATAGTAGGCGCTCGCCCACTATGTGACTAACATCGGAACTGTGCGACCGCCGAGTTTCCTCGAGCTGCCCGCCCGCAGCGGCAAGCCTCGCGTCACCGGGCTGACGCACGTGCTGGACCCAGGAGTCCCGCCGGCCACCGCGGCCATCCTGCTCGCCACCGGCGCCGCGTACGTCGACGTGTGGAAGACCGGATGGGGCACCGCATACGTCGACCCGGGGCTGCCGGAGAAGCTGCGGCTGATGGCCGACGCCGATGTCGGTGCCTGCCTTGGTGGCACTCTGCTGGAGATCGCCTGGGCGCAGGGCCGCGCCGAGGAGTGCCTGGCCTGGGCGGGCGAGGTCGGTTTCCGCTATGTCGAGGTGTCTCGCGGGACCGTGCCGATGAGTCTGGCCGACAAGCACGACCTCGTCGGGTTGGCCGCTGGCCGGTTCGTCGTGCTCGCTGAGATCGGCTCCAAGGACCCGGATTCGCAGCCGACGCCAGCGCAGTGGCGGGCCGAGGCGCGGGCTGATCTCGCTGCCGGCGCCCACCTGGTGGTCACCGAGGGGCGGGCCAGCGGCACCGTCGGGACGTTCGACGCCTCCGGACGGGTCCGTGAGGACGTGGTCGCCGCCGTGCTGGACGGCGTCGGGCTGGAGCGGGTGATCTTCGAGGCGCCGCGGTCCGAACAGCAGGCCTGGTTCGTCCGCCAGCTCGGGCCCGAGGTGAACCTCGGGAATGTGGGGTTGGAGCAGTTGATGGCGGTCGAGACGCTGCGGCAGGGGCTGCGCTCTGACACTTTCCGCTGGGACGCTGCCGTGGTCGGGACGTTGGTGCGGTGACAACGGCGAATCTCGTACCTGGGCGCTACCGCGGCGTTGCGGTGGCCACTGTGCCGGGACCGCTGGACGAGGCCGCGCTGCGCGCTCATTTCCTCGGCCGGGAGGCCTACCGCCGCACCCGGTTCCTTGTCGTGCGCGCCGGCGAGCGCACGGCGGTGCTGCGGGTTGTCAAGGCCTCGGAAACCGAGCTGTTCAGCCCGATCCTCGAGTTGGAGGTGTTGGCCGGGCCGGGGGACTGCGTGTTCCTGCACCGGCCCGAGGTGGACACCGCGATCCCATCCGGGCTGGCCGCCGTCGCGGTCGCCGCCGCGCCCGGCGCCCGGGCTGTGGTGGTGCGCGGCCGGTACGAGCACGTCAATTTCATCCTTAACCCCCGCCTGCACCGGGTGGTCGTGCGCGAGGTGGTCCCGCCGGAGCCGGCCAAGCTGTTCGACCAGGCTCAGCGGGTG
>JBOHFC010000039.1:0-14082 GCA_050701375.1 Pseudonocardiaceae bacterium
GACCGCCGCCGTGGGTGCCGCCTCGGCGTGGCCGCTGTCGATGGCCCGTTGATACGCGGCCCGAGCACCAGCAAGATCCCCCTGCTCGTCGAGCAGCAACCCCAGGTTGAACGCCGCCGTGGGTGCCGCCTCGACGTGGCCGCTGTCGATCGCCCGTTGATACGCGGCCCGAGCACCCGAAATATTCTTTTGCTTGGTGAGCAGCAATCCCAGGTTGACCGCCGCCGTGGGTGCCGCCTCGGCGTGGCCGCTGTCGATGGCCCGTTGATACGCGGCCCGAGCACCAGCAAGATCCCCCTGCTCATCGAGCAACGACCCCAGGTTGTTTGCCGCTGTGGGTGCTGCCTCGGTGTGGCCGCTGTCGATGGCCCGTTGATACGCGGCCCGAGCACCGGCGATATCCCCCTGTTTGGCGAGCAGCAAGCCCAGGTTCCTCGCCGCTGTGGGTGCCGCCTCGGCGTGGCCGCTGTCGACGGCTCGCTGGTAGGCGGCCCGAGCAGCGGCAACATCCCCCTGTTTGGCGAGCAGCAACCCCAGTTCGAACGCCGCCATGGGTGCCGCCTCGGCGTGGCCGCTGTCGACGGCCCGTTGATACGCGGCCCGAGCACCAGCAACATCCCCCTGCTCATCGAGCAGCAACCCCAGGTTGAACGTCGCTGTGGGTGCCTGGTCGGCGTGGCCGCTGTCGATGGCCCGTTGGTAGGCGGCTCGGGCACCGGCGATGTCCCCCTGTTTGGCGAGCAGCCATCCCAGGTTCCTCGCCGCTGTGGGTGCTGCCTCGGCGTGGCCGCTGTCGATAGCCCGCTGATAGGCGGCCCGAGCACCAGCAACATCCCCCTGCTTGGCGAGCCGTAGCCCCAAGTTGTTAGCTTCGGACGCCTGGTCTGGATAGTCTTTGTCGACAGCCCGGTCGGCGGCCCGGGCGCCAGTCCTCACCGGTGGTTCGGGGGCTTTTTGTGCGAGGGTTGGTAGAATCCGGTCAACTGCGTCGAGTAAAGCGGTGACGTCGGAACGAAACGTCTCGTGGTCGAGTCGAATGGCGTTGCGCCGGGCAAGGCCCCGTAATCCTTCAGGAAGGTCGTATCGCTCGGGCATATCAGCGCCATCGACTAGCACAGGAATTATGCGTATTTCGCGTTCTAATGCAGCCCGGATTTCAAGAACCACGAAGTCGTCCGGGTCGTCAAGCCTGCGTTGTCCTCGCCGGTCGGCGATCGTGGACCAACTTGGTCCGATTAGGGCGATCAGCACGTCGCACGAGGCGACCGCGCGCGCTATGGCAGCGGCGAAATCGGCGCCCGGCTCGATCGTGTCGACGTCCATGAAGACCTGCTTTGACCCCAGTCGCTCGGTCAATCGGTCCGCCAGCCGGCCCGCAATATGACGAGTCTCCTCTCTTCGGTAGCTGAGGAAGACCGACCGAGTCGTACCACGCATCACTCGTGCTGCCTCTCCTGCCGTCTGGCGCCACCGCGGGGTTTCGCCCGCCAAGGTAATCTGTCAAACTAAGACTCACCTGAGGATGTCTTCTGGCACTTCTGCACGCTACCTTCAGCTGCTGGGTCAGAGAACCTTGAGCTCGGCCGTAGCACGACGCCCAGATGTTAGCCCTGTGACGGTGATGATGTAGATCCCCGGAGGGTCCGCCTCCAAGACTGGACCATGCGACTTGCTGCCAGCTGAGTCGGTGGAGAAGACGCCCATCACGCCGTTGGTCGGGCCGGTCCAGGAGAACCGCACCTCTTCGCCGGACGAAAACCCCCAGGCAGTGGCGAAGTAGGTATCGCCGATTGCAACCTGGGGTTTTGACAGCATCAACCGGGCCGCGTCGGGCCCGGTGCCGGTAACGACCTGCAGCCCAGCCGAAGCGGTGCGTCCAGATGTTAGCCCCTTGACCGTGAAGATGTAGTTTCCCGGAGGGTCCCTCTCGAAGACCTGGTTTGACGCGCTGCCATCCGGGCCGGTGGGGAGGACGCCCAATAGGCCGTCGGTCGGGCCCGTCCAGGAGATCTTCAGGTTTTCCCCCGATGCGAACCCCGAGGCGGTGGCTGAGTAGGTATCGCCGATCTGGACCTGGGGTGTTGACAGCATCAACATGGCCTCGTTGGTGCGCGTATCGATGTTCGACCTCAATAACACGAATGCCGTGACAGCTATCGCGATGACTAGTGCGGCGGCGGTGGTGAGCAGTAGCCAGAATCGACGTTGGCGACCATCGGTGGTAGACACGCGGCCGTTTAGCGGAGTTTGTGGCGATGCTGACCATTGGTCGGTCTGGGTGGTTCGTGGGCGGGGCGACACGATCGTGTCGTGCGAGGTGGTGTCGCGCGGTGTCGCGGCGTGAATTGGGCTTTCCGCCGACCTCGACGGCTGGGCATTTCGTTGTTGATGGCCGGTACCGAGGACGGTGTTCGTCGGCGCCATCGGGGCCTCGGGCCGTGGGTCGGTCTGGGTGGTTCGTGGGCGGGGCGACACGATCGTGTCGTGCGAGGTGGTGTCGCGCGGTGTCGCGGCGTGAGTTGGGCTTTCCGCCGACCTCGACGGCTGGGCATTTCGTTGTTGATGGCCGGTACCGAGGACGATGCCCGCTGGTGGTACTGGGGCCTGGGCCGCGAATGTGGCGGCACCGAGTGCTATGGCGTGTTCTGGATGGGTGTCGACCACGGTGGGACGTCCCAGCTCGGCCGAGAGCATCTGCGCGACCAGCGGGATGCGCGAGGATCCGCCCACCAGGAGCACCGCGCTGAGATCCGATCGCTTGACCTGAGCCGAGTCCAGGGTTCGAGAAAGGGCTGCGATGGTGGACTCGATCTGCTTTTGCACCATATTCTCAAAGCGTGACCGGGTGAGGCGCACGTCGAAGTGGCGGCTCGGAAGAAAGACCGGGAGGATCGTCTCGGCGTCCACCGAGAGAGCTTCCTTGGCCAGGATGCAGTTCTGTCGCAGTCGGGCAAGTGCGGGGCCGGTCTGAGAGTCGCGCATGTTCAGCTCGCTGACCGCCCCGTCTGCCGCGTAATCGATATAGGACAGGATCGCTTCGTCGAAGGTGGCGCCGCCAAGCTGTTCGATGCGCTCTGGGATGCCGAGGATTTCGGTGCCGCCGGGGACTTTGCGCAGTACTGTGGCCTCGAAGGTGGCGCCGCCCAGGTCGTAGACCGCGACTGTCTCGCCATCGGTCAGCAGCCGGGACGAGGCGTAGTGTGTTGCGGCCGCTTCGGGTTCGGTCACCATGGGCGGGTTGTGCAGCCCCGCGTACCGCGGGACCTCGTCGAATCTTGCGCGGTGGAACGGGCCCCAACTGGCCGGGTGAGTCAACGCGATGCGATCGGGTAGTTGCCCTTGGGTCTCGGCGACCTTGTGGAGGACGTCTCGCAGCAGGGCGCCCAGCAGGGAGGTGACGGTGTGTGGCTGGCCGCCGAGGATCACCGGACTCGGGTTGCCCAGTAGACGCTTGAACTCACGGCTGACTCGGTCGGGGCTCCTCATCGCACGAAGGCCGGCCGCTTCTCCGGTAACTAGAGTGCCGTCCTCCCGGAGATACACGGCCGCCGGGACGGCTATAGAATGATCACCCAGCGTGAACATTTCGACTCTGGCGGCAGATGCGATCGCGGCTGTGACAAACGTCGTGCCGAGGTCCACGCCGAGGCTGTAATCCACAGCTCCTCCTTGGACGAGCCTCTTGGCTAACCTCTCATCACTGAGACTAACGATACATTCAGAGTAAAGACATCACCCTTGAAATACATGCCTGCCTGTTTCGAACGGTGAGTTACCGGGCGGGCACACCATGGAGTCCGCCGGCTCTACCCAGCCAAGCTAATGAGACTGCGCCGCGGACCGCCGAGGAGGGTGGGTACAGCGGTTCACGCCGCCGCTCATCGGCCCGGCCCTGGCACGCCTCGGGAGATCGCTGGTTCATCGACGAAAAGTACGTCAAGGTCAGCGGCCGGTGGGTCTACCTGTGCCGGGCGATCTTCACTCGGGCGCTGAACACCACCCCGGTTACCGCGGTCGGTGTCGTCACCGACAAGGCCACGGGTCTCGCGCGGCAGGTGGAGGAGATCGCGCGTCGAGCCATGCGTGAGTCCGAATGACTGCCGGGCGCCGGGTCCGGGATACGGTGATGACGCCGGTGACGCCTCGTCAGGCCGCCAGCGGATCTCGCCGTCGGTCTCGCTGGAACAGCGTCCCCAAACCGTTTGTATAGACGCCACCGCCGACGAGATCCTCGCCACGGTCCAACTCGTACAGATCAGCATCAAGAAACTCGTCGAAAACAACGCTCAGTAAACGCAACAGGATCACAAAACACTAGATCGCTAACACCGGCGAACACTCTCGAGCGCGCCGTTGCGGCTGAGGCTTGACGTCGCCCTTTCATTGCTGAGAAGGTCGACCCACGACACCTTCGAGCCCGTCGTCGTCACCTATGGCGCCGTCCACGATTGGGGCATGAGATGGCTGCGGCACAGGAATCATCGGCACAGGAATCATCTAGGATCAACGTAGCCTTGCGAACGACCTTCGGCGCGGTGCTCTTCATCGCCTGGGGAATAGAGACCATCATTTGGGTGTACGGCGCCATCCACTCTCTCGCTGATGGTGACGCCAGTCCGGCCATCAGGGCGGTTGGCGCGCTCCTGCTGATGCTCGTGCTCGCATGCATGGAGGGTCTGGAGGTGGCTGTCATCGACCGCTGGCCCGACCTGTACCCGGAGCGCTCGAGCTCCGAGCTCGCGGGCTGGCTCGCCGCCCGTCAGCTGTTCGTGGCGCTGATCGTCACCACGGCCACCATCCTTGCCGACCGGGACTCGATCGCCATCCCCGGCTGGTCGACGGTGTACACCGGGCATCTCGCCCTCAAGGTCTTCGACATCACCTGGACGGGTTTCACCGTGCTGTGGTTCATGCAAATCTTCCCCAAGCATTTGGCCGCGACGAATCCGGACCGCTACCTCAAGTACACGCAAGGGCCGCTGTTCCCGGTCGTCGAGGTCGTCCGCAAGAGCGGAATCCCGCTGCCGGGCGCGTGGGTCGCCTCGGCCGTCGAGCGCTCGCTCGATTGGTATGCCGCGGAGCCGAGCATCGAGGAGGTACCGGCACGGCGCGGCGAGTCCCTGGCCGACATCTGGGCCACCCTGATCCCGGAGCGCGCGCCGGCGACCCGGCGGCGGCCGTCCGACGATGACCGGGCCGCCGGGCCTACTGGAAGTTGACGCCGCCCTTCGCGAGCAGTGGATCGCCGGTCAGCATCCACAGCGGTACGGCGTAGTTGCCAACGCCGTACCGGCCGCCGAAGTGCAGGCCGATCACCTGGTGGGTCTCCAGGTCGACGACCGGGGAGCCCGAGTTGCCACCGAGGGTGGAACAGTCGTGCTGGAGGGCGGAGAACTCGGTCGAGTACTTCACGGCCCGGCCGGGCTGCAGGCGCTTGACGTTGTAGACGTCCATGAAGATCCGCCGCAGCGGCTCGGGCTCGCTGCGACGACCGTCCCAGGCCGGATAGCCGACGACGTAGACCTCGCGCCCGTAGACGTCGGCGGGCTGCTGTGCCGAGACGGCCAGCGGGTTGGGTAGCGGCCGCCCGTCGGAGGAGGCGCCCGCCACGCGCAGCAGCGCTAGGTCGCGGTCCTCGTGGACACCGATCACGCCGGTGATCTCGAACTCCATCGACGCGGTGCTGCCCAGCTCCTTGAGGAAGTCGATCCGCGACGTCATGCCCGGCCGGAAGACCCAGTCGCCGCCCGCCCGCGAGCAGAACTCCCGCGCCACGTGGCGGTTGGTCATGACCGCCGCAGGCGCGATCAGTGAGGCGGTGCCGACCCATTCGTAGTCGCGGTGGCCCGTGACCTCGACCCGGCCGGAGCGGGCGATCACCTCGCGGATACCTGCGCGCGCCCCGGTCAGCCGAGCCCATTCGTGCGGCGGCGGCAGGAAGTCGCCCTCCTGGATGAGGATCGCGGGGCGGCCCTCGAGCAGCACGATCGCCTCGAGCCCGAGCAGCTCGGCGTCGTCGAGTTCGTCTTCCCGACCCTCGGCGACCTTGGCGAGCCCGTCGATGCCGTCGCTCACGACCCGGTCGCGCTCCAAGCGCACAGCCTCCGCCACCGGGTCGGCCGGCTGGCCCTCGACCAGCGACTCCAGCAGCTCGTCGAAGCCGGTCGCGGTCAACCGCTCGGCCAGCTCGCCCGGGTCGCCGAAGATGCGCCGGACCTCGGCGACGACCCGCTCGCCGCTCACCGGGGCGCGATCCCTACGCGGATCTCGTCGTGGACCGCTGGGAACCTAGCCTTCAAGTCGGCGAGGATCGCGTGGATCGGCGAGCCGACGTTCACGACTGCGGTCTCCTGGTGCTGGAAGAGGATCTCGGGCACCGTATCACGCTCCTTGATCAGCGAGTGACACTCCCAGGGCGGGACTGTTAGCGCAGCCTGCGGCCGTCTGGGGGTTGCGTGGCCAGGCCGCGCCGGATGGCGTCGAAAGTGAGGCCCTCGTTCGCGGCGTAGGTGCCGCCGGCGTTGTTGAGTTGCGGCAGTCTGACGCCGCCGGCGTGATGCAGGCCGATTAGCTGCCACTCGTCGTTGAAGACCGGGCTGCCGGAGCTGCCGACCTCGGTGGGCGAGCGATAGTGCAAGACGCGCTGGTCGTAGTCGAGCAGGATGTTGTCCTGCAGGGAGAACTGGGGTTGGGGTAGTCCGAGTGGGTGGCCGATGACGTAGGCCCGTCGGTTGCGTAGCGGCTTGCGGGGCAACGCAGTGGCGAGCGGGAGGGGAATGACGTCCCGTGGGTAGCCGACCAGTTCCACGATCGTGGTGTCCAGCCCGGGGCGGGCTGAGGGCTGATACCACCATTGGCGGGTCACTCGGAAGCGGGCCCGCTGTCCTGGATCGTCGTCGAGGCCGTGGAACGCCACAAGCGCGTCGGCGGGGTCAAGCGCCTCGGGGACGACGTGACCGTTGGTGACCACCACGAGTGGCGGTAGGTCAGGGTGTAGGTCAGGACCTGCGACCAGGAATCCGGTGCCGATACCGTCGTCGTTGACAGTCTGCACGCGGGCCACCGCCCGGCATCGCTGCAACCCGGTGCGGTACCAGGTCAGCGTCTGGTAGCGGTCGGATCCGAGGACTCGCTCCAGCCGTTCACCGCCGAAGTCGTCGAGGCGTGCGGCGCGGACGTCGGTGGGCTCCACCGTGACCTGGCCTCCGTCGAGCACGAGAAGCGCGGAGCGCAGCACGGGGAGCAGTTCGGTGCCAGGAGAGCTGGTGGTGTCGAGCCGCCAGACCTTCCGGAGTTGTCGGTGGAACGCCGCGACCGTGAATCCGTCCGGCCTCGTCTCGATGAACGCCTCGGCCCGCTCGATCGCATCGTTGTACCGGCCGAGTGCGATCGCCGCCTCGCACGCCGTCACCTCGGTCCACGTGTCCTGCACGGGGACCGAGGTGACGGCCCACAGAATGGCTTCGGCCAGTTCGGCTGCCGGTGGCGGCTCCGGTGTGAGATCGATACCGTCGCGTCCGGCGCGGGCGAGCAGGGCCACAGCGTTGATCCCGTGCCAGGTGTAGTTCGTGTTCTCCAGGTACGCGGCCAGGTACGCATCAAAGGATCGGGTCAGGTAGTGCCGCCGTCGGGCTGGTTCGGTACAGGCAAGGAACAGCTCCTTGTAGCAGCGGCCGATCCCGCCGCGGGCTTCGACGCGGTCGACCATCGGGACCGTCTCGTCCCTTGCCAGCTCGGTGTAGAGCCGTAGGGCGACGCTCGGGTTCCCGCCGTCCACCAGAGCTTGCGCGTACTGCCGGCGGACAACGGGGACGTCGAGCCCGTGCGCGAGGGCCGCGTCGGCAACAAGCTTGAGCTCCTCATACCGCAGAGCCTGCCGGAGGATCTGGAGGACGGGGCTGACGCTGTCGGGCAGGGCTGGAACGGCGTAGAGGTGGGCGGTGTACTGCGCCGCGAGCTCGTTCAGGGCCGGCCGGTCGAATGTGGCCGCAGCCGCACGGAACTGTCTGACCCAGTTCTGCCGGGTCACTCGAACACCATCCGGAGCCGACTGCGCAGGCGTTCCTGGCCGAAGTACTTGCCGATGGACTGCCACCGGCCGCCCTCGTTCGGCACGGCGATGTCGGTGATCCGCTTCTGCCCGCCACGGCGGAAAGCGCCGGCGATCCGGCGGGGCGTGAGCAGCCCGGCCGGCTCTACCCGGGTCTTGGCCTCAGTCTTGGACAGGTTGAGTGCATCGGCCAGTAATCCGGCGGTGGCGCCAAGCCCGGCGGCCACTCTTTCCTGGTCTAATTCCGTGATCACTTCATGGAAACGCGCATGGGATCGTCGATAGTCGGTTTCGGCGTGGCGCAGCTTCGCCAGCAACCCGTGCACACGGGCCCGGGTGCGATCCTCCTCCACCGTGGTCACGAAACAATTATCGCACCCAGCACCGACAGTCTCAGACCGTCGAGAACCGCCGACCGGTCGGCAGCCCACTCCATCCAGCCAGTGAGACCTCTGCCTGAGCCTCACTATCTCGTAATACGCGCATAATGGCTGTGTCGTGTGATGATGACCCGCTCGTGGGTGGCCCACCGCTGGGCAGCCGATTGGCTAGGCTGGGGTTGCCGGACTGGCGAGGGAGGTGCGTGCGGATGTTCAATATCGGCTGGGGAGAGTTCCTGATACTCATCGTCGCCGGGTTGTTGATCCTAGGACCGGAACGTCTGCCGTCGGCGGCAGCCTGGCTGGGCCGTACCGTGCGCCAGGTCCGGGATTACGCCAACGGCGCCCGCGAGCAGCTGCGCTCCGAGCTCGGCCCGGAATTCGACGAACTCCGGGCTCCGCTGGAAGATCTGCGTGGGCTGCGTAACTTCAACCCGCGCGCCGCGGTCACTCGCCACCTGTTCGACGATCTCGGCGACGATCCGTTCGGCGGCGTGAACAAACCCGGTGTGATCAAACCGAACGGCTACGCCACACCCCCTGGTAGGGGTACGCCGGTGCCCCGGCCGTTACAGCCAGGCGAGCGCGCCCCCTTCGACCCGGACGCGACCTGACCGCTTAGCGAGCGCTGGGACTCACCGAGAGCAGCCGTCCGGCCAAGCCTCGCGAGCGCGTAGCGAGCCGATCGGCTATCCCGCGCAGCACCACCGAGGCCGGTGAGGTGGGATTGGTCAGCACCAGCGGGGTGCCGGCGTCGCCGCTCTCGCGCAGCCGGGGATCCAACGGTATCTGACCCAGCAGCGGGACGTCACTGCCCAACGCCCGGGTCAGCGAGTCGGCGACCACCTGCCCTCCGCCGGAACCGAACAGGTAGTTGCGGGAGCCATCGGGCATCTCCAGCCACGACATGTTCTCCACCACACCGATCAGCCGTTGGCGGGTCTGCAGAGCGATCGCCCCGGCCCGCTGCGCCACCTCCGCGGCGGCCCGCTGCGGGGTGGTGACGACGAGGATCTCGGCGGTGGGTACCAGCTGCGCTACCGAGATGGCGATGTCGCCGGTGCCCGGCGGCAGGTCGAGCAGCAGGACATCGAGGTCGCCCCAGAACACGTCAGCGAGGAACTGTTGTAGCGCGCGGTGCAGCATCGGCCCCCGCCACACCACCGGGGTGTTGTCCTTGGTGAACATGCCGATCGAGATGACCTTCACCCCGTGCGCCGCCGGCGGCATGATCATCTTTTCTACCTGGGTGGGGCGGGCCGAAGTACCGAGCATGCCGGGCACTGAATGGCCGTAGATGTCGGCGTCGACCACCCCGACGGACAGGCCCCGATCGGCCATCGCGGCCGCCAGGTTCACTGTCACCGAGGACTTGCCGACCCCGCCCTTACCGGAGGCGATGCAGTACACCCGGGTCAGTGATCCCGGCTCGGCGAACGGGATCCGGGGCTCCTCGGCGGTGCCGCGTAGCTGCCGGCGCAACGCCGTGCGCTGGGTGTCGCTCATGACGTCGAGTTCTACTCGGACGTCCCGGATGCCGGGCACGGCGGATACCGCCGCGGTGACCCGGGAGGTGATGGTGTCGCGCATGGGGCAGCCGGCGACGGTGAGCCACACCGCTACCTTCGCCGTTCCGTCGGCGGCCACGGTGACGTCCTTGACCATGCCTAGCTCGGTGATCGGGCGGTTGATCTCCGGGTCGTGCACCCCGCCCAGCGCGGCTTTGACCGCGTCGACCGATGGGATGCTCTGGGTGGAGGCCACAGGTGCCACCGACCTTCCGATTGTGTGTGGGTCTGCCTCCCATGCTAGGCGTTACTCCACTGGGCGCTCACCGCTGCATCGCCGGCTGTCTTCGATCAGCCCCGCTTGCCCCGCCGGTGGCCACCAGGCCGTTCCGACCGAGGCCGCTCCGACGCTGCCGAATCGGGCGAGCTTGGTTCTCTGAGCTCCGTCAGCCGAACGAGCTCGGATCGGAGGAAGTCCCGGGTGACCACTTCGCCGACGGCCAATCGCAGCGACGCCAGTTCCCTGGCCAGGTACTCGGTATCGGCCTTGGTGCGCTGAGCGCGGGCCCGGTCTTCCTCCAGTGTGACCCGGTCGCGGTCGTCCTGCCGGTTCTGCGCCAGCAGGATCAATGGCGCCGCGTAGGCCGCCTGCGTGGAGAACGCCAGATTGAGCAGGATGAAGGGGTAGGGATCCCAGCGCAGTGACACGGCCGCCAGGTTGAGCGCGATCCACACGATAACGATGACGGTCTGCGCGGCGAGGAATCGGCCGGTGCCCAGAAAGCGGGCGATCCGCTCGGAGAAGCGGGCGAAGGCGTCCGGGTCCATCCTGGGGGTGAGTCGTCGTGGTCGGCGCGGGAGATCCAGCCGGGTTGCCGCGTACTGCCAACGAGACTCAGCCATGGGTCACCTCGTCCGGCCAGTCGGGAGTGGGCCACGCCTCTTGCTGCCGCCAGTCGTCGGGCAGCGCTGCGTCCAGCAGATCATCCACGCTGACCGCTCCGAGCAGATGGCTATCAGGGTCCACCACCGGGGCGCAGACCAGGTCGTACGCCGCGAAGTAGCGAGTGACCTCGGCCAGCGTCGCCTCAGGACCAAGCCGGGCCAGTTCGACGTCCAGCACCCCGGCCACCAGGTCTGACGGGGGCTCGCGGAGCAGCCGCTGCAGGTGAGCGCAGCCCAGGTAACGCCCGGTCGGGGTGGCCGTAGGGGGGCGGCAGACGAAGACCATGCTGGCCAGTGCAGGGGTCAGCTCGGGGTTGCGGGCCCGGGCCAGCGCCTCGGCGACGGTGGCGTCCGGGGTGAGTACCACCGGCTCCGGGGTCATCAGGCCGCCGGCGGTGTCCGAGGAATAGGTCAGCAACCTGCGCACCGGTGCGGACTCCTCGGGCGCCATCAGCCGCAGCAACCGCTCGCGCTCGGTCAGAGCGAGTTCGCCGAGCAGGTCGGCGGCGTCGTCAGGGTTCATCACCTCGAGCACGTCGGCGGCGCGCTCGTCGCCGAGCTGGCCGAGTACTTGGGCCTGCTCGTCTTCGGACAGCTCTTGAAGTACGTCCGCGAGCCGCTCGTCGTCCAGCGCGTCGACCACCTCATATCGGCGTTTGGCGGGCAGCTCGCGCAGCGTGTTGGCGACCTCCACCGCCCGCATCCCCTCGAAGAGGGACAGCAGATGCTCGGCGCCTTGTCCACGGGAGGACACCTCGGCCAGGGTCAGCCCCTCGATCTCGTCCCAGCCGAATACCTCAACCGGGCCGCGCCGGCCGAGCCGGCCGGTGCGTTCCCGCACCGCCAGCTTCGTGATCACCCAGTCCCGGGTGCGCGCCTGCTCCATCCCGGCGTCCACCACCACCGCGACCGCTCCCGTGGCGGCCACATGCACCCGGGTATCCAGAATCTCCCCGACCACCAGCGTCTCGTTGGGGCGCAGGTTGAACTTGCGCAGGCTGACCGTGCCGGTGGCCAGCACCACTGCGCCGGGTTCGATGGAGGTGACCCGCAGCATCGGTACGAAGATCCGTTGCCGGATCGCGAGCTCGATTACCAACCCGAGCACCCGCGGCGGCCGCGGTCCGATGCGCAGTGCGGTAACCAGGTCGCGGACCTTGCCGATCTGCTCGCCGTCGGGCCCGAACACCGGCAGGCCGGCGACCCGGGCGGCATAGACCCTGGTCGGAGTGGCCACGCCACGAGGTTAGCGGTGACCGCCACCCGGGCCGTGGCGGCCGCTCTTCGTCAGTCCGCGGTCGGCACGAACCCGACTACCTCCGAAGGATGTCTCATGTCATATGACACGCAACTCGATCGCCGCGTCCTACTGACTGTGATCACCGCCCTCGCCGCGTGGTTCCTCGTCGCGCTCGGCGCATCACTGTTCGGCCTTCTGCAGGCTGGGCCCTCCAGCCTGCCCCTCCCGATCGGGATGGCGCTGGTAGTGCCGCTGCTGCTGGGCGGCCTGGGCTATGCGGACCGCATCCGTAACGCATGCTCAGCGGTAGCAGTAGGAGTCCGAGGAGGCGTCGCCACCTTGTAGCCGCACTTGATGCACCCGCAAACCCCGGAAGTCCTCGCCATGCAGGAAGAATCCCGGGTCAACGGCCAGCCCTCCGGCGGCATCGGCGTCGATCTTGGCCATCCAGGCGCCGACGCCATCGGGATAGAACTGATCGTCCCAGGCGCCGTAGAGCGAGTTGGTGAGGTAGATCCGCCGGCCGTCGCGGCTGACCTCGACCATCTGCGGGCCGCCGGTCAGTGGCTGGCCCGATTCGGCTGGATGGGCCGCGCGGCCGACGATGCCGCCCAACCGAACCGAGCCGGTTTCCCGCGGGTTCGCCGGGTCGGACAGGTCGTACTGCTTGAGCTCACCGGTGCCGAAGCAGGACACGTACAGCTGCTGGTCGTCGACCGACAGATTGATGTCAGTGATCAGCGGCGGTACCGCACCGAAGGGCTTCAGCGCCGGTGGCAGCGCCTCCGGGTCAGCCGGTTCGGCGGGGATGGTGATCACCTTGTCGGCGGCCCAGCCGTCCCCGTCGCGGTGCCAGCGCCACACCGAGGCGGACAGATCCTGAGTGGACACGACGACACCGACGAACCCCCAGGTGGCCTCGGGATCGTGCGCCGGGCGCAGCTCGAGCACCATCTGGTGGTGTGCGCCCAGATCGACGCGCTGGACGTGCTTGCCGGCGGCCAGGTCCCAGAAGTGCAGCGCGTGGCCGTACTTGTTACCCAGCAGCAGCTCTGGGTTCACTCCGTCCTCGATCATCGACGGGGTGCCCCATTCGCTGGTGATCAGCGTGTTCTGGTTCAGGTGCCACCAGGCGTCATAGGCCAGGTGCTGCGGGCCGCGGTCGTTCTCCAAGGCGCCCAGCACGTCGAAAGTGGCGTGGTCGAGCAGTGCGATCCCACCCGGCCCGTCGGCGCCGTCGGCTCCACCGAGGCAGGACAGGAAGATCCCCTCGGGCCAGCAGTGCAGCGTGTGCGGCCGGGAATAGCCGGCCTTGTCAGCCAGCTCCCTGGCGTCGATCGTCTTGACCAGGGTGGGGTTGGTCGGGTCAGGCTGGGTGTCATAGACGTGCACGTTCGAGCTACGCAGCCCGGGAAGCAGCAGGTATCGACGCTCCAAGCCGTTCATGTCGTGGCCCTCATGGGCCAGCGCGCTGCTGCAGGCGTTCCAGCCGAAGTGGTGCAGCTCATCGCCCAGGGTGGGCAGATCCGCCCAGCCCACCACCCGCCCGTAACGCGGCGAGCCGGGGTCGACGTCGACGACGGTCAGTGCGTCGGGTCGCTGCGCCGCGCGGTCGAAGGCGACGACGTAGGCGAGTTTTTCGGTCGGTGCGGCGGCGGCCTCGGCGGGGCTCCGGTAGAAGGTCGGGTCTGAAGAAGTGTGCGCTGGTGCGCCCATGGAAGTTCCCTTGAGTGAGGTCACGAAGTCACCAAAGACATTACTGTTTTCACCAGACCTCTGCGATGCCTTCGCCAGTGCTTCGCTGCCAGGCCACCGGCGCGCGAACGAAAGGAGCCTCATGGCACGGCTCGCCCAGACCGCCGGTCTCACCGAGATCCAGCGAGAGATCCTGGACACGGTCAGGTCCTTCGTGGACAAGGAGATCATCCAGGTTGCCCAGGAGCTGGAGCACACCGACAC
>JBOHFC010000040.1:0-1856 GCA_050701375.1 Pseudonocardiaceae bacterium
TCGGGCAACGGGTCGGGCAACGGGTCGGGTAGCCAGATCCGGATGCAGCCTGGGCCACCAGGCCTCGACCAGTTCACCGCGACCGTGGTGGCTGACGAGGTGGGTTGGTGGACCTTCCGGGTGGATGGCTGGGCCGATCCCTGGGAGACCTGGCGGCACGCGGTCGAGGTGAAGATCGGCGCCGGTCAGACTGTGTCCGAGTTGGGGAATGACCTGATCGTGGGTGCCCGGTTGCTGGAGCGGGCGGCTCGCCGCCCCAGTCAGCAGGCCAACCGAGCGGCGCTGAGCACCGCGGCGGCGGCGTTGCGGGATGTCGGGCTACCCCTCGACGAGCGGGTGGGGCCGGCGCTCGCCGGGCCGGTGGTCGATGTGCTGACTGCCGACCCACTGCGTGATCTGATCACCCGCGGTGCTTCACACAAGGTGTGGGTGGACCGCCCCCGAGCGCTCTTCAGCTCCTGGTATGAGTTCTTCCCACGGTCTACCGGCGGCTGGGACGACCAGGGCAAAGCCGTGCACGGAACCTTCGCGACCGCCACCGGTGAGCTGGACCGGATCGCCCGGATGGGCTTCGACGTGGTGTACCTGCCACCGATCCACCCGATCGGTGAGGTGAACCGCAAGGGCCCCAACAACACGTTGCATGCCGGACCCGACGACGTCGGTACACCCTGGGCGATCGGTTCGGCCGAGGGCGGGCACGACACCGTGCACCCCAGGCTGGGCACATTGGAAGACTTCGAGGCTTTCGTCGCCAGGGCCCGCGAGCTCGGCATAGAGGTCGCCCTGGATTACGCGCTGCAATGCGCGCCCGATCACCCGTGGGCCAAGGAACACCAGGAGTGGTTCACCACCCGCCCGGACGGGACGATCGCCTATGCGGAGAACCCGCCCAAGCGCTACCAGGACATTTACCCCCTTAACTTCGACTCCGACACCCGCGGTAGCTATCTGGAGATGCTGCGGGTGCTGCTGTTCTGGGTAGAGCGCGGGGTGCGGATCTTCCGGGTAGACAACCCACACACCAAGCCGCCGAACTTCTGGCAGTGGCTGATCTGGCAGGTCAAGGACCGCCACCCGGATGTGCTTTTCCTGGCCGAGGCGTTCACCCAGCCGGCTCGACTTTACGGGCTGGCCCGACTCGGTTTCACCCAGTCCTACACCTACTTCACCTGGCGCACCGGAAAACAAGAGCTCACCGAGTACGCGACGGAGCTGGCGTCCAGAGCGGACGAAATGCGGCCCAACTTATTCGTCAATACCCCGGACATCCTGCACGAGTCACTACAGCAGGGCGGCCCGGGTATGTTCGCCATCCGCGCCGCGCTGGCTGCCACGCTGTCGCCCTCATGGGGCGTCTACTCCGGATTCGAGCTCTTCGAGAACATGGCGGTGGCGCCGGGTAGCGAGGAGTACCTGGACAGCGAGAAATATCAGCTACGCCCCCGAGACTTTGCCGGTGCATTGACTCAAGGGCTATCGCTGGAGCCATGGATAACCAGGCTCAACGCGATACGGCGGGCGCATCCAGCGCTGCAGCAAATGCGCACGCTGCGGTTTCACCAGGTGGACAATCCGTCGCTGCTGGCGTATTCCAAGACCGATCCCGCCAGCGGCGACACCGTGATCTGCGTGGTCACCCTGGATCCGTTCAGCACGGTCAGCGGGATGGTCTCGCTGGACCTGCCCGCGCTGGGGCTCGACCCGCTGGCCCACTTTTTCGGATACGACGAGGTCAGCGGCGCGACCTTCAACTGGGGTCAAGCCAACTTCGTGCAGCTGCAGCCCTGGCGGGCGGTAGCGCACGTGGTGTGGCTGCGCCACCCGTGAGTGGCGATGCGAGTCATGACTCGCAT
>JBOHFC010000041.1:0-5678 GCA_050701375.1 Pseudonocardiaceae bacterium
CTCGATGAGTGCCACCGGCACCGGGTGTATCTGGCGCTGTGTGGCGCGGAGCTGCCGAGGGGGGAGCTGCCGGACCTGGTGTGTGAGCCCGGGTGCGAGTGCGAGCGGATGACGGCCTACTGCCCGCGATGTCTGGACCATGCCGCGAAGGTCAACGCCGATGCCGCCGGTCCCCCGGTGGGTGCGGGGGCTGGCCGGTGAGCCCTGTCTTTCATCTGGTGTCGGCTGATGGGGCGCTGACCGAGCGGTACCGGGCGCGGGCCTACTTCTTCACGCTCTGTGGCCAGGTGATGGCCGAATCGGAGCTGCCGTCCGCGAGCTGCGACGACGACGGGTGCCAGTGCGAGGTGCGGTACTGCCAGGACTGCATCCGTTTCGCGGGGCAGTGGAACACCGACATGGACCGGCCCGCGCGCACCGGTCATGACCGATAGCCCGGATGTGGCGGCCGCCATGGCGCTGGTCGACGTCGCCAAGCGCGACGGATTCGCCTTCCAGCGGATCGCACCCGGACCGGACGGTCCGCTGCTGGGGGTGCGGGTGACCGAGCACTGGCGCGACGAGATCTACCTGGGTGGGTTCTGGGCGCCGGACTCGTGCAGCGCCACCCGGCGCCGGCGCTCATCTCTGGTGCTGCCCGGTGGCCTGCCGGTGGCCCGGGAGCTGCGCGGCGATGCCCTGACCGTCCTGCACACCGTGCTGCGGGACTGGAGCACCCGGTGAGCCGCCCAGGCCCGCGCTGGGCGCGTGATCCGGTCGGGGGGCGGGTGCACCTACTCGAACCCGGTGGCGACGACGCCGCGGGCGCTCTGGCCAGCGCGTCGTGCGGGGTGGTGCTGACACTGGTGGCCATCCACGACCAGCCACCAGCGGGCACGCCGTGCGCGGACTGCTCACGGATCTACCCCGAGGAAATTTCGGGGGTGCTGCGGTGAACGAGCCCAGCAGCGAACGGCCGGCCGGTTCGGGCAGCGCTACAGCGTCCCAGCGTGGCCAGCGTCGACGACGGCGGCAGGATGGCTACTTCATCCCCGAGTGCGGGCATCGGGTGCCGCTGGTCGAGCTCGGACCCGGTGGCTACTGGATCGGGCCGTGCCGCGAGGGCTGCGACGACCTACCCCAGTGATCCCCGACCGGCCGCCGATACAGATTTGTATACCCCGTCACTCCCGGCGGCCGGTCGGTTCCACCACAGCGACCAAGATCCGAAATCCCGACCGGCCCGGACGGGTTCGACGGACTTCGCGGCGGTTCGGCCGGGGTAGCCGGCGTCTCCGCCGAGCTGGTGGCGCTTGCCCGCGGCTCGCCGAGCTTTCGGTGACTAGTTCGTAGATCATCACGATCCGGGGCTTGCGCCAGCCCTTCGCCCGGGCGGCCGCACTGGGGGTGATCTCGCCGTTGACCACGCGCGCGGCGAGTTCGGGGTCATCACGCTTGAGTCGGGCGGTGAAGTAGTCGGACCCTCGTTCGCCGGTCAAGGTAGTGCCACTACCTTGACCGGCTTTACGACTCCCCCCATGGGGTTCGGCGCCGGATATGTCCTCCCCTAGCAGCCGCTCCACCTCGTTGCGCAGCCACGGCGCCCGCCGTCGCCAGGCGTCGGAGTCCTCCTGCGGGTGCCGCACCACGGTCAGTGACAGCACGTGCAGTAATCGTCGGTGACGGACAATCACAAACGCAGCGTGACCAGGGCGAGCACGCGGAGCGACCGTCACCCTGAGCCACAGTCACGCCGAGTCATGATCAACGCGGGGGTTGCTGAGCGTCACCGGCCACCGAGCGTGATCGGCCACGCAGCGTGAAGGTGATCAAGAGAGAGACGGGGAGGCGATGTCGAGATGGCCGTATTGCGCATTCTTAGAAAAAGCGATCCTTTCGGTCGCGCTGCGCATTTCTAATGTACGCAGCGTTATCAGTATGCGCGGAGCGTCGAGCGCTCGTCACTCTCAGCAGTCTAACCAGGGCAAACGGTGGTGCTTGCACTGATACTGCAAGCACCAAAATCAGCTTACCCAGCGTCATGATCCGCGCGGTAGTCGCGCACGGTCACAGCTACTATCCGTGACTACTCACGCTTCGTGCACATACATCGTCGGCTAATCCCAACATTGGGGAACCCCAACAATGGCGTCCCGCACCCCTGGACCATCTACTGGCGCCGGTCGCGGAGGAGCTGGTAACCACATGTTCGGCCGCAGGTGCGTTGCCGCCGGTCGATGCACGGGTAGGGCTTGCCGCAGTGTTCGCAGGTGCGCTGGGCGACGACGCGCGCTACACCGGTCTTGCGGCAGGGACGGCAGACGCTTTCACCGGGTGGTCGTGATCCCGTTCCGCGCCAGATGAGTCGGCCGCACACCGCGCAGGCAACGTCTGGGCGACGGGGCATCGGGACAACTCCTCACCGCGCCAGGACCCTGGTCTGAATGGGGACGACAGTCACTCAGACCAGGGTCGGCGCTTCCACCCTGGCGGGAAAGGAGTAAACCGCCAGGGGAGTCTCTGCGTCGCATTAGTCGCTGTCGTCTCCGCCCAACGGCAAAAGGTAATCCATGCCGTTGTCCTTCTTGACTTCGGAATCCTCATCACCGGGTACCGGTGCCGGCACCGGAGGCGTGACTACTCCCGGCGTGCCCTCGCCACCCGGGTCGTATTCCATGTCGTCCGGTACATCGGCCGGTGATGGTGGGCTGTCCACCGTCTCGATTCTCTGGCCGCCGTCGATGTCTTCGGGTACTCGCTTGGGTTTGTTGGCGTCCTGTGCTGCGCGGTGAACGGGTGCGCCGTGCATGCGGGTCGCCATGACCGGGGCCTGGCGCGTCATCGCCTGGCGGGTCGCGCGTTGCATGCGGGTGCTCCTCATTACGACCCCAGCTCGTCTAACCAGTCCATGAGGCCACCGCGATCGCCGTCGGTGTCGTCGGTCGGGATCGGGTCGTGTGTCCCGGTCGGCGTCTTCGGCATGCCGGACTGGTTATCGGCGGGCGTGGCGCTGGGCACCGGCTCTTTGAAGGGGATCGGGGTGGCGCGGGTCATCGATCGCGCGGTGCCTCGTTGCAATGGGTGTGCCACTCCCGACACCACGGGCCCGCGGCGTACGTTTCTGTTCATTGTCATGAGTCTCCGTCGCCTTCGTACTCTGGTGGGGTGGCTTCCCGCTCTTGCGTCTTGTCGTCATCGGGCTTGTCGTCACCGTCGGCGCGGAGCACTGTGCCACGGTGGGCTGCTCGGTAAGCCGAGGCCGAGACGGTGGCAGCGCCTCTGCTGGTGGGTCGGACACCTCGGGTTGTGGTGATCCTATTCATTGCTGTCTCCTCATCATTTAGAACTCACCGGTGGCCCAGACGTCGTTGCCTTCGTCGTCGTCGTCCTTATCCCGCTCGGTGTCGTCTTGACCGATGACGTCGGGGACCTGGCTCTGGACCTCAGTGCGACGCACCGGAATCGCGGTAACTCGATTGGTGGCTCGATGGAGCCGGCCGGCAATGGGTCCCCGGCGGATGTGATTGTGACGGGTCATTTGATCGACTCCATCAGGTCGTAGACGGCCTCGCCGTCGGTGGCCTCGAACTCGTGGGCAACTGACGGGCTCGCGAGTACCGGGGTCGCAAGAACGGCGCCGAGGAATCCTTCAGCTGCGCTGGGACCCCAGCCCGGCCGCAGAGCGGACCGGGGTCCCAGCACGTCGCCCATCCCCGGGGCCGAGGGACCGTGACTCGGGCCGGGGTGGACCTCGCCCAGCAACCGCCGCGATACCGCCGCTGGGGAGTTCATGAGAAGTAAAAGCCATTTCGCTCAAGGGAATTCGCCATCGCTAACACGGTGGCGAATTCATTCTTCAGAACCTGGTGGCAGTACCGGTCCGCTTTCCTCAGCTCGACATGATCGGCGCCCAGGGCGGCGACGGCCATTCGCCTGTCTGCCGCGCAGCCGTGCGGCCCTCGGGAAAACTCCAACGATCGGAAGGTGCCTATCCACATCTCGCCCGCTAACGCGATGGCGGCGGTTTGGAACGGTGTCCCGACCTCGTGTAGGCAACTTCCGGTGCCACCCGGCAGGGTGTACATCAGTTTCACCGTCAAGCCGAACGATTTCGCGACGACCGAATGAGCGGACTCGTGTTCCGCCGCTTCGCGCATACGCACGTTTTCGTCGATGGGTGCCATCCGACGCTGCCGGTCGAGCATCGTCTGATCGAAACGCTCGTTTTCGACCGCACGGGCCGCGTCGTCGGGGCGAACACGGCGACCGGACCTGGACAGCACGCCGGAATTGAGCAACGAGTCACACCAGCTGTTGCCCAGGTCGCGCCAGGACATGACCAGCGCCTTATCCCGCGCAGGCAGCTGCTCGTACGCCTGCCGGGCGATCCGCTCGGTCGACCTCACGTCACGCCTCTCCGTAGGTGCTCGTATTCCCGCACCGCTACCTCGTCGAGCAGCCAGACCCGGCCGATCCGAGTACCGCCCAGCTCGGCGGCCGCCAGCTCCTGCACCCGCCGAGGCGACAGCCGCAGAAACTCCGCGGCCCGCGCGACAGTCCACGCGGACGGGCAGTCTGGCACCACCGCGCCCACCATGGTCGCGTCCTCGCGTTCGGGCGCGGTGGCAGCCGCCTCGAAGGTCCGGCCGGCCCGGTGAACGGCTGACACGGTGGCGTTCAGCTCGGCCCGGTCCACCCAACTCGGCGGGCTGGCCAGCACCGCGGCCACATTCGGAGAGCGCAAGATCCGCGAGAACAGCCACGCCGAACAACCGGCCACCAGAGCGGCCGCCTCGATGTACCGATCCGCCGGCATCACCGGGCCGCCGTTCATCTCGGTGGCGGGCCGTTGCGCTCGGGCAGTGGTCCGTTGGTGGTGCACGTTCCACCACCGGCGGTGAAGCACCGGCAGCACAGGCCGTGGCAGACCGTCACCGGTGGCCACACACCCAGCCGCCCCGGTAGTTCGGTGACCGCGCCGGGGACGACGATCAGGCCGCCGTGGATGTGACCCCGGTCGCGGCGGCAGGCGTCGCATCGGCGGTCCTCGGGAGTGTTCTGGATTCGCTGCGCCGCGGCTTGCGCGCAGGCCGCACACCGGATCCGTCCCGGTGCCCAGGCAGCCCAGAACGTCGGGCCGAGCGCGTCGGGTGCCAGGTGATGGCACATGGTGAATTCGCGGCGGGCCAGCCGGGTCGCGAACCTGTCGAGGATCACCCGTACCGGCCCGCTGACGGTGCTGGTCCAGGTGGGCTGCTCACCGTCGTATCGGGCAGCGAGCTCGTGCAGAACCCGTTCGGCGTCGGCGTTGGCCGCCTGGAGCTGGCCGGCCAGCGCGGTGGCGTTCGGGGTCATGGGGTCAGCTCTCCAGGCGAGCGTTGGTGCCAGCGGTCGCGGGGTGTCGGCACACGGGCTGCACAGGCCGCGCTGACCCGCCGACGGCGTTTGCGATAGGGAACGTTTTTTGGGGTGGAAGGGGTGGAGGACTTCCACCCCAACCCGCGAAAATCGGTCCGACCGTCGCGCGCATAACCGCAGGTCAGAGTCAAATTGGTTGTATATATGAGCTGACAGCGGCGCGGGTTGGGGTGGAAGTCCTCCACCCCTTCCACCCCTAAACGGGTGAACGTCACGATGCACTCTCCGCGCACCGGTAGCGGGTGCCCCGTTCCGTGGATTCGTCGACGATTTGACCCGCG
>JBOHFC010000042.1:0-8350 GCA_050701375.1 Pseudonocardiaceae bacterium
GTCCGGCGCCGGTGGGCAGGACCTCAGCTTCGGGATCGCGCGTCCACAGCGAGTACTCGCTCTGCACCGCGGCGACGGGGTGCGCCGCGTGGGCGCGGCGGATCGTCGCCGCGGACGCCTCGAACAGACCGAAGCAGCGGACCTTTCCGGCGTCGACCAGTTCGGCCACCGCGCCGGCGACGTCTTCGATGGGCACGTCCGGGTCGACGCGGTGCTGGTAGAACAGGTCGATCGTGTCGATCCCGAGGCGGAGCAGTGAGGCGTCTGCGACGCGGGCGATCTGCTCCGGTCGGCTGTCTAGCCCGACGGAGGTGTTGTTCTCGATTCGCCAGCCGAACTTGGTGGCAATGACGATGTCGTCGCGCTCGCGGCGAATCGGTGACAGCGCCTGGCCGACGAATTCCTCGTTGACGTACGGGCCGTAGACCTCGGCGGTGTCGAAGAAGGTGACGCCGGTGTCGACGGCACTGCTCAGGACGGCGATCATGTCGTCGCGGTTACCGGGATTGGGGCCGTAGCTCTGTGACATGCCCATGCAGCCCAGTCCGATGGCGGATACCCGCAGGCCCTGAGCGAGGATTCGTTCGTGCATCGTCGGCTCCCGGTGATTCAGGACTGGTTGGCCTGGGCGTACTGCTCGTCGGTGACGGGCTCGAGCCAGGTGGTGCCGTCGCCGTCTTCGACACCTTCGAGCATCGCGAGGTGGCTCATCATGCAGTCGGCGCCGGCGCCGTGCCAGTGCTCCTCGCCGGGCGGCGTCCAGACGGTGTCGCCGGGGGTCAAGCGGATGACGGTGCCATCGCGGCCGACGACGAGGCCGGCGCCGTCGGTGCAGAACAACGTCTGGCCCAGCGCGTGGGAGTGCCAGTTCGTCCGGGCGCCGGGCGTGAACCGCACGATGCTTGCGATCAGCCTGGAGGGCTCTGCCGCCTTCTTGATCGGGTTGACGTAGACGTCGCCGGTGAAAGTCGTGTCGGGCGCCTTGGCGGTCGGGCTGGGCGCGGTCAGTTCCACGGTGCAACTCCTTGGTAGCAGGGGTGAACAGGGACTTGGGGGATCGGCGGTGCGATCGCCGCCTGGATCAGTCGCGTGGGCTGGGCGTGTCCGCCGACGTCGGTGGCGTTGGTCTCGGTGGCGGCCCAGGAGGCCAGCAACGCAAGTGCGTCGGCTGATGCGGTGGCGGGCTCGGCGGTGTAGGCGGTGAGGACGAGCCCTGGCGCGGCGGCGAGGTCCATGGAGTCGTAGGCCAGTTCGAGGTAGCCGACGACGGGGTGGTTGAACATCTTCACTCCACCGCGGTGGATGCGGACGTCGTGGGTCGCCCACCGGGTGCGGAAGGCCTCGCTCCGTGTTGCCAGTTCGCCGACGAGTTCAGTGAGGTCCTTGTCGTGCGGGTTGCGGCCGGCCTCGGTGCGCACCAGCGCGACGGCGATGCCGAGCGCGCCGTCGTGGTCGGGGTAGTAGTCGCTGGCGCGGGGGTCGAGGAAGTCGAAGCGGGCGATGTTGCCGCGGTGGGCCGGCTCGTCGAGCACGGGCGAGTACAGGGCGCGGCCGAGCTGGTTGCTGCCCAGGATGTCCAGCCGGCCGTTGCGGACGAACGCGGCCGTGCCGGTCATGGAGTCGAGCACCCGCTGGACACTCGGCGGGATCGAGACCTTTCGGCGCCGACGGGGGGTGCGTGAGGGTTTCGCGGCGCGGGCGAGGTTGAACAGGTGGTCGCGTTCGGCCTCGTTCAGCTGCAGCGCACGGGCCACGGCGTCGAGGACGTCGTCGGACACGCCGCTGATGTGGCCCTTCTCCAATCGGATGTACCAGTCGGTGCTGACCCCGGCGAGCACGGCGACTTCTTCGCGACGCAGCCCGGGCACCCGGCGGCGATCGCCTGCCGGCAGTCCTACCTGCTCGGGGGTGATCTTGGCGCGGCGGGTGGCGAGGAAGTCGCGGATCTCGGCTCGGTTGTCCACGACGTCCACGTTACGAGCGTCGACAGTGTGAGGGAGGTCTAGCTTCTACCCCCTCTCGTTCGCCCTCCCACGCGAGCCTAAGCGGCGGTTTGCTGGGTGGCGTGACACTCGCCGACCACCACGACCATCACCAGGGCCGCCGCGTCCGGCCCGGGGTCGATTCACGCGGACGCGGGGACTGCCGTGAGCAGCGGTGACTGGCACGCCAGTTCAGCGTTAGCCGCGGCTGTGCTCGGGTTCTTCGTCGTGACGCTGGACGCCGTCGTGGTCAACGTGACCCTGCCGACCATCCGCACCGATCTGGGTGGCGGTGTCGCCGGGTTGCAGTTGGTTGTTGACGGGTACCCGCTGATGTGCGCCGCGTTGCTGTTGTCGGCTGGGTCGTTGAGCGACCGGATCGGCGAGCGGCGGGCGGCGAGCGTTCGGTGCGGGCATGGTCGTGTTCGTGCTCGCCTCCGTCGCGTGCGGGCTCGCGCCGAGCCTGGGCGCGTTGATCGCCGCGCGGTTCGTGCAAGGTACCGCGGCCGCGTCGATGATGCCGTCCTCGATGGCGTTGATCCGACAGGCGTTCCCCGATACGAAGGCTCGCGGTCGCGCGGTCGGGGTGTGGGCGATGGGCGGCGCCGTGGCATCGTCGTCGGGCCCGGTGCTCGGCGGCGTGCTCACCCTCGTCGACTGGCGGCTGAGGCCAGCGGCTTCGCGTTCATGGTCGGCTACTACGGGCTGCCGTTCGTCATCAGCCTCTTCCTGCAGCAGCACCGCGGACTCACCGCACCGCAGACCCGGCGTCGTGTTCCTGCCGATGATCATCATCGGCGCGGTGCTGACGCCATTCTCCGCGCGGCTGGGCGAACACCTGGGCCGAAAGACAATCATCGTCACCGGCCTGGTGCTGATGGCCCTGGGCCTGACCGCCATCGGCCTGATGCCCGCGTCGACGCCGCCCTGGCTGCTGGCCGGGCTGATGAGCCTGGTCGGCCTCGGCGGGCCGACGGTGTCCCCGCCGGCCACCGCCGTACTGCTCGACACCGTGCCCGCACGCAGGGCCGGCGTCGCGTCCGGTGTGTTCAACACCAGCCGCCAGGTCGGCGGCGCACTGGCCGTAGCGGTGTTCGGTGGGCTGCTCGCAGACCCGGACACGTTCGTGCGCGGCGTGCACACCAGCCTGCTCATCGCCGGCGTTGTCCTCGCGCTCACCGCCGTGCTCGCCCTGTTCCTGCCCACGACACGGGAGAACTCATGACCGACACCGACACCGACGCCTGGCCATCCGACGACGACCTGGGCAGGTTGGGCAACGCTGAAGAGATCGAGATCAGCACCCGCCGTGAGGACGGCTCGCTGCGGGCGTTCGTGCCGATCTGGGTTGTGGCCGTGGACGGCGCGCTGTATGTGCGTTCCTACCGCGGCGCCACCGGCGCCTGGTACCGGCACGCGAGCCGCCACTCGAGCGGCAGCGTCCGCCGCGACGGGCTGCGGCGCGACATCGCCTTCGTCCATCCGAGCGATGAGGTGCGCGACGTGATCGATGACGCCTACCGAGACAAGTACGCCCGCTACGGCGAGAGCTACCTACGCACGATGCTCGCCGAACCGGCCGTCGTCGCCACCCTCCGACTGGTCCCGCAACCCTGACCCTGACCGCGAGCCATCGAAAGGAACCCGTCATGACCGAGCAGAAGGAACCGTCCAGTGCTCAGAAGGTGTTCGGCGACTTCGCCCCCGACTTCGTCCACTTCACCGACGACGTGCTGTTCGGCCAGGTCTGGCCGCGCGCCGAACTCTCGTCGAAACAACGCAGCCTGATCACCGTCAGTGTGCTGGCCGCGCTCGGCGCGACCGACCAGCTCGTCTACCACCTCGGCCTGGCCAAAGAGAACGGCAACACCGAGACCGAACTGAAGGAGGCGATCACCCACATCGCCTTCTACGCCGGCTGGCCGCGCGCCATGTCCGCGATGACCGTCGCCAAGCAGGCCTTCGGCGACTGACCACCGGCCCGGCCCACCAGCTACCTGAGCCCACCAAGTACTAGCTAGAGAGGAACACCGACATGCGCGGCGCCATCATCCACGCCCCCGGCGACGTCCGGTTCGAAACCCGTGACGACCCGGTCATCGAACAACCCACCGACGCGATCATCACAATGTCCGCCACCTGTGTGTGCGGATCGGACCTGTGGGAGCGACTGACCATCGCTTTGGGCAATCCCACCGCGATGCCGATGGATGTCGATACCGGGCAAATGGGCAAGCCCCAGCTGCAGTTCAACGGCGCACCCGTGTTCCTTTACACCGTTCCGGTCCGCAAGAGGCTCGCCCCCGGCGAGGGATACACCTTCCAGTGCACCGCCCAGCTGCCCCACCAGGGACGGCGGACAGTTGGCGTTCATCGATGGCCCGATCACCATCAGCGGTCCAGTGGCGTGCGGTTTCGACCACGCGGGAAAGGCGAACGGTGCCGGCGAGGTGGCCAGCGTGTCATGGTCTCACTGGTCTAGTTGGGTGAGGCGGGTGGTGAGGAACTCGCGTTCTCTCGGTCAGGAGCAGCGCCTCTTGGTAGGCGGTTCGTGCCTGGGCGGTGTGGCCGAGTTGGCGCAGGAAGTCGGCGCGGGCGGCGGAGAGGTAGCCGTAGCCGGCGAGCTGTGGTTCGGCGGCCAGTTCCTCGAGGGCGGCGAGCCCGGCGGCGGGTCCCTCGGCGAACCCGATCGCGACCGCGCGGTTGAGCGCGACCACCGGGGACGGCCAGATCGCCACGAGCAGGTGGTAGAGGGCGACGATTTCGGTCCAGTCGGTGCTGCGGACGTCGGGGGCTTCGTCGTGTACCGCGGCGATGGCGGCCATCAGCGCGAACCGTCCGGGTGGGCGGCGACGCAGCGCCTCCCGCACCAGGGTGATCCCCTCGGCGATCGCGGTCCGGTCCCATTGGGTGCGGTCGGCCTCGGCGAGCAGCACCAGTCGACCGTCGGCGTCGAGGCGGGTGTCGCGGCGGGCGTCGGTGAGCAGGATCAACCCCAGCAGCCCGGCCACGTCGGGGTCGGTGGGTAGCAGGGTACGGAGCATCCGGGCCAGGTCCAGCGCGCGTTCGAGTAAGTCCCGGCGGACCAGGTCAGCCCCGACCGGGGCGGCGTGCCCGGTGGCGAACACCAGGTGCACCACCGTGAGCACGGCGTCGATCCGGGCCGGCAGCTCGGCAGCGGTCGGTACCTGGTAGGGGATCCGCGCGGCGGTGATCTTCTTCTTGGCGCGGGTGATCCGCGCCGCCATCGTCGGCTCGCTGATCAGGAACGCCCGCGCCACTTCGACGGTGGTGAGCCCGCACAGCAGCCGCAGGGTCAGCGCCACCTGCGCTTGGGGTGCCAGGCTGGGGTGGCAGCAGGTGAACACCAACCGCAACCGGTCGTCGGGGATCGCCCCCGGGTCGCCGGCCGCGGCGGTGCAGGTCCAGCGCACGGCGCCGAGCGGTGGTGGTCAGCCACGCGCCGGGATTGTGCGGTATCCCGGTCTGCCAGCTGCGCAGGGCCCGGGCGTAGGCGTCTTGCACGCATTCCTCGGCCAGGTCCAGATCGCCGGTGACGCGCACCGTCGCGGCGAGCACGAAGGCCCACTCGCGGCGGTGCGCGTCGGCGACCGCGGCCACCACCGCCGGGATCGCGGTCATGGTCAGCTGGGTCAGTCGAAGGTGCGGACCGGGCGGACCTCGACCCCACCGAACGGCGCCGGGACCTGCGTGGCCAGTACCAGGGCCTCGTCGAGGTCGGCGGCCTCGATCACGTAGTAGCCGCCCAGGGTCTCCTTGGTCTCGGCGAACGCCCCGTCGGTGACGATGACCCCGCCGGAGTCGTTTCGGCGGATCGAGGTCGCCGTGCCGGTGGGGTGCAGCGCGTGGCCCCCGCGCAACACGGTGGCGTGGCGTTCACGGCGCAGCGTGTCGCCGTAGGTCTTGTACATCTTGGCGAAGAAGTTCCCGACCTCGTCCCGGCCGGTGTAGGTGCCCGCGACCGGGCTCTGACCGGTCCGCCGCCGGGTGTCACACCACCACGACGCCCCGGGCAAGCCCCGATCGACAACCCGGACCGATCGGATCTCCAGGGGGCGTCCAGGTCACGTATGCCGCCTCCGGCCGCGCCATCACACCGGGCCGCGCGGTGCACGCCACGACCGAACTCATGAGCGCCAGGGAGAACCGCATCGCCGTGTTGAGCGAAGCTGGTTGGCCCCACCTGCGAGACGCCCGGGGTGGTGCGAAAGGGCTGGCTAGAGCACGGCGCACGCCCGAGCGAGGTGAATACCGACCGGGCATCTGCCCACTTGCGGGTGCTCGATGAGTTGCTGCCCTCCGCGTGCCATGTCATGGAGCAGTATGCCCGATCGAGTCCGATCATGGACGGCTCAAGTCGCGACTCAGGCCGATGCGTGGCCTCAAACAGCTCCGCTCGGCCCGGGTAATCAGCAGCGGACACGCATTCGTGCAGAATCTCCGCCGCGGCCACTACGAACTCAGCGTGGAGCTTGACCCACAGCATCGGCTCCCGGCGGCCTTCGCCGAACTCGCCCTCGCCATCTGATCAAGGCGCCCATCGGTCACCCCTACCTGCTTTCCGACAACGCAACAATGCCTCCTCGACACCCATACGCTGTAGCACCGGCGGGTATACGTTGAGGGGGCGCTGTCATGCGTGCGCGGTAGCTGGTTCAACTTGCGCCGACCGCTGGTATTGCGATGATGATTTCATGACCGTGACCGATCACCACCCCGCCGACCAGGACTCGACCCGCGATGTGCACCCGGGCCACGGTGTGGATCCGAACGAGGAACCGTCGGCTGCCTGGGGTTGGCACGGCAGGTTCCCCGTCGCAGGTCCCATCGCGGGATGGTTCTCTGCCTTCGCGCTATTCATGATGATCGTCGGGAACCGTGAGAGCGTGGTGCCGGTCGGCTTCCTGGTCGGCTTCGGCACGATCCTTGTGGTGATGCTGATCCGCCACCACCTGAGGGCCCGCAGAGCAGGGCGGCGCTGAGGCGTTCGGATTCCGAGGCCAGGGCGGTGGCGACGTCGCGGGGTAGGTCCGGTCCCGCCCAGGTACCATCCTGCGTCGATCAATGGCCCGCTGTCGTCGACGCGGACACCGGCGCTGGAGGCTCACTTCCCTGATCCGCGAGCAAAGGGCTCGCTGCGATCATCCGACGTGACGCCGCCCGGATCGCTGCCGCGGGGCCGGGATCGCACCGGCCGTCGGTGGGTCGGTCAACCGGCGGCAGTTGGTGACCGCGGCTAGGAGTAGCTCGGACAGCCGGTCGTCACGCTCGTTTGCTGGGAGGTGCCGCAGCCGCGCGTCTGCCAGGCGGAAGGCCTGCATCACGGTGACCTCAGGTGGCCTCAAGAGCCCCCCGTACTGCGCCAGAACGCGCGCCCAGCTGTGGCGCTCAAGCCGGTTGAGCCGGCCGTCGACGCGGGCCAGTCGCTGCAACGTCTGCCCGGTCTGCCCGGCCACGGCGGCGGCCCGCAGGCAGCAGGCCTCGAGGGTGGGGGTGATCCGGGCGTCTCGGTGCCCGGTTTCGGCCAAATCCGGGGCCAGCAGCACCAGCCGGCTGCGGACGTCGTCGTCTTCGATCTGGTCGTTGACCACCCGGGCGAGCTTGGCCAGCGCCGGATGCGTGCACTCGGGATGGTCGCTAAACGGGCTTCCGGCCAGCACCGAGACGTACTCCATCACGCACGCCCCGTCCTCGGGACGACGGTGCGCGCCCCGGGTTAGTACCGGGAGTTGGTCCGGCGGCCGCGTCGCACCCGGCTTGGGGGCCCTGCTCGCCCGACCCAACAAAGAGGCAATCTTTACGTAGGCGATCTTTGGTGCGGCCACAGCGTCCCTCCTCGATGAGATCTTGATGCGTCCCGCTTTCAGCTCAATCACTGACTACCTGCCCTCCGAAACCGCTAAACACTTTCACGGGGCCCGTCCACGCCGTTGGCGCGCACAGCCCGACGACAGACTCTGCGCTCAGGTGGGGTTGGGGTGCCGCTTAACTCCCGGGCAACTGGCCGAGGGTGACCATGACGGTTCGGGTCTGGCCTTGCTGATGGCGATGGTGACCGGGATGGTTTGGCCGGGATCGAGGTGGGCGAGTGCCGCCGCCAGCTCCGACGTGCTGCGCACGGGTGTGTTGTTCACCGCAGTGACGACCTCGCCGGCCCGCAGTCCGGCGGCCGCGGCCGGACCGCCCGGGACGACGGCTTCGATGCCGACACCGGTGGGCGCTCCGTTGGGGTCGAGCACGGTCGCTACCTGCACGCCGAGCTCGGCGCGGTGGCTGTTGGTGACATGTCCGGTGGCGACGAGCTGACCGGCGATGTCGGTGACGAGGTTGCTGGAGATCGCGAACCC
>JBOHFC010000043.1:0-4539 GCA_050701375.1 Pseudonocardiaceae bacterium
TTGCAGGACGCTGCGGCCGGTCCGCTGCGGATCAGCCGGTTCCAGGCGAGTCTGTGGGAGGAACTGGCCAGCCTGGGCGTGATCGACCGTCAGGCGCGGGCCTGGCAGCAGCAGGTCGCCGGCCTGCTGTCGCTGGACGGACTCGTGGGCACGGAGCTGCCGACCACGCTGTGCGCGCAGCTGCGGCCCTACCAGCGCGACGGGTTCGGCTGGCTGGCGTTCCTGTGGCAGCACAGGCTCGGCGGCATCCTGGCTGACGACATGGGGCTGGGCAAGACGGTGCAGGCGCTGGCCCTGATCTGCCACGCCAAGCAGGCCGACCCCGACATGTTGCCGTTCCTGATCGTCGCCCCGACCAGCGTGGTGTCGAACTGGGCGGCCGAGGCGGCGCGCTTCGCACCCGGCCTGGCGGTGATGACGATCGCCGACACCCTGCGCCGCCGGGGCCAGGACCTGCCGGCCGTGATGGCCGACGCGGAGGTCGTGGTCACCTCCTACACCCTGTTCCGCCTCGACGCCGATGCCTACGCCGCGGCGCAGTGGTCCGGCCTGATCCTGGACGAGGCCCAGTTCACGAAGAACCACCAGTCGAAGGTCCACCAGTGTGCGCGGCGGTTTCCGGCACCGTTCAAGCTGGCGATCACCGGTACCCCGATGGAGAACAACCTCATGGAGCTGTGGTCGTTGTTGTCGATCACCGCACCGGGGCTGTTCCCGAGCCCGACCCGGTTCTGCGACCACTACGCTCGGCCGATCGAGAAGCGGGGCGACGCCGAGCTGCTGGCCAGGCTGCGGCGACGGATCAAGCCGTTGGTCAAGCGCCGGACCAAGGAACAGGTGGCCGCCGACCTGCCCGCGAAGCAGGAGCAGCTGCTCGAGGTGGAGCTCGACCCGCGGCACCGCCGCATCTACCAGCGGCACCTGCAGCGGGAGCGGCAGAAGGTGCTCGGGCTGATCGACGACGTAGACCGCAACCGGTTCACGATCCTGCGCTCGCTGACCCTGCTGCGCCAGCTCAGCCTGCATCCTGGGCTCGTCGAGCCCGAGCACCGGCAGCTGGGCTGCGCCAAGATCGACGCACTGGTCGACCAGCTCGGCGAGGTGGTCGACGGGGGGCACCGGGCCCTGGTGTTCAGCCAGTTCACCGGCTTCCTCGCGCACGTCCGCGAGCGGCTCGACGGCGCCGGCATGGCCTACAGCTATCTCGACGGCTCGACCCGCAACCGCCCCGAGGTCGTGCGGCGGTTCAAGGACGGCACAGTTCCGGTCTTCCTGATCAGCCTCAAAGCGGGTGGGTTCGGGCTGAACCTGACCGAGGCCGACTACTGCTTCCTGCTCGACCCGTGGTGGAACCCCGCCACCGAGGCCCAAGCGGTGGACCGGACGCACCGCATCGGACAGACCCGCAACGTCATGGTGTACCGCCTCATCGCCAAGGACACCATCGAGGAGAAGGTGCTGGCCCTGGCGAACCGCAAGGCGGAGCTGTTCGCCGGCGTCATGAACGACGGCAACGTCTTCGGCACCGCCCTGAACGCTGACGACATCCGCGCGCTGCTCTCCTGACGGAACAAGGCACCGCCGGCGCCCGTATCGTGCAGGATCGCGCCGACCAGTTTGGCAAACCGCTCGTCTGTCGGCACCACCCTGATTCGCGGGCCGCCGCGCCAGCGCGCGAGTACAGCCTCGACCCGGCGGGTGACGTCCAGGGCGCCTCGGTATCTTCTGGCGCCTTGGACTCCTTAGGGGCCGATGGAGGAAGCCAGCGTATGACGGGACGCCACGCGGTCGATGCTCGTGACGAGCAGGCAGGACGGCGGATGAGGACAACCGCCGTAGCGAATAACAAGGGTGGGACTGGGAAGACCACGACGTCCGTCAACCTTGCTGCGATCGCAGCGTCGATGGGCTACCGGACGGTCCTGGTCGACCTCGACGATCAGGGGTCCGCGACCAAGTGGCTCGGGCACTCACCTGCCAACACGGATCTAGTCGAGGTGTTTCGCGACGACCGTCCGCTCGATGACGTGATCAGGTCCACTGCTGTGGACCGTCTGGAGTTGGTCCGGGCGTCCGCGGAGCTAGCTGACGCCGACCGTCAGTTCGGCGGAGAAGCGGGTGTGCAGCATGCCCTTCTGGATGCGCTGGAGCGGGCCACGCCACGGGACTTCGTCGTCATCGACTGCCCCGGGGACTTAGGCCTGCTAACCATCATGGGCCTTGCGGCTGCGGATGACGTGCTCATTCCCCTGGCAGCAGGAGCGATGGAGCTAGACGAGCTGCCAAAACTAACCCGGCTGATCGACAAGGTCCGGCGTCGCCTGAACGCCGATCTCCGCATCTCCGGCGTGCTCCCGTGTCGGGTTTCGATGTACGGCAAGCACACTTCGAAGGTCGTTGCTGATGTGCTCGACACGCTACGAGAGCACTTTCCGAACGAGCTGCTGAGCACCGTCATCCACGAGAGCACCCGCCACGGTGAGGCGTTCTCCGCGCAGCAACCGATCAATTGGTACGACCCGGGCGGAACAGGTGACCGCGAATACCGCGCCGCAGTCGCTGAACTGCTGGTGCCGCGAGCGGTGGAGGTAGCGGCCCATGCCTGAGCGACGCCGTGGTGGACTGGCGCGACTCCCTGAATTCGGAACGAGCGCGGAAGACCGACTGGTCGGGAAACCTGTTGCCCCCGCCCTTGGGACGAACCCGTCACGCGCCGGAGGATCTGCGGGAGCCCGAGACGCCTCAGGCGCCCAAGGCGCCCCCGCGGCAGAGAGGCAGCCAGCTCGACGACGACCGCTGAAGGTGGATGAGTCGCTCGCCGACCAGCTCCACGACGCGGTGTTGTTCATGCGAGGGCGCGGCCGGCCGGAGCTGACCCAAAACGAACTCCTGGACGAGCTGCTCACCAAGGGTCTGCAGTGGCTTCGAGACGAGGCGAACGAAGGAGAGCGGTTTCCCTCCACCGAGCGTCGCCGCACACGGACCCGCGTCGAACCACCGATCACCGCAACGCGTGGCGGCCAGGTCGGGCCACGTCGATCAGCAGCGGACTGAACCGCTGCACCCAACCATCGACCAGCGGCTGTCGGCCGTGCATCGCCGGCAGCTCGCCGACCGCGAGCTCAGCTGACACTCCGAAGACCTGACAGCGTAGGTTCGCGGATGTGGTCAGAGTTCGATTCGTGAGCCCATCACGACGGTGCGGTCGACGGGCAGTTTGAAGTAGGTGGCGGGTGTGGCGGCGTTGTGCGAGAGCCCGATGAAGAGGCGTTTGCGCCAGGTGCCCATGCCCGGGTGACGGCTGCGCTCGATGGTGATGCGGGAGAGGAAGTAGTACGCGTTGTCCGGGTCAAGATCGAGCTCGCCGGACAATCCGCGGGCCTCGCGCAGCACCGCGGGGATGTCCTGGTCGTCCTGGAAGCCGAAGCGGGCCGAGAGGTGCACGATCCCGTCGTCGGCGTAGCCGAGCTCGTCGATCGTCAACTGTTCCGCGGGCGGGACGTGCGGCACATTCTCCGATGTGACCGAGATGATCACGACACGCTCGTGCAGAACATGGTTGAACTCCACGTTCGCACGCAAGGCGAGTGTGGTGGTGCGGTTCGTCGGATGCGGGAAGACCGCGGTGCCCGGCACCCGGGCGATGCCCTTGGCGTGCAGACGCTCAACGAACTCGGGGAGCGGGCCCTCGAGCTCGACGCGCCGTGCGGTGATGATGCGCCGGCCACGCTGCCAGGTGGTCATCACCGTAACGACGATCGCCGCGATCAACAGCGGCAGCCAGCCGCCGTGCGTGACCTTGGTGAGGTTGGCGCCGAGATAGATCAGTTCCACGCCGCCGAAGACCACCGCCACGAGCACGAGCTTCCACCGCGCCCAGTGCCACGCCGCCGCGGCGTACAAGAGGAACAGCGTGGTGGTCAGCAGCAGGGTGCCGGTCACCGCGAGGCCGTAGGCCGTGGCCAGGCTCGCCGACGACCGGAACGTCACAATGAGCACCAGGACGCCCCCGAACAGCAGCCAGTTCACCGCAGGCACGTAGATCTGGCCGCTCTCCTTCGTCGAGGTCTGCCGCACGGTGAGATGGGGCAGGAAGCCCAGCCGCACCGCCTGCCGTGACATCGAGAAGGCCCCGGAGATCACCGCCTGCGATGCGATGACCGTGGCGATCGTGGCCAACACGACCAGCGGGAGCTGCGCCCAGCTCGGTGCCAGCAGGTAGAAGGGGCTCGTGGCGGCGTGCGGGTCGTCGAGGATCAGCGCGGCCTGGCCCAGGTAGTTGATGATCAGCGCCGGGAAGGCGACGGCGAACCACGCCACGCGGATCGGCAGCCTTCCGAAGTGGCCCATGTCGGCGTAGAGCGCCTCGGCACCCGTGATCACCAGCACCACCGCGCCCATCGCGATGAAGGCGGTGAAGGGGTGGCCCGCGATGAACGAGACGACGTAGGTCGGCGACAGTCCCAGCAGCACGCCCGGGTGGGCCACGATGTGCGGCAGGCCGAGCACGGCGAGCGTGACGAACCAGATCACCATCAC